>DAIOET010000278.1:4111-5798 GCA_036746135.1 Cupriavidus sp.
GGCCGGCACGCGCGGCGTGGCATTGACGCTGCTGAGCCTGGCGGGCTTTGCCACGGCGTTCCTGTTGCCGGTACTGGTCCGGCGCAGCACGCTCAAGACCACTATCGGCGCGTGGGCCTGCCTGTCGATGACGGGCGGCATCGTGCTGACAATCTGGCCGGACACCGGCGTGGTGTCTGGCGTGGGCATGATGGCGCTGCTGTCGACGATCGGCATGCTCCATCCGCTGGTGATGGCGCAGGGCCGCGCGCTGATTACGCCGGCCAAGCGCGGCCGCGGGCTGGGCCTGCTCAATACCTTCGTGTTCCTGGGTTCGGCGCTCACGTCGTGGGGGTTTGGACTGATCGCCAACGCGGGCCACCTGCGCGACTGGCCCGTGGCCAATACGTATTCGGCCATCTTCTTCTCCGCCGTTGCCGTGGTGGCGCTGTCGCTATTGCCATACTGGTTCAGTCCGTCCTCGGTGATAACGCACCACAAATAGGCGCCAACATTACAGTTGGCTTTCAACGTGAATCTGCGCCCGCAATTCGCGTTTTCCCTGATATTTGTCTCAAGTTTCTTCTACGTGCGGCCGTTAGGTCTTCCAATGTCTGCTCATGCGTACATGTTTCGTGCGCACGAACGCAGGAGGAGCGGCCGGGCGCAGCGTGCGACATCCGGCCTGCCACGAACCAATCGATCAGGTAGAAGAAATGAAGAATCTTGGTATTGGTGTGCGCCTTGGCATTGGCTTTGGCGTGGTGATGGTGTTGTCGACGCTCATGACCGTGCTGGGTGTGCTGCGTCTGCAGGAAGTTGCGGGCCGTACGCACGCGATGATGCAGGAACCGTTGGCCAAGGAGCGTGTGGTCAGCGACTGGTACCGGCTGATGTATGCCAGCGTGCGTCGTACCACGGCCGTGGCACGCAGCAGCGACCCCACGCTTGGCACATTCTTCGCCAAGGAAACGAAATACTCCACCGACGCCATCGCGGCGCTGCGCGACAAGATGCAGCCGATGCTGACGTCCGACGCCGAGAAGGCCGCGTTCCAGCGCATCCTGGTGGTACGCAATCCGTATAACGATTCGCGCGACAAGATCACCAAGCTCAAGGCCGAAGGGCTGACCGACGAGGCGAACAAGGTGCTTGAAACCGAATTCGTGCCGGCCGGCGATGCCTACCTGGGCGAGATCCAGAAACTGCTCGACATCCAGCGCGCATCGATCGATGCCACCGCCGTCGAGATCAACGCCATCTACGAAAGCGCCCGCAATGGCCTGATCACGCTGGGCGTGATCGCGCTGGCGATTGGCGTGGCCTTCGCCTGGTGGTTGACCATCGGCATCACGCGGCCGCTGCATCGTGCGGTGGGCTTTGCCCGCACCGTGGCCGCTGGCGACCTGAGCAGCCGCATCGACGTCGACAGTCATGACGAAACCGGCCAGTTGCTCGAAGCGCTGCGTGAGATGAACGACAACATCCTGGGCATCGTCACCGAAGTGCGCAACGGCACCGAGGCCATCGCCACGGGTACGAGCCAGATCGCCGCCGGCAATACCGACCTGTCGCAACGTACCGAGGAACAGGCGTCGTCGCTGCAGGAAACGGCGTCGAGCATGGAAGAACTGACCAGCATCGTGCGTCAGAACGCCGATAGCGCCAAGCAGGCCAGCGCGCTGGCCGTGAATGCGTCCGACGTGGC
>DAIOET010000279.1:0-3608 GCA_036746135.1 Cupriavidus sp.
TTTCCATGTTGCCGGTGTCCGGCGCGGCGCAGTTGAACACTTCGGCCGACCAGGGCACACGGCCCATGATCTCGCACATCGGTGCGTATTCCAGGTTCGACAGGCCTTCCGGCGCACGCTTGGAGCGCGGCAGGAACAGGTTCCACAGGCCGGCTTCGCGGGCCAGCGGCTTCAGCTCTTCCACCACCTTGGTCGGCACCCATGCGTTGCCGGCCTCGCGGTTGGCCTGCACTTCGGCGTAGAAGCGCTTCTCGTTCGGATAGATGTGCTTGTCGAAGAAGGCCAGCAGCCTGGCCTGCATCTCCTTGACCTTGGGCGAGTACTCGAATTGCATGGGGTCTCCTCGGGGGTTTGGTGGGCACGCCGTGCCGACTGTGGCTACTCTAGCGGAACGCTTCAAATAAGAAAAATGAATTTTCTGGATTGGTCAGTATCAATATGCTGCATTCCATGCCAGAATGCGCGACATTGACGCATCAGTGAAGTACTTGCGCAGGAAGGTGCCATGCAACTGAGCCGGATCGATCTCAATCTCTTCGTCGTGTTCGACGCCATCTACAGCGAGGGGAGCATTACCGCGGCCGCGCGCCAGTTGAACCTGACGCAGCCGGCCGTGAGCCACGCGCTGGGGCGGCTGCGCACGTTGTTCGACGATCCGCTGTTCGAGCGGCGCGGGCAGGGTATGGCGCCGACGCCGCTGGCGCGCTCGCTGGCAGGCGAGGTGCGCGGCGCGCTGCAGTCGTTTGCGCGCACCCTGCAGGACACGCCGCACTTCGATCCCGCCAATACCACGCGGCGCTTCACCATCGGCATGCGCGACGCGCTGGAAAGCACGCTGCTGCCGCCGTTGATGGCGCGCGTGACCTCGGTGGCGCCGCAGGTCGAGATCGCGGCCATCCGGTTCGACCGGCGCGAGATGGAATCCGAACTGCTGGCCGGCACGCTCGATACCGCGATCGATATCCTGCTGCCGGTCTCGCCGGCCATCCACCATTCGGCCTTCATGTCGGATCCTATGGTCGTGCTGGCGCGGCGCGATCATCCGCTCGTGAAAAAGGAACTGACGCTGGAGCGCTACCTCTCGGCCGAGCATGTCCACGTGTCGTCGCGCCGGCGCGGCGCCGGACTTGAGGACCAGGCATTGCACCGCATGGGCCTGACGCGCCGCGTAAGGCTGCGCTGCCAGCACTATGCGGCGGCCTGCCGCGTGGTCAGTTGCACCGACCTGCTGGCCACGCTGCCGCTGCGCTATGCGCGCATCGCCAACGAGCCGTATGCCAACCGCCTGTTGTCGCTGCCGTTCAAGGTGCCATCGCTGGAGCTGCACCTGTACTGGCACGCGGGTGGCGAGAACGACGGGGCCAATCGCTGGCTGCGCGAGCAACTGATGGCCGTCATGACGTCGCTCGGCTCCGGCATGGGCGATGTGTCGGCGGTACCTGCCGATCCCGCCGCATAGCGCACAGCCGCCACGTTCGCGCTGAGCGTGCAGCGCGCTCGGATCACAGCGTAAGAAAATGTTCGAAAGGTGGACGGTGGTGGTGGGCATCCTTACCATCACTCCGTTCCATCTGTCCCGGACGCCTCACATCGCGGCGCAGCAGCGCCCAGGCGTCGTCCCGGCCATGCGCCGGGATGCGGGCAGTTTCCCCAATTCAGACTATTACATCGAGGCGACTTCACATGCCAGGGAAACACTTGCGCACTGCTTTCATCAACGGCCGGCCCATCGCACTCGGCGTCATTGCCGCTTCCGCTGCGCTGGCACTTGCAGCGTGCGGTGGCGGGGGCGATGGTGGCGGATCGTCATCGTCGGGTGGCACCGCGGCCCAGTCGGCAGCCACGGGCGCCGGGGCCCAGTCGTCGCCGACGTCCGGCGCCCCTACGACAGGTGGCACCGACCGCGCGTGCTACACCGTTTCCGGAAGCGCTCCGGCACCTGTGACCGGTTCGGTGGCCTTGCTGCCCGCGCGCGGCGCCGGTGTGTCGGGTTATCAGACGCTTGCCGATGCGCGCAGCGCGGGCCTGTGCTACGCGAACTACCGTCGTGAGCAGGTGGGCCTGGCACCGCTGACGGCACGCGACGCGCTCAATACGGTTGCGCAGAATCACACGGCCTACATGCTGGCCAACAACACGCTGACCCACGACGAGCAGTCCGGCAAGACGGGCTACACCGGTGCGGCGCCGAACGACCGCATCCAGGCCGCATACCCGACCAATGCCACGGCGGAAGTGGTGGCCGGTGCAAACCGCTGGACGTCGCAGGCCGGTGCAGCGCTGTCGATGACGCCCAAGGACCAGCTCGTGGTCGACCTGATGGACGCGCCGTTCCACCGCTCGGCACTGCTGGGCAGCTACGGGTCGGCTGGCAGCGGGTTTGCCGAAAGCGTGGGCGCCGGCAGCAGCGGCGGCACGCAGGCTTACTATTTCCAGACCATCGACCTTGCCGACCGCAGCCAGGGCGGCGCCGACAACCAGATGGTGGCTTATCCGTACAACGGCCAGGCCGATGTGCCGGTGAGCTGGGTCAACAACGAAAGCCCGAATCCGGCGCCGGCATACGCGGGCCAGACAATGGGCTACCCGGTGTCGGTGCAGGCGGTGAACACGGGCCTGACCTTCAACGCGGACACGTTCTCGATTGCCGATGCATCGGGCAACGCCGTCGCGTGCGAAAAGGTGGATGCGCGTACGTCGGGCATGTCCAGCGCCGCGCGCGGCCTGGCGATCTGCACGCCGCGCACGCCGCTGGCAAGCAAGGCGCGATACAACGTCACCGTCAGCGGCACGCTGAACGGGCAGGGCGTGAACCTGAACTGGTCGTTCACCACGCTGTAATCGCATGGCGTGACGGAGCGCGAAGAAAAACGGGAGGCTGAGGCCTCCCGTTTTTCATTTGCCCGCCGGTTTCTCCACCGTCTGCTCGATCCGTAGTTGTCCGCGTGGCAGGGCATCGTCGCGCTGGACGCCATAGGGCGCGGCGGGCCGCGCATCGGTGGGCATGGCGGCCCAGAGCCGTGCCACCCAGTCGCGCACGGCCGCGTTGTCGGGCTCGGCGCTCCAGACGTGTAGCGATTTTCCGGGGCGCCACTGCATGGCCACCGATGCGGGATCGTCTTCGAGCGTAACGGTCGCCGATCTTTCCGCCGCGTTCTCTTTCGCGCTGCCGGACGCGCTCTCGGCAGATGCCACGGCAGCCTTCGACGCAGCGGGCGATCCAGCGGGTGTCGGCGCGGCCAGCAAGGCCGCTTGCGGCATCCGACGCACGCGCGCTTCCGCGGCTACGGCTGGCGCAGCGTAAGACGGTGCCGGTGCAGGCGGGGGCGGAGGTGCGAAGGCGGGTGCGGCGTCGGCCTGCGCCTGCATTGCGGATAGCGCTGGCGGTGCCGCGGGCGGTGCCACATACGGCGCCACCACTGGAGGTGCCACAGGCGCGGGTTGCCGGTCGGCGGTGGATGCCACGGCCGGTGACGGCGCGCTTTCCTTGCGCGCTGCGGGCGAGGGCGTTGTCGGCCGGCGCATGGCCTCGGCCTTCGGCGCCGCCCGCTCGGGCAACGGGGCAGGCGAGGCGCCGCGCAAGGCATCGGATGACGATTCGGACGGCG
>DAIOET010000279.1:3708-5767 GCA_036746135.1 Cupriavidus sp.
GACAACGATGCGGTCGTCGGTGTCCCGTCATCGAGCTGGCTCAGCACGATCTTGGCGGCCAGGCCGGCCACGGCGAACGCAGTGGCCGCGACGCCGAGCGACCTCCACCAGCGTGACAGGCGCCCATGTCGTCGTGCCGGCGCTGCCGGAGCCGTTGCTTCGCGATGCGCCGTGGCCTGGGTCCGTAGCCATGCCTCGGTGGCGTCGCTGACACGCGCGCCAAGCACGTCGGCGGCGGGCTTGCCCTGCGCCACGTGATCGAACACGACGTCGCGCCGTGCCGATTGTGCGGACTGCATCTTTGCCGCCTCACGCTGCACGACATCGGCAAGCGTTGCAGGGGCGGTGAATGCCGGCGCGGGCGCGGACGCTCGCGCCGCATGCTGATCCGCACCGCGTTCCGCTTCGGCGGCCATGCGAGCCTGTACGGCGCGCGCGGCCGTGGTCACGGCAACGGCCAGGCTCGCGGGCGCTTCGTATCGCGGCAACGCGCGCAGCAGTTCGGACAGGCGGTCTTCGCCGTCGATGAACCGGTCGGCGGCATCACGCGGCGGTGTGTCTGGCCGGATCGTCGTCATGGCCGCGACTCCTGCGTCATTGCGCCGCCGCCATCGGCCAGCGTGGTGCGCAGTCGTGCGAACGCATAGCGCAGCCGGCTCTTCACCGTTTCGAATTTCTCACCCAGCAGCGCGGCGATTTCCTCGACGCTCATATCGCTGAAGTAGCGCAGTACCACCACTTCGCGCTGTGCAACGGGTAACTGCAGCAGCGCCTGGCGCACGCTGGCCAGATGCTGCCGCAGTTGCGCCTCGGCCTCTGGCGTCAAATCGTCCGAAGGTACTTCGGCGTCGTGATCTTCGATCGATTCGCGCAGGCGGGCATGCGCGCTGCGCACCTGGTCCAGCCAGGCATTGCGCGCAATCTGGAACAGGAAGGTGCGGAAGGCGGCGGTGGGCATGTAGTCGCCGCAGCGCGTCATCAGCTGGATCCAGGTCTTCTGCGCGATGTCCTCGGCTTCGCCGGTATCGCCCCGGCACAGCCACGCCACGTAGTTGAACAGGCCACCGTTATGCCGGCGGAACAGTTCGCCGATGGGGGCCTCGATGACGCCGCCGGCGACCAGCAGCATCAGGTCGGCATCGGGCAGGGCGGCGATATCGGGTGTGTCGGGGACGGGAGTCATGGTGACGAGTATAGATTGCCTGTCAGCGCGCGCCGTCGCCGGCCGGTGGCGGGGTCGTTTGCAACGATCGGGCAAGCGCGACGAGTTTGAGGAATTCGCCGCGATAACCGAACCGATCGGTGCCGCGCGCATCCTGGGCCAGCGCGCGGGCATCGTCGAGCGTCCAGTTGCCGGTGAACTTGCCACCGCGCAGCACCTGGCCGAAGCCACTGACCGCGGCGGCGAAGCGGAAATCGTCGTCACCTTGTGCCAGCGGGCGGATGGCCTGGCGTGCGACCGTGACGTCGGTCAGTTCGCTTGCACCGGCACCGGGGCGCTTGTAGCGCAGCTTGACATGCGCGAGTTCGTCGCCACGGTTTGCGGCGGGCCGCGCGGCCGGCTGGTAGCGCAGTTCATCGATCAGCCCCGGACCATCGGACAGCGTCAGTTCATAGAGCGCCGTGACGGTATGCCCCGCGCCGATATCGCCGGCGTCGACCTTGTCGTTATGGAAGTCCTCGCGGGCCAGCATGCGGTTTTCGTAGCCGATCAGCCGGTATTCACGCACGGTGGCGGGATTGAATTCGACCTGGATCTTGACGTCACGAGCGATGGTGGCAAGCGTCGAGGTCAGTTCGCTGACGAGTACCTTGTTGCCCTCCATGAGGTTGTCGATATACGAGTACGCGCCATCGCCGGCATCGGCCAGTTGCTCCATCAGACGGTCGTTGTAGTTGCCGGTGCCAAAGCCGAGCGTGGACAGCGACACGCCCGACTGGCGCTTTTCCTCGACCAGATTCTTCAACTGACGGAAGTCCGTGATGCCGACGTTGAAGTCGCCATCGGTGGCCAGCAGCACGCGATTGATGCCGCCCGCGATATAGCTCTGCTGCGCCG
>DAIOET010000280.1:0-5766 GCA_036746135.1 Cupriavidus sp.
CCGAAGCGTATGTGCGCCTGAACCCGAACCGGATGATTCCGGTGATCGAGGATTTTCGCGACACCGACGTGGCCGGCGAACCGTTCGTGCTGTGGGAGTCGAACGCGATCGTGCGCTACCTGTGCGCGCGCTATGGCGAAGACACGCTGTGGCCGTCCGACGTCAAGCAGCGTGCCTCGGCCGACCGCTGGATGGACTGGCAGACCACGACGTTCAGCCCGGCGATGGTGCAGGCCTTCCTGCAGATGGTCCGCACGCCGGAGGACCAGCGCGACCAGACCATCATCGACAAATCGTGCGAGCGCACCGAGCCGCTGGCGAAGATGCTCGACGATGCGCTGACGAACCGCGAGTTCATCGGCGGCGATCGCTTCACGATGGCCGACATCTCGCTGGCCTGCGCCGCGCACCGCTGGATGGGCACGCCGGTGCCACATGCGCCGCGGCCAAACCTGGAGCGCTGGCTCGCCGCCATGCGCGCCCGCCCGGCGGCCACCAGCATCCTGGTGCTGCCGTTGAAGTAGTAATCGCGGAAGCTGCTTGTTTGCGCCCCCAGTTGCTTTCGGGGGCGCATGCTTGCATACCTCTACACCAGCCCCAGCAGCCCTGCCCCCGCGCCCAGGGCCACCAGCAGCAGCGGGTGGACCTTGGTCTTCAGCATCAGCCCCACCGTCACAAGCGTCACCGCAGCGGCCGTCCAGCTATGGTCGACGCTGGTGGCAAGCACCCATCCCGTGGACATCAGCAGGCCGATGGTCAGCGCCGACAGGCCCCGCTTGATCAGCACCGGCCAGACCGCATGCGGCGAGCGTCCGGCGAAATATTCGAACCCGAGCGCGATCACGCTGGATGGCCCGCAGATGCCGAGCATCGATGCGAACGCGCCGGCCGCGCCGGCCACCTGCCATCCGAACAGCGCCACGAACAGGATGTTCGGCCCCGGCGACGCCTGCGAGATGGCGTACAGCGCGGCAAACTGCTCGTCGGTCATCCAGTGATTGGCTTCCACCAGGTAGCGGTGCATGTCGGGAATCACCGTGCCGCCCCCGCCCACGGCAAGCAGCGACAGCATGCCGAAGTGGCTCAGCAGATCGCGCAGGATTTCCGGTGGCGCCATCATGCCCCCTTGCGCATGGCGCGGTATTCCAGCACCAGCGCGACGGGCACCAGCACGGCCATGACCGGCAACAACGGCCAACGCAACCAGCCGATGGCCACGAACGCCACCACGCCGATGACGAGGGCGCGCACCGAGCGCGGCTGGCTCTGCGCCAGCTTCACGCCCGTCGACAACACCAGGCCGGCAGCCACGGCAGTCATCCCCGCCAGCATCTGCCGCACCTGCGGCACGTCCTGGTAGCGCAGGTACAGGCCCATCACGCACAGCACCACCACCATCGGCACGAACACCAGCCCGCTGAACGCCGCAACCGCACCGCGCAGGCCAGCAAAGCGCAGGCCCAGCATCAGCGCCAGGTTGATGACGTTCGGACCCGGCAGCACCTGTCCGAGACTCAGGATCTCGACGAAATCCCGATCGTTGAGCCAGCGGTTGCGCTCCACCACCGAGCGCCGCACGAACGGCAGCACGCCGCCAAAGCCTGACAAGCCCATGCGGGCGAATTCAAGGAACAGCGTGCGGGCGTTGGGAGGCGGGGCGAGCGATGGCTCGACAAGCAGGGGCGTGGAGGACATGACGTGACGATGATCGCCTGCCAAGCGGAATGGGCAGGGTGCCGACATGGTACGGCAGATACTCGCCGTCAGGCTGGCGAGGGATATCACGAAATGGCAAGAGGGGGTCGCGGTTGGCGATGGGGGGGAGGCCGTGCGGACCGATGAGACGCCCCTCTTCCACAGCGTGGGAGGGGTTGGGGGAAAGGGCCAGCGGCTCGGGATGCGATGACCGCAATTTGAACTGCCTTGCCCTCTCCCCCCGCTCCTCTTCCGCCATGCGGGAGAGGGGAGCAACCATTCGGCATTGAACGCGGAGCGAGGGAAACACCGAGCGGTGTTCCCTCCGATATCGGATTACTCCGGTACCTTCACCGGTTCCAGCTTCACTTCCTTGAGACGCGGCTCGATCGCCTTGCCCTTGCGGGCGCGCTTGCCCACATAAGGCATCAGCGTCTTGCCAGCCAGCTTCTGCGGCGGCACCTTGCCGCCACGGACGCCGGTGCCCGAAATCAGCAGACCCGGCGCGCCAACCGGCACGGCCTGTTCCAGTGTTTCCTTTGGCTCCAGTTCCATCAGGATCACGCCGCGTCCGCCGGCCGAGAGGACCTTCACCTCGTCCAGCCCCACCAGCAGCAGACGGCCATTCGCCGAGAAGCACGCCACGTGGGTCGCTTCATCGCTGACCGGTGCCGGTTGCAGCATCGTGTCGCCATCATCGAGCGTGATGAACGCCTTGCCGGCCTTCTGGCGGCTGATCATGTCGCCAACCTTCGTGAGGAAGCCATTGCCGCCGGCCGTGGCGATCAGCATGCGCTGCTCGGCGCCGCCCGCGAACGTATGGGCAATCTGCGAGCCCGTGGCCAGGTCGATCAGCGTGGTCACCGGCACCCCGTCGCCACGCCCGCCCGGCAGGCCGGAAACGGCCACCGAGTAGACCCGGCCATTGCTGCCAAACGCCAGCATCGTATCGACGGTGCGGCATTCGAACGTGGCATAGAGGCTGTCGCCGGCCTTGAACGTGAACTGCGACGGATCGTGGCCGTGTCCCTGGCGCGTGCGCACCCAGCCCTTGCCCGACATGATCACGGTCACCGGCTCGTCGATCACCTTCACCTCGGCGGCGGCGCGGCTGGCCTCCTGGATCAGCGTGCGGCGCGGGTCCTTGTCTTCCGGGCTGTACTGCTTGGCGTCCTGCTCGATCTCCTTGATGATCTTGCGACGCATCATGGTCTCGGACTTCAGCAGTACGTCCAGCTCGGCCTGCTCGTCGCGCAGCTTCGCCAGTTCCTGTTCGATCTTGATCGCTTCCAGGCGCGCCAGCTGGCGCAGCCGGATTTCAAGGATGTCCTCGGCCTGACGGTCGCTGAGGCGGAACGCCTCGATCAGCGCGGGCTTGGGATCATCGCTCTCGCGGATGATGCGGATCACCTCGTCGATGTTCAGCAGCACCAGCATCCGGCCTTCGAGGATATGGATGCGGTCCTCCACCTTGTTCAGCTGGAAGCGCGTGCGGCGCGTGACCGTGGCAAAGCGGAATTCGATCCATTCGCGCAGGATTTCCTGCAGGCCCTTCTGGCGCGGCCGGCCATCGGTGCCGATCATCACCAGGTTGATCGGCGCACCGGATTCCAGGCTGGTATGCGCCAGCAGGGTCTGGATGAAGTCCTGCTGTTCGGTGTTCTTGCTCTTTGGCTCGAACACCAGCCGCACCGGGGCGTCCTTGCCCGATTCGTCGCGCACGGCGTCCAGCACGGCCAGCATCGTGGTCTTGAGCTGGGTCTGCTCGGGCGTCAGCGCCTTCTTGCCGGTGCGGATCTTCGGGTTGGTGATTTCCTCGATTTCCTCGAGCACCTTCTGCGCCGACGTGTTCGGCGGCAGCTCGGTCACCACCATCTGCCACTGGCCGCGCGCCATTTCCTCGATGGTCCAGCGCGCGCGCACCTTCAGGCTGCCGCGGCCGTTCTCATAGATCTGGGCGATTTCCGACGCCGGCGAGATGATCTGACCGCCGCCCGGGTAGTCCGGCCCCGGCATGATCGCCAGCAGTTCGGCCAGCGAAATGTTCGGGTTGCGGATCATCGCCACCGCGGCGCCAGCCACCTCGCGCAGGTTGTGCGGCGGGATTTCGGTGGCCATGCCCACGGCAATGCCGGACGCGCCGTTCAGCAGCACGAACGGCAGCCGCGCGGGCAGCAGCTTCGGTTCTTCCTCCGAACCGTCGTAGTTCGGCAGGAAATCGACCGTGCCCAAGTCGATCTCGTCGAGCAGCAGGCGCGAGATCGGGGTCAGGCGGGCTTCGGTGTAGCGCATCGCCGCGGCGCCGTCGCCGTCGCGCGAGCCAAAGTTGCCCTGGCCGTCGATCAGCGGGTAGCGCAGCGAGAAATCCTGCGCCAGGCGCACCAGTGCGTCATAGGCGGACTGGTCGCCGTGCGGGTGGAATTTACCGAGCACCTCGCCGACCACACGGGCGGACTTCACCGGCTTGGCATCGGCGCGCAAGCCCATCGCCTGCATCGCGTAGAGGATGCGGCGCTGCACGGGCTTCTGGCCGTCCGCCACTTCGGGCAGGGCACGGCCCTTGACCACGCTCACGGCGTAATCGAGGTAGGCGCGCTCGGCGTACCGCGCGAGGGTCAGCGAATCCGCCGGCTCTTCGGGCTGAAACGTAGTATCTGCTTGATCCATGTTAGGCAAGGGTTCGGCATGCCCGGCGCGGACGCGCCAGGCTTCCGGCAATTGCAGTCAGCGTGGGATTCTAAAGGAAGTGGGTGACAAGACCGCCGGAAATAGCGCCCGATATTGTGCGAACGTCGCGTCAGGGCATCGGCCGGCGGCCGCCGCCAATCACCATGCGCACCCTGTCCGCCGCCACCCCGGTGCGGATCACGCCCCCGGCCGAGGGCTGGTACAGCCGATAGAACTCCAGCACGGTGCTCACATACTGGCGCGTTTCCGGGAACGGCGGAATCTGGTTGTTGTAGCGTTGCACCGCGCCCTCTCCGGCGTTGTAGGCCGCCAGCACCAGTTCCAGATTGTTCGGGAACAGCTCCATCAGAAAGCGAAGGTAACGCACGCCGGCCGAAATGTTCAGCTTCGGATCGACCAGCTTCTCTTCGACGGTACGGCGCTTGTCCGCCGCGATGCCAAAGCGCGCGCCGGTATCCGGAATCACCTGCATCAGGCCGATGGCACCCTTCGGCGACACGGCCGATGCATTGAAACCGCTTTCCACCGCCATCACCGCCTTCACGAGGGCCGGGTCCACATTCTGCGCCCCGGCCACCTGCTCGATGATCGGTTCGACAGTGCGGATATTCGGATGGTTGAGCAGGTAGCGGAACAGCTTGTCCTTACCCGGACTGGCCTTTTCGCCCAGCGTGATCACACCGCTATGGCCAAGATTGCCCGAATCGAACTGGCCGCCGTCCTTCATGAACAGCTTGTAGCGGCCGTCGAGCTTCGTATCGGCAAAGTGCGCCACGCCGTCGCTGTCGATGTAACCCCACAACTCCGCGTGGACCGGAGCGGCGATGCCGAACGCGCCGAGCGCGGCCAGCGTGCAAGCCAGGCGCTTCGCCTGTGCCTTGATCCGCCTGATCCGCTGTTGCCCCACTCGTTCCTGCATCATCGCTCCTTCAGGTCTGGCCGTCAGATGTCGGCTTCGACCTCGTTGCCCTTCTCTTCCAGCCAGCTCCGGCGTTGCGAGGCTTCGCCCTTGCCCATCAGCATGTTCATCATGGTGACGGTCTGCGGCAGGTCGAATTCGCCCAGCGCCACCGGCAGCAGCCGGCGGGTGTCCGGGTTCATCGTCGTTTCCCAGAGCTGCTCGGCGCTCATTTCGCCCAGACCCTTGAAGCGCGAAATCTGCCACGCGCCGTCCTTGACGCCATCCTTGAGCAGCTTGTCCTGGATGGCTTCGAGTTCGCCTTCGTCCAGTGCGTAGAGCTTCTGGGCGGGCTTCTTGCCGCGCGCGGGCGCGTCGACGCGGAACAGCGGCGGGCGTGCCACGCAGACGTGACCGAGATCGATCAGCTTCGGGAAATGGCGGAAAAACAGCGTCAGCAGCAGCACCTGGATGTGCGCGCCGTC
>DAIOET010000281.1:0-5721 GCA_036746135.1 Cupriavidus sp.
GGTCTTCGATATTAGCAGAAATTCCCTTATCAATCAATTGTTTATAGCGCCTGCGGGCGCGCGCCTCGACACTCGCGGTCAGAAACACCTTGAGGCGGGCCTCCGGAAAGATCACGGTGCCCATATCGCGCCCGTCCGCCACCAGGCCGGGCAGCTTGCGAAACGCCCGCTGGAGTGCCGTCAGCGCATCACGCACGGGCTGGTGAACAGCCAGCGCGGAGGCCCGGTTGCCGATGGCTTCCTGCCGGATCAGCTGGCTGACTTCTTCCCCCGCCAGCCAGACCCGGTCCGGGCCGAACTTCACATCGAGGCGCAGAGCGATCTTTGCAAGGGTGTCGACCTCACCGACATCCACGCCGGCTCGCTCGCTGGCCAACGCCACCAGCCGATAGAGCGCGCCGCTGTCGAGGAGGTGGAAACCAAGGGCATCTGCCACCTTGTGGGCCACCGTGCCTTTGCCGGACGCGGTCGGACCATCTATGGTGATGACATCGATGATAGTCATTCTTTATTGATTAGCTTGAAACTATTGATTTTAGATATCAATTGAGTATCGTTATCATTTGGTTCATGGTTGCGCGGCAGCGGCGCTGCCGGTCCCACAAAAGACGCTGCGCAACCATCCTGATATTTCGACGCGAGGCACTCCATCATGGCTAAAACCCTGACCTTCGGCATCATGCATCTGGGCATCGCCTTCAGCGTGACCTATGCATTGACCGGCAGCCTGGCCATCAGCGGAGCCATCACGTTCATCGAGCCGGCGGTCAACACGGTGGCCCACTATTTCTTCGACAAGTACTGGGACCGCCGCGAGCGCCGCGCAAACCTCGCGGCAAAGCTCGATACACCGGCAGCGCCTGGTCTGGCCGCCGCCTGACACCTGCTATTGAACCGGAGCCAGCGCTTACCGCGCCACCCCGGCAAACACCGAGAAATACTCCGGGAACGTCTTCGCCACGCAGCCCGGTTCGTTGATCCGCACCGGCAATGGCCCGAAAGCGGCCAATGAGAAACACATGGCCATCCGGTGATCATCATAGGTGCCAATTCCGTCCGCCGGGGTCTGCCATGCCTCCGCGGAGGCCGGGGGCGTCACCTTCAGGTAATCCGCGCCCTCTTCCACCTCCGCACCGAGCTTGCGCAACTCCGTCGCCATCGCGGCAATGCGGTCGGTTTCCTTGACGCGCCAACTGGCGATATTGGTCAGCTTGGTTGCGCCATCCGCGAACAGTGCAGCCACCGCCAGCGTCATGGCCGCATCGGGGATATGGTTGCAGTCGAGCTCGATGCCATTCAGCCGGCCGTCGTCGCGCTCGGTGCCGCGCACCTCGATCCAGTTGTCGCCCGCCATCACGTTCGCGCCCATGCGGTTCAACGCCTCGGCAAAGCGCACGTCGCCCTGGATGCTCGACATACCAACGCCCTCCACCCGCACCGGCCCACCACCAATCGCGCCGGCCGCCAGGAAGTAAGACGCCGTCGAAGCATCGCCCTCGACATAGATCTCGCCCGGGGAACGGAACTGCGCATTGGCCGGCAGCACAAAGCGCTCCCAGCCCTGGCGTTCCACGTTGATACCGAAGCGCGACAGCAGATTCAGCGTGATCTCGATATAGGGCTTGGAAATCAGCTCGCCCACTACCTCGATCTCGATGCGGCCAGACTTTGCCGATGCCATCGGCAGCGTCATCAGCAGCGCCGTCAGAAACTGGCTCGACACATCGCCACGCACGCGGATCGGCGCGTCGATCTGGATCTGCGCGGGCCGGATCTGCAGCGGCGGATAGCCGGGCGTTCCAAGATATTCGATCGCGGCGCCCACTTGCAGCAGGCCATCGACCAGATCGCCAATCGGCCGCTCATGCATGCGCGCCACGCCGCTCAGTCTGTATGTGCCACCCTGCAGCGCCAGCGCAGCGGTCAGCGGCCGGATCGCCGTGCCCGCATTGCCCATGAACAGATCCGCGGCCTTGTTCGGAAAATTCCCGCCCACGCCATTGACGATGCAGTCGCCGCCTTCGCGGCGCCAGGTCACGCCCAGCACCTTGAGGGCCTCCAGCATGACGCGCGTATCGTCGGAATCGAGCAGATCGCGCACGCGCGTTTCACCGGTTGCCAGCGCGGACAGCAGCAGCACGCGGTTGGAGATGCTCTTCGAGCCAGGCAGGCGCACCGTGCCCGATGCGCGGGTCAGGGGGCCGAGGGTCAGATGTTCCATGATCTATGCATCGTGGCCAGCGCGTATCGCGCGATGGCTTCAGGGTTCTACGTTATGGGTGGCGGCGCGCGCCGCGCCCCACTTCAGGCGCGTATTGCTGGCGCGTGTGAACACCCGCTCCAGCGCGGCGCCATCGCCGGCCTTGATCTGTGCCTTCAGGTGACCGAGCACCGCTTCATAGGTGCTGATCTCGCGCAGCAGCGCCTCTTTGTTGGCGATGCAGATATCGCGCCACATCTCGGGCGACGACCCGGCAATGCGCGTGAAATCGCGGAATCCGCCGCCGGCGAAATCGAGCTTCAGCGCGGCATCCTCTGCATTGGCCACCTGGGCCACCAGCGCATACGACAGGACGTGCGGCAGATGACTGACCGAAGCAAAGACCGCGTCGTGCTGCACGGCGGACATCACGTGCACGTCGGCACCGGTCGCTTCCCACATCGCACGGACGGCGGCCACGTCGGCGCGGCTGTTTTCCTGCAGCGGGCACATCACGACCTTCTTGCCCAGGTACAGGTCATTCAGCGCGGCCTCCACGCCATTCAGCTCGCGGCCGGCGATCGGATGCGCCGGCACGAACTGCGCCACTTTGTCGCCGAGCGCGGTCTTGGCGGCCATGATCACGTCGGACTTGGTGCTGCCGGCATCGGTGACGATCGTGCCCGGTTGCAGGTGCGGCTCCAGCGCGTGCAGCAACGCAAAGTTCTGCGCTACCGGAGCGCACAGCACGATCAGGCTGGCACCGCGCGCGGCATCGGCCAGCGATTCAGCTACCTCGTCGATCACGCCCAGCGCCTTCGCCTTTTCCAGCGACGCTGCCGAACGACCCACGCCCACCACAGTGCCAACCACGCCGGCACGTTTGAGCGACAACGCCAGCGATCCGCCAATCAGGCCGACGCCGACGATCACAACACGGGAAAAATGCAAAGCGCTCACGGCTTCCGTTTGCCTCGAAATCACTTCAATGCCTGTTCGAGTGCCGCGATGCACGCGGCATTCTCTTCAGGCAGTCCAATGGTAATGCGCAGCCACTGCGGCAGACCGTAGTTCGCCACCGGGCGCACGATCACGCCTTGCTTGAGCATCGCCAGATTCACGCGCGCGCCGGCGCCGTCGTCCGTGCCAACGCGCACCATGACGAAGTTGCCCGACGACTTCACGTATTCAAGCCCCATGCGCTCGAATGCCGCCACCAGCTGCGCCTTGCCTGCACGGTTCAGCTCCGCGCTCTGCCGCAGGAAAGCGGAATCGCCCAATGCCGCCACTGCCGCGGCCTGCGCCAGGCTGTTGACGTTGAACGGCTGTCGCACACGATTCAACAGATCCGTCAGCGGCGGCTGTGCCACACCATAGCCGACACGCAGCCCCGCCAACCCATAGGCCTTCGAGAACGTGCGCGACACCATCAGGTTCGGATACTTGCGCACCCAGCCGGTCGACTCGTACTGCTGATCGGCATCGAGGTATTCGTTGTAGGCCTCGTCCAGCACCACCACTACATGCGGCGGCACCTTGGCCAGAAACGCCTCGATCTCCGCGGCGGACACGAACGTCCCCGTCGGATTGTTCGGGTTGGCAATGAAGACGAGCTTCGTATCCGGTGCGATCGCGGCTGCCATTGCATCGAGATCATGGCCGTAGTGGCGCGACTTGACCTCGATGGCCCGCGCGCCCACTTCCTGCGTGGCCAACGCGTAGACCGCGAACGAGTATTCGGCGTAGACGATCGATTCGCCGGTACGCACCAGCGCGTGCGCGGCCAGCTCCAGGATGTCGTTGCTGCCGTTGCCCAGCGTCAGCCATTCGGCCGGCACATCAAATTTCTCTGACAGCTTCGCCTTCAGTTCGAAACCGTTGCTGTCCGGATAGCGACCCAGGTCGGCCATCGCAGCAGCGATGGCGGCCTTGGCCGAAGCCGGCATCCCGAGCGGATTCTCGTTCGAGGCCAGCTTGACGATGCGAGCCTCGTCCAGACCGAATTCGCGCGCGACTTCCGAAATCGGCTTACCGGCGATGTACGGCGAAATCTTGCGGACGTAGGTCGGACCGAAGAAGTCGGCGGCCTGCGCCGCAACATTCGCCGCCACGTTTTCCTGCGCTGTCATGCGTGTCTCCTGCCTGCGTTATTTGCTGGACGGGTAAGACCCAAGCACCTTCAGGTACGCCGCGTTGGCACGCAAGGTACCAATCGCGCGCGCCACGGCGGGTTCGTGCTGGTGGCCTTCCACGTCGACATAGAAGTAGTACTCCCACGCACCGCTACGGGCCGGCCGCGATTCGAAGCGGCACATCGACACGCCGTTCTCGGCCAGCGGCGCCAGCAGCTGATACACGGCACCGGCCTTGTTCGGCACCGAGAGAATCATCGACGTCTGGTCACTGCCCGATGGCTCGGTTTCGTAGCGGCCGATCACGGCAAAGCGCGTACGGTTATGCGGGTCGTCCTGGATATTGGCGCGAACGATATGCAGGTGGTATCGATTGGCAGCGGTCTCGCCGGCAATCGCGGCCACGGTAGGGTCCTCGCTGGCCATGCGCGCCGCTTCCGCGTTGCTCGACACAGCCTGACGCTCCAGGTGCGGATAGTTGGCCGTGAGCCAGTGCTGACACTGCGCCAGCGCCTGCGCATGCGCGCGCACCACGGTCACGCCCTTCATGTCCGGCGTCGACGCCATCAGGTTGTGATGGACCTTCAGCGCAATCTCGCCGCTGATCTTCAACGACGTCTGCAGGAACAGATCGAGTGTGCGAGAGACCGCGCCCTCGGTGGAGTTTTCCACCGGCACCACGCCGTATTCGACCGTGCCCGCTTCCACCGAACGAAACACCTCGTCGATGCTCGGGCAAGGCACGCCCTTGACCTCGTGGCCGAAGTGCGCGTAGAGCGCCTGCTCGGAGAACGTGCCGGCCGGGCCGAGGAAGGCAATTTCCAGCGGCTTTTCGAGCCCGCGGCAGGCAGACATCACCTCGCGCCAGATCGATGCCACGCTTTCACCGAGCAGCGGTCCGGGGTTGGCGCCCTGCACCTTGCGGATGACCTGCAATTCGCGCTCGGGGCGAAACACCGGCGCGCCGTACTTCTTCTTGACCTCGCCCACGTCGAGCGCAAGCTGTGCGCGGCGGTTCAGCAGGGCCAGCAGTTCACGGTCGACGGCATCGATCTGATCGCGCAGCGGCGCCAGGTCTGCCGACAGCGCCTGTTCCTGCGGACTCGGTGCGGCATTGTCGTTGCCCGGGGCCTGCGCGCCGGGCTTGTCTTGCTGTGTCATAGGCCTGTGGGCCGCGCATGGCGCGGCCTCGGAAAGTCTGGGCTGATGCCGAGGCCCCGCACTGCAAGGGCCGCGACAGAAAGCACCGCCGTCAGGCAGCGGTGCGCTCGAATTCGCGCATGAACTCAATCAGCGCGCTCACACCTTCGAGTGGCATCGCGTTGTAGATGCTTGCGCGCATGCCGCCCACGGACTTGTGGCCCTTGAGCTGTACCAGGCCATTCGCGC
>DAIOET010000282.1:0-5718 GCA_036746135.1 Cupriavidus sp.
GCCACGGCGGTGGCGCTTGACAGGGATAGGGCTGCGAAAAGGTAGGACTTCATGTGGAATTGGCGAATCGGAACTACGAGTGCGGTAGTGTCGTGTGTTCGTGGCGCGGCTGTGAGGTCTCAGAAACCTAACTGTCCTTGGCCCGTATATCGTTGGCAGCAACTTACTTGGGTGCCTCGAATCCCATGCGCTTGCCCGTCGGATTCGGCAGCCACCAACCTTTCAGCGTGATCGATTGGTTTGTAATCTCACGCTTCGCAAGATCCGCATGGCGCTTAAGCCGAGGCAGATCTTCGTCGAAGTGGTCTTCGATCGATGCCACCTCCATGAACCGGTTGGCATCCAACCTGCCGATATACGAAAACTTGCCAGCCTCCACTACAAAACCGGCGTTGTCTGGAACGGTTTCTGATTTCTTGTCCATCGACCCGTAATCCAGCCACCATTGCACGACCTTATAGGATCCGGGTGGCAGTTCGAGCGCGAAAGTCGTACCAGCGCCAGTGGGTCTCGTTTCCTGGAACGCAAACCCCTTGATCCGCATCCGATTCAGCCGATACTTGTTTCCCTTGTCGTCCATCAGGACAAACGTAGTGCCATATGGCACGAACACCGCGCGTTCATAGATGGTGCCAACCACAACGCCGTTACTGGCGTTGTAGCTTCGATGCTTGTAGTAAGGCGTGCTCGCACAACCCGTTATGCCCGCAGAAACAAGCAAAGAAAAAATCATCAAGATTCGCCGAATCTTGTTATACATTTCTAAATATGAATTCAACTTCAACCCCGAATCAAATTTAATTCCGTAGCCTTGACAGGCTTGGCTGCAGTCAATGCCCCGTCGAGCGACTCTTTGGCGGATTAAACCAATCCGGATCGACCATCAACCGCTGAAAAAACTCTACTAGCGAGTCGCAGATCCTGTCACCCCACATCCAGTAGACGGCATTTGGGTTGTCACTGCGGGGCCGGAGACACAAAAACAGATCGAGGTCCCGATCGAAAAACGGGAGAACATCAGGTTGGATTTCCGTGTACGGCATCATCCATTCACATGTTCCGTCGAGCAACTTCGGTATATCCGTCGGGTGGATCACGGAATTATGTGAATGTGAAACAAGGCGGGCTTCTTCCCCCGACTGCAATCTTCCCTCGCCGATTTCAATGTAGAAAGCGCGCAATTCGTCTGGGAACGTGTAGCCAAGCCTCTCTTCGGCTTCAAATATCAGGGCATGATCGACTGGAAAGAAACCGTTTTCGAACAACCCCAGACGCAAGGTTGGCGAAGGGATGCGGACAAGAGGCTTCAAGAATTCGAACATGTCAGTTAGTTCCGTCTTGCAACTGTTTCAGTGGCCCGCCCGCGCCATGAATGGCCCGGTGCTCGGCAGGTAGGGCAGGCGTAATGTTCCACCATTCCGCTGGGCCAGCATTTGTCACCGGAATGACGTGGTGCGCGTCAGCTTGCCAGATTTCAACACGCCCGTTTCTCTGAACTTCATATGTTGGCCATTTTTGACCGGTTTTCTGTTCCCACTCGAGAATGAGATCATTCTTCTGGCTGTTGAATTCATTGCGCAAAACCTTGTTTTGCTCTGGACTCAAGGTCACAGCGTGATTCGTCGTCCGCATTTCCTGCGCCAGGGCCGCACGCTGCGCTTCATTGAGGCGATAACCAGTCTGCGTTTCGATATCGTCAGCGTATTGCTTGAAGAGGCGGTTTGCGTCATTGATAAGGCCGGCAGCTTTGGTCGAGTCCGCTACTTTATCGGCAGCCAGGAATGCCTTGACCACATCCAACGCGCTGGCACCTGCTCGTTCCAGTATGCCTCCAGCCAAAGGAACCAAACCGACCGAGGCCCAGAATCGGCTGGCCTCTTCCCCGCTCACAGAGCTCTTGCCGGTAATAAGCTGCATGACGGACTCGGCATTGCCCATCACAGGCATAAGCTCAAGCACCGATTGCGTCAGCTTCTCGGATTGCTCTAGCGTCAACTGGGGACGCTTGGAAAGCTCGATGATCGCGTCCAGCGTGGCGGCCTGCTTGTCCAGGTCGCGGAACCCTTTTTGCAGGCAAGCCGAATCGCCACCGCACTGCTGCTGCAGCACAGCGGAAGCAGCTGCCTTGAACTTGGCTACCCGATTGTTGTTGACATAGAGCGCGTTGTTCTCTATCTCAAACGTCGCCGCATTCATCGCGGTCGCAGCGTTTCCTCCCACGGCTCCGGCCACACCCGCCACCAGGCTCTGAATCGCGTTCTCGCGTGCCTGCTTCTGCCCAGCGGTCATGCCTTCTGTCGGACTCAGCAGCGAACCAAGCACTGAGGCCGCTGCCGCCCCCATAGCACCCGTTCCGCAAGCCTGATTGGCAGCGGCCGCCCCGGCGCAGCCCACGATAGCGTGCAATGCTGCGCGCGCAGTCTCCGCTTCAGGCGTGCCCTTGCCGAGTGAATCGGCCAGATCCTTTACCTGGCTTGCTGCCAACCCCTGCAAATACCCCACTGCGGCGCTTTGCACGAACTGGGCACTCGACCCGGTTACATTCCCGCTGGCCGCCGCCGTCAAAGCCGTCGCGACGCGGCGATAAGTTCCGCCTTGACCCCATGTCGCAAGATCATCGGCCTGCTGCTGCAGCTCCGCCAGCTTCTCAGGCGAAACGGTCGGGTCCTTGGCGGCAGCGTCCGCCGCCTTCTTGGCCGACTCGGCTTCAGCCGCCCGGTTGTTCAGGAACACCCCAGCTTCACGCTGCAGCGCCCCAACGATCTGGAAGTCCGCCTTGATCTCATTGGCATCGAAGATGGGACTCAGCGAATTCGCGGTGTTCGTCGTGTCCCGATTAACGCTGGCAACGGTGTCGGTAGCGCTCTTTCCAGTGAGCTCCTGTTGCTTGGCGTCGTTGCGAATCGTGATGCTGCCAGCGCTGATTCCGCTTTGCGTCGTGCTGCTTGCACTGCCTGACGCCGCAGCCACCATCGGCGGCGCGGCCGAAAAGCCCTGCCCGCCACCTCCCGTGGTCGGCAAATCGGTGCCGGGCACGGCACCAGAACCCGCAGTGGACGCTTGTCCGGTCTGGTTGACGCCCACCCCCGATTTGCCGCTATTGCCTCCGAACGAAAAACCGCCACCGATCCCGATGCTGCTGGCGCTGTAGTGAGCGTGATTTTCGATGTTACTGACGGTCAGCGTATCGGTCGACAGACTGTTCTTGTCCGCGCTGCCCCCCGCAATGACCGCGCCCTTCAGGTCCGTATTGCCCTTGACGTCCACCTGGTAGCCACCAGTACCGGCCCGGATCGCAGACTGCTCGCCGACGCTGGCGAAGTCGCTGTCCATCTTCTGCTGGCTGATGCTGGCACTCCCCGAAAAACCAATGCCCGCCGTCACGCTTCCGCTGGCCGACTGGTCTTTGCTGTGATAAGTGCTGGTGTCCTGCAGGCTCTCCAGGTTCAGATTGCCACCGACGTTCGCCACCACCTGATTGCCAGACGCCACCGCGCCTCGGATATTGGTGTCGCCGCCGGATTCGATCGTAAGCGTGTTACCTGCCGTCGCATGACTGTTCGTCCATGTCACATCGTTTCCGTCGGCATTGCCTCGGGCCGCCGACGCGTTGGCCGTGACGCCAATGGCCGCACCTTGGGAACCATAGCTGATTGCAAGTCCAATACCACCAGACACACTCTTGCTGCTACTGTGCTGATCAGCCGTATTGGCCGCAGCCTGCAGGTTGACCGCATTGTCGGCCTTCAGCAATAGATCATTGCCGGCCTTGAGATCGCTGCCCACGACATTGATGTTGCTGTTCTGACCATCACCAGTCGCCCGGATGCTGACATTGCCGCCCGCGTTGACCTGGCTGCCAACTGCCGTCGTGCTGCTCTGCGTCTGCGTACTGTCGCTCTTCGAGCCGCCCACCGTGATACTTAGCGTGATGCCGCCTGCCGCTTGTGGGTCCTTACTCACTGCGTCGTAAGCGTTCTTACCCGCCAAACCCGTAGCTGCTCCAGCGAGCGCCTTCATGCGCGGGTCGCTGGTCTGGCTTTGCGCCTGAGCCATTTGGGTCGCCGTCTGCACAGCGGCAAGGATCGGGTTGGAAACGGCGATAGTCAGGCCGCTCTGCTTGAAGTGCGTTTCCTGATTGGACTGCCACGAGTCCATCGCGGCAGCAATATCGACCGACTTGGCTCGAATATCGATGTCGCCTTGTAGCGCCGTGACAGTACTGCCCGTCTGCGAATAGCCTTCGCCCGCGCTCAGACTGACGTTACCGCCAACGCTGCCGACCACCGAGCCGGTGTGCGTCGTGGACTGCTGGGTCTGGGTCTGATTGACTTGCTGTTTGCCGAAGGTCACGGACGCGCCGCCGCCAGAGAACATGCCGGACGTGCGGGTCTCCTGCGACGTAGTGCTGGAAGCGGTGTTTTCCGCAGCGCCGATGACAAGATTGCGGTCAGCGTGCAAGGCGACGTCGCCACTACCGGCAACGTTGGATCCCATCACGGTGAGGTCGCGCCCAGCACTGGCTGTGACACTGTCGGCCGACACCAGCGAGCCGACTGCAACCGTTTGTTGCTGACTGCTTTGCGTAGTGGTCTGCTTTTTTGACAGGAACCCAGACTCACTCGACTTCGACCAGCTATCCGAGGTGTGCTGTTCCGTAACGGTGCCGATTGTGACGTCCCCGGACGCCGCAAGCTTGGCCGCCCCCCCGCCGCCATTCTCGCCACCCGTTGTGACCGACGAAGCCAGGATTGAAAGGTTGCCTTTTCCGTCGTTCTCCGTGGGCACCGGCGCAATGCCATTCGCCTGCAGAATAGAAGCCGCCGCCGTCTGGCCAGCGCCGAGCACGACGTTATCGCCTGCGCGTACGGAACTGCCCCGCGCGCCTTCGTCATACCCAGACTGAGTAAACTGCGACGCCTTGTTGCTGAACGCGCCTGCCTCTTGCGTGCGCGAGTCCATCGCAGCCGTCACCGTGGTGTTGCGCCCCGCAACGAGTGCGGCGTCGCCTCCGGCGTCGATCGCGGATCCTGTCAAGGTCACGTCCCGGCCGGCGACGGCTGTCACGCTGCCACCAGCTTGCACGGTGCTGCCCTGGTTGATGACCGTCCGATCACGCAAATAGTCCTGCCCACCATGCGCCGTCGCATCTTGCGTCGTGCCCGTCACGATAGTGCCGAGGTTGATATCCCGCCCCGCGGCCAGCAACGCATTGCCCCCGGCATTGACCCCCGCGCCCACCATGCTGATGTCACGCCCGGCCAGCACAGCCACGTTGTTCGTCCCCGAGATCGACGCCACCGCGCCAACCCCGGTGGCGCTCGCACTATTGCCGTTGGCCAGTGTGGTGGTATTGGTGATCGTCTGCGATTCGTTGATGACGTCTCGCCCGGCGGATACCACCACATCCTGCCCGCCAATACGGCCGCCAAGATTGCGCACATCCTGCGTGGCGCTTACAACGGTCGTACCTGTTCCACCGATGCTGCCCCGGTTGACGATATTGCCGCCCACTACCTGCGTGGCGATGTCCCCAACGATCGCGCCGCTGTTCTCCACGTTGCCGGTGGCGCTAATCGCCACGGATTTGCCCGCGACGAGTGCGCCCGTGGCGTTCAGGTCCACGCCATTGCCTTGCGCCAGATAGACCTTGGGCACCAGTACCGATTGCGTCGTGCCATCGGGCAACGTCACGTCCTGCGACACCATCCACACCAT
>DAIOET010000283.1:0-2722 GCA_036746135.1 Cupriavidus sp.
CAGAGGTTTCGGCCATCACCGAAGCCGCCATGCGCGGCGAGATCACCGATTTCAATGAAAGCCTGCGCCGGCGCGTGGCCTTGCTGAAGGGCCTGGACGCCAGCGTGCTCGACCGAGTTTATGAAGAACGCCTGCGTTTGTCCCCCGGAGCCGAGCGCATGCTGCAGACCATTCAGGCATTGGGCCTGAAGACGCTGCTGGTATCGGGCGGCTTCGTGCATTTCACCGACCAGCTCAAGCCGCGCCTGAAGCTCGACTTCACGCGCGCCAATACGCTTGAAATCGTCGATGGCAAGCTGACCGGGAACGTGCTGGGCGAGATCGTCAACGCCGACGTGAAAGCCCGCACCGTGCGCGAAATCTGCGAGCAGATCGGCGCCGACCCATCCCAGGCCATTGTGATGGGTGATGGGTCCAACGATCTCAAGATGATGGCCGTGGCCGGGCTCTCCGTGGCGTTCCGGGCCAAACCCGTGGTGCGCGCGCAAGCCAGCGTCGCGTTCAACCACGTCGGGCTGGACGGCCTGCTGAACCTGTTCCCGCACTGAGTTTCCGCATCACCCGCTGACGCCCGTCGGCGGGTTCCCCATTCGTCGAAAACGTCTCCCCGGCGTCGGCGCGCTGCTTCGCGCACATTTTCGTGCGCCTGTCACATTACATCTCCGTCATTCGCGTTTCAGTCACAGCCGCACGGCAGTGGAATATAAGGCCTTGATTTCCTTGTGAAATCAAATGCGAATCATTATTATTATTCCTTTCCTGTAACGCCGTTCCCGGTTGCACGACGCATGCAAGCGTTCGCCGTACTCCTATCCCTCGCCGCAGCCGCGTGCCTGTACCTTTCCGCGCCCAACCAGGTGCTTTGCGTGGACGCCGACAACAACGGCCGTGCGCCGCTGCCGCCCCGGTTGCTGTTCTGGCTGGGCATCGCCCTGGCCATTGGCGGCACCTGGGTCATGAGCATCCCCGAAGGCTGGCCCGTGGCCATCGCCGCAACCTTGGTCACGCTGACCTGCTGCCTGTCCACCTGGCCGTTCATTGGCACCTGGATTCACCACAAGCGCTACGACGACATGCCGGGCGAAGGGAGCGCATCATGATCGGCACGAAATGGCTCGCCGGCGCGCTGCTGGGCCTGCCGCTGGCCATCGCACTGTGCACGCTCGGCATCCTGTGGCTGCCCGGCGGCTGGGAAGGCGGCGTCGTGCTCGCCCTGATGCTGAGCTTCGTCCTCTGGGTGAGCATCATCAGCCTGACCCTGCTGTGTCAGACCAGTCGCGCCGCATGGCTCTGGCTGATCGGCGGCAACCTTGTCTGCTACGGCATCCTCTGGGCAGTCCGCCTGATGAACGCAATGCCCCCCGCCTCGACGGTTCTGGGCCATTGAACGAATTCGCATGAAACCCAATACCCTGCGCGTGTTCAACACGCTTCATACCTGGGTCGGCCTGATGGCCGGCTGGGCGCTGTTCATCGCATTCTTCGCGGGCGCGATCACGGTCTTCCATCACGAACTGCACGTCTGGCAGAACCCGGCGCGCCTGGCGGGTCATCACGCCGCCGAAGTGCAGGTGGACGGCCCTGCCGTTGACGCCTTCGTGCAGAAGCTGATTACCGTGCATCCTGACGCAGCCAACAGCGTGTACGTCGGCCTGCCGAGCAAGGAAGAGCCGGACTTCAATGCGTACTGGCAGGACAAGGCCGGCGAATGGCACACGATGAACGGCGAGCGCCTGAATGGAGACAAGGCGGCGCAGAACAAAACGTCGCTCGACCATGTGACGGGCGAGCTGTCGGCGTTCCTCAATGCCCTGCACTACTCGCTCGGGCTCGGCATGAATGGCATGTACTTCATGGGGGTCATTTCCGTGCTGTACGGCCTGGCGCTGGTGTCGGGGGTGATCCTGCACCTGCCCCGCTTGAAGAAGGACCTGTTTTCGGTACGGCCTGGCCGCAACCTCAAGCGTTTCTGGATGGACACGCACAATGTGCTTGGTCTGTTCAGCCTGCCGTTCCACCTGATCTTTGCCATCACGGGTGCATTCTTCTGCCTGTCGCTGGTCATGGTGATGGTCTTCAACATGCTGACATTCGACGGCAAGCTCTTCGAAGTGGTGCCGCGCGTCACGGGTGCCACGCCTGAGGTCACGGCGTCTGGCCGCGCATCGCCGACGATGGCGTCGGCTCAGTTGCTGGCAATCGCGCGTGAGCATGGCGGCGAGCGTTTCACCCCGAGCGCGATCCGCTTCCAGCGCTATGGCGATGCCAATGCCGTGGCGGAAGTGCGGGGGGACAGTGTACGAGCGCTGGGTAACGGTGGCGCCGTAGGTATCCACGCCGCAGCCAATGAGCCGAATGCGGGTCAACTGATTGCCAATCAGACGGCTGGCGCGCGCGACACAAATCACATGGTGTACAGCGCCATGTTCGCCCTCCATTACGGCACCTACGGCGATCTGGCGGTTCGGTTCGTGTACCTGCTCGCAGGCCTGGCCGGGGCCTTCCTGTTCTATTCCGGCAACCTGCTGTGGATCGAAACCCGCCGCAAGTCGCGCCAGGCGGAGCAACCGCGCGTTCACAAACTGCTGGCGCAGGCTACCGTTGGCGTCTGCATCGGCACCTGCATCGGCGTGGCGCTGTGCTTCCCGGCCGCGTTGCTGTGGCCCGAGCGCGCGGTGAGCTACGTGTTCTGGCCAGTGTTCGCGCTTGCCGTGGCATGGGC
>DAIOET010000283.1:2822-5715 GCA_036746135.1 Cupriavidus sp.
ACGGCGCCGCAGGCAACGATGCGCAAGGCGGACGTGTCCTGAGCGTTCGTGTGACATGAAAAAGCCCCGCAATTGCGGGGCTTTTTACCAACTGACTGCCTTGCGATAACGATCAGCGCAGATGCTTTTCCATTGCCTGCTTGAGATCGCCAATCAGGTCGCGGGTATCTTCCAGTCCGATGTAGAGGCGCACCAGTTCTCCGGCGTTCTCCCAGCCAGCAGGCGGCCAGGTACCGGCAGGCCGCATGGTATCGACGTGGTACGGCACGGCCAGGCTGTGCGCCCCGCCCCACGACCAGCCGATGGCGAACAGTTGCAGCGCTTCGACAAAAGCATCGACCTGCTCACGTGAATATGCGCTGCGCAGGATGATCGAGAACAATCCACTGGCCCCGGAGAAATCACGCGACCATTCGGCGTGACCGGGGCAATCCGGCAACGCGGGATGCAATACCCGTGTCACCTCGGGACGTTGCTTGAGCCATTCGGCCACTTCGCGGGCAGCACGGTCATGCGCGGCGAGTCGCACAGGCATGCTGGCGAGCCCGCGCAGCACCAGAAAGCAGTCATCGGCAGAAACGCCCCACCCCATGATCATGCGGGTACGTTTGAGCCGGTCATGGATCTTTTCGTCATCCGTGATGACCGCGCCCATCAGTACGTCGCTGCCGCCCGACTGGTATTTCGTCAGAGCCTGTACCGAGATATCGATACCCTTCTCGAAAGGCTTGAAGTAGACGCCTGCGGACCATGTGTTGTCGATCGCCGTCAGCACGCCGCGTGCACGCGCCGCTGCCACGATTGCTTCGGAGTCAGGTACTTCCATCGTCACGGAGCCCGGCGCCTCGATCCAGATCAGTCGCGTATTGGGCTGGATCAGGGACGCGATTCCGGCGCCGATCGACGGATGGTAGTAGCGCACCGTCACACCGTACTCGCGCGCCAGCCATTCGCCGTGGTCACGGTTCGGGCCATAAACATTGTCTGGCACGAGCACATCGTCACCCGTGCGCAGAAATGAAAAATAGACCAGTGAAATCGCGCCCATGCCCGAGGGCAGCAGCAACGTATGCCGGCCCCCTTCGATCTGTGCCAGCTGCTGGCACAGCGCTTCGCTGGTAGGAGTGGCATGAAGACCGTAGCGCCAATAGGTCTTGCTGCGCTCACCATAGGCACGCAGCTCGGCGAGGTTCCGGAACACGATGGTGGAACCACGGTACGTGGGCGTGGAAAACGATTCAAAGCCCGGCGCGATATCGAGTTCTGGCTGAACCGCGGTGGTCTTGATATAGCGAGGCTGGTTGCGGGACGAGTCGGAAGCAGACACGGCGTTATTCCCTGGAATTTCGGATCAGACGTCCGAGCTTACCAGCAAATGCCGCGCTCGCCACGCGGCGCGGCCGCAATGCGCTAGTGAGACTTGCCGTTGGTGATCGACGATTTCGGGGGCGGCGGAGCGTAGGTCACGCCGCTGCTGGGCGTCATGTCGAACGGCGGAATCACCAGGTATCCGCCAAACGGGCGGATCAGAAAAGGCAGAACAATGGCGGGGTTGTAGGCATCGGTCCACGTGCCGCGCACCGCGCCCTGCCGGTCGATCTGTCCTTCCCAGTTACCGGAAACGCGAGTGCCATCGTCGGACTCTTCCATCAGGAACGTACCGTTGTCCCATTCCCCCGACAGCAGCCGCACGCCCTTTCCATCCCCGATTGAATATTCGCCCTGCAGGCTGTCACGCGTATCGGTCTTGGGTGCAATCCGCATCCGGACCTGCTTGTCGCCCACCGTGCCAACGTACACCGGGTACTGCGAATATTCCTGACGCGGGGTCAGCATCCGGGCCGGCCCCGTCGACAACGACGCCCCACGCTTGGCTTCGCCCGAACGAATGGCATCGTTGATACCAAAGCCGCCCTGCCCGTTCCCTGTCGACAATGCATCGCCCCCTGCCGCCAGAGCAGCAACGGGCAGTGCCAGCGTTACCGCAAGGATCAAGGGATTCAGCATGCGAGACAGGGCAGGACGGGACAAGACGGACTTCCTTGGCAATGGCGCGTAAGGTGACTTTAAACGCGCTCGAAGATCGCGGCAATCCCCTGACCGCCGCCAATGCACATCGTCACCAGCGCATAACGGCCCTGCACGCGCTGCAGCTCATGCACAGCCTTCACGGTGATCAACGCGCCTGTGGCCCCGATCGGATGACCGAGCGAAATGCCCGAGCCGTTCGCATTGACCTTGGCCGGGTCCAGGCCGAGAGCCTTGGTGACGGCACAGGCTTGCGCGGCGAACGCCTCGTTGGCCTCGATCACGTCAAGATCCTTGACGGACAGACCCGCGCGCTCAAGCGCGATTTTCGTGGCAGGCACCGGTCCGATACCCATCGTCTTGGGATCCACGCCGGCGTGGCCGTACGAGACCAGGCGTGCCAGCGGCTTCAGTCCGCGGCGCTCGGCCTCCGCACGCTCCATCAGCACTACGGCTGCTGCTGCGTCGTTCAGGCCCGATGCATTGCCCGCCGTGACGGTGCCGTTCTCCTTGACGAACACGGGCTTGAGCTTGGCCATGTCGTCAATCGTCGCCTCGTGGCGCACGTGCTCGTCAGTATCGAACACCACGTCACCCTTACGGGACTTCAGCGTGATGGGAACGATCTGGTCCTTGAAGTAGCCGGCCTTGATGGCGGCCGATGCGCGACGGTGCGACTCCAGCGCCGTTTCGTCCTGTTGCTGGCGCGAGATGTCGTACTCCTTTGCGACATTCTCGGCCGTCACGCCCATGTGAATCGCGTGGAACGGGTCGTGCAGCGCGCCGAGCATCATGTCGATCAGCTTGGCATCGCCCATGCGTGCGCCCCAGCGCGCCATCGGCGCCAGATATGGCGCGCGGCTCA
>DAIOET010000284.1:0-5713 GCA_036746135.1 Cupriavidus sp.
CGTCAGCCGTTCATGCGGCGCTGGCCAGCGCCGAGTCCAGCAGCTTGTGCAGCGCATCCCACTCGGGCTCGCCCACGTAACGCTTCAGGATCTTGCCGTTCTTGTCGACCACGAACGTGGTGGGCGTGAGCTGGACATCGCCAAATGCCTTGGCAGCGGTGCCGTCGGAGTCCATCGCCACCTTGAAGGGCAGTTCGCGCGTCTGGGCGTAGTTGGCCACGTACATCGGCGGGTCGTAGTTCATGGCGACGGCCACGAAGTCCAGTCCCTTGTCCTTGTACTGCTTGTACGTATTGATCATCTGCGGCATTTCCTTGACGCAGGTGACGCAGCTGGTGGCCCAGAAATTGACCAGGTACACCTTGCCCTTGAGATCGCCCGTGGTGACCTTTTCGCCGGACAGCAGTGTGAACGTGGCGGCCGGGACGCTGTTGGACGGGGCCATCGCCCGGTAGCCAAAGAAGCCGAGCAGCGCGACGATCACGACCGCGACGGCGATCGGCCAGCGCTTGCGCGAGGAATTGGCGGGAGTAGCGGTGTTGGACATGGGGTAGCGGAGCCAGAAAGCCATCGGCGGACAGCGGCTATTCTACTGCCGCGCGCGCCAGCCGGCAGCGTTGCCGGTTGGCCGCCTTGATTCTGCGGCAATTCGTCGCGGCTGCGGCGCTTACCGCACGGCGTCGGACCTCGCGGCAACCTTGGCGCGGGCCTCGTCGATGGCCTGCTCCAGATAGGCGCCGTAGAAGTCGGCCTGCATGCCGCGCAACGGGCTGGCCAGGTTGCGGCCCTGGCGGTCCAGGAACAGCACGGTGGGCGCCACGGAGATATTCCGGGCGCGCGCCCACTGCTTGGCCGTGATGACCGTGCCGTCGACGTCGCGGATCGGTGTATCGGCCGTCATGTCGATCTCGCGGGCCGCGATTTCACCGGCCGCCACCTGGGGGCCGAGGTAATTGCGGCGCACGGTGTCGCAATACGTGCAGTCGGGCAGGCTGACCAGCACCACCAGTGGTTCGCCGTGTTTCGCGGCGGCCGCCGATTGGGCGCCGATATCGGTCACGGGAGGCAAGTGCGCGCCCGCGGCAATGGCACCGGCGCTGGCCAGCAACGCCAACATGGCGAGCGTGGACGTCATGAAGCGGGGCAGGGGGCGGACAGACATGGGTACCTCACGGACAGGCGCCGCCCGGCGACGGCGAAATGCGCAACATGCGCGATGCGCGGGCAGGCGGCTTCCCGGATAATACCGGCTTGCGCACGACTGCGCCGACCATTCCGATGCCCCCGACAACGATCCGCTCCCGCCATTTCCTGCTGCCGCTGCTTGCCGTGCTCTGGCTCGCGCTTGCGGGCTGCTCGCCGCGCTACGACTGGCGCACCATCGTCTCCAGCGATGGCAAGTACGCCGCGCTCTATCCGGCCAAGCCGACCAATGCCGCACGTGACGTATCGATTGCCGGGCGCAAGCTGCCGATGGTCATGGAGGCGGCGAATATCGATGGCACGCTGTTCGCGGTCGGTGTGATCACGCTGCCGAGCGACGATGCGCAGTTGCGCCGCGAGGCACTGGACGCCATGCAGGCGGGGCTGATCGCCAATCTTGGCGCGCACCCCGACGCACCGGCCAGGGCGCGCCCGGTCACGGTGAAGTCCGCGGCCCAGCCGCCCGTGCCGCTCGATGGCGTGGAGGTGTCGGTGGCCGGTGTGTCGCCGCAGGACAAGGCACCCCGCCGGCTGACCGCGCGACTGGTGGCTTCGGGGGCAAGGGTCTACCAGGCCGTGGTGCTGGAAGCCGGCGACGCCGCGCGCGATACGCGCCAGGCCGAGCAGGTCGAACAGTTCCTGACCGGCTTTCATCCGTTTTGAGTTTGATTTTTCGACAAGGAGTGCAGTGATGCGTTGGGAAGTGTGGCTGGCATATTTCGCCGCGTGCTGGGTGATCGCCGTATCGCCGGGGTCGGGGGCGGTGCTGTCGATGAGCCACGGCTTGTCGTATGGCCTGAAGAAGACATCGACCACGATCCTCGGTTTGCAGACCGGGCTGGTCATCATCCTGCTGGTGGCCGGCGGCGGCCTGGGCGCGCTATTGCTGGCGTCCGAGCAGGCGTTTCTGGTGGTGAAGACCGTCGGCGCGATGTATCTGATCTACCTGGGCGTCCAGCAATGGCGCGCCAGGGTGGAGTCCGCCCCGCAGGACGCGACTGACGGCCCGGCCGGCGCGGTGCGCGTGGCGGTGATGAGCCGGCGCCGGCGCTTTGCCACGGGTCTGCTGACCAACGTCACCAACCCCAAGGGCATCATCTTCATGGTGGCCGTGCTGCCGCAGTTCATCGATCCCGGCCATCCGCTTGCCACCCAGCTGGCCATCCTGGCCGCCACGATGTGCTTTGTGGACCTGATCGTGATGCATGGCTACGCGCTGCTGGCGTCGCGCATGCAGGGCCTGTTCCGCAATGCGCGCGCCGTGCGCTGGCAGAACCGGTTCTTCGGCAGTGTGCTGGTGGCAGTGGGTACCGCGCTGTTCTTTGTGCGCCGCCATCACGCCTGAAGTCTCGCGGCGGCTGGCATAGTGCGGCAGCGTTTGCTTCAATGGGGAGTGACCAGGAATTCATGGAGACCCAGATGCGCGATGTCGGCCTGAATGCCCACCGGGAACCCCCGCCCGGCGAACCGCCTCCACCCGGCTTTCCACCGGACCAGCCTCCGATCGAGGAGCCGCCACCGCCGCCCGTGGAACCTCCGGTGTGACATTGGGGGGATGAGGATGGCCCGCGCTAGCGGGCCATTTTGCTTTCGGCCGTCACGGTTTTCCCGCGCTCCACATTGGCTTATCCCGTCCGCAACACCCGCCGGTACTGAATGGCCTCCGCCACGTGCCGGGCGTCGAGCACTTCCGCGCCGCCGAGATCGGCGATCGTCCGCGCCACCTTCAGCACGCGAAAGTACGCGCGCGCCGACCAGCCCAGTTTTTCCATCGCGCCACGCAGCAGCGCCTGCGCGTCGTTATCGAGCGGGCAGTGTCGGTCGATCTCCCGGCCGGACAATTCGCAGTTCGGCACGCCCTGGCGCGCAAGCTGGCGGCCCCTTGCCGCAGTGGCCCGCTCCCGGACGGCGTGGCTCGGTTCACCTGGCGGGCCGTCCAGTACCTCGTGCTGGCCCTGGGCGGGCACTTCGATCTGCAGGTCCACGCGGTCCAGCAGGGGACCCGAAATACGCGACTGGTAGCGCTGCACCTGGTCGGGCGTGCAGCGGCACATGCGCGTGGGATGCCCCAGATAGCCACACGGGCAGGGGTTCATCGCGGCGATGAACTGGAAGCGCGCCGGAAAGTCGACCTGCGCGGCGGCGCGTGAAATGGTGATATGACCGGTTTCCAGCGGCTCGCGCAGGACTTCGAGGACGCGCCGCTCAAATTCGGGTAATTCGTCCAGAAACAGTACGCCGTGATGGGCCAGCGAGATTTCTCCAGGCCGTGGGTTGCCGCCCCCGCCCACCATCGCTGGCCCGCTTGCCGTGTGGTGCGGGCTGCGGAACGGCCGCCGTCCCCATTGCGAAGACTGGAAGCCGCCCGGCATCAGGCTCAGGACCGCGGCGGCCTCCAGCGCCTCGGCCTCGGTCATGGGCGGCAGCAGGCCCGGAAAGCGCTGCGCGAGCATCGACTTGCCCGTTCCGGGCGGACCGACCAGCAGCACCGAATGTTGTCCGGCGGCGGCAACCTCCATCGCGCGCCGGGCCTGTAGCTGACCGCGCACGTCGCGCAGGTCCGGCCCATCGCCGGCGTCGGTCCCGCGCGCTGGTGGCCGGGCGCGCCGCAGCGTCTGCTCCGGCAGAAGCCCGACGTGATGGCAGACCTCGCGCAGCGTGCCGCCGGCATAGACGGGCAGGTCTTCGACCAGTGCCGCTTCCGGGCCGTTGTCCGTGGCCACCACAAAGGCGCGCGGGGGCTGTTCCGTGGCCAGTCGCGCGCGGTTGTCGCGCGCCAGGCCCATCGCCATCGCCAGCGCGCCGCGCACCGGCCGGAGATCGCCAGCCAGCGACAGTTCCCCGGCGAACTCGAAAGCGTCAAGGCCGGTGCCCGGCAACTGGCCGCTCGCCGCCAGGATGCCCAGTGCGATGGCCAGGTCGAAGCGGCCGGATTCCTTCGGAAGATCGGCAGGGGCAAGGTTGACCGTGATGCGGCGGTTCGGGAACTCGAAGTCGCTGTTGAGCAGTGCGGCGCGCACGCGCTCCCGGCTTTCGCGGACTTCGGTGTCGGCCAGCCCGACGATGTTGAACGCCGGCAAGCCATTCGCCAGGTGGATTTCGACAGAGACGGGCGGTGCGTCGATGCCGCTCAGGGCACGGCTGCGCAGGACGGCAAGGCTCATACGTTTGCGAAAGTGTTAAAGAAAAAGGCCACCGGAGTCCGGTGGCCTTTCTGGCAGTGCGGGTGGGCGCCAGGCGCCTGGGTCATACCCCGCCGGAGGGCGGTGCGCCGATGCCGGCGCGGGCTTCCAGGGCGGCCACGCGGGCCTCGAGTTCTTCCAGGCGCGCGCGGGTGCGTGCCAGCACCTGCGATTGCACGTCGAATTCCTCGCGCGTGACCAGGTCCAGGCGCGCAAAGCCCTGGGTCATCATGCTGCGCACGTTTTTCTCGATGTCTTTGGCCGGCGAGTTACGCAGCGCCTCACTGACCTTCTGCTGGAGGTCGTTGAAGAGATCGGTCGGTTTCATGGTGAAGCTCCTGTTGTGACCAATTTGGATCATTCGGGTCCGGGCCGCATCGCGCGCACGGCATGTCGTGACGAGTCCGCCTGGCATGCACCGCAATGGGGCGCTTCGCTGCGGCGTGTCGCACACGTGGTTGCCCCGTCCATGCACCTGACTGGGGCGCGCCGAAGCCGGCGTCCTGCAGGCCGGCCGGCCTCCTCTCTCATACGCCAAGCACGCAGCACTTGACCCTTCATGACGCGGATTATGGCGCTTCGGCGCCCGCCATGAAAGGTTTGGCAAGGCCTGGACACATCTTTTAACGCATTCCTGGCGTGCGGGAGCCCATCCCGGCGTCGTTGCGCCAAGTGGCGCAGTCATCGCTCAGGGCCGCAGTCTACCGCCTGCCGGCCATGCGCCGCCACGGGGCGGCATAGCTGGCACGGCAGTTGCAGTACCGGTTGCCAGGAGCGTCAAGACCCTAAAGCAATAACGAAGCTGCAGATCCCTCAAAACGAGCCCGCAAGATTTCAGGAAAAGGAGAGAACCAGATGAAGACGTCGAGCCTCGCAGTCAGCGCCGCTGCGGTACTGCTCAGCCTGGCAGCCCCGGTTGCGTTCGCGCAGACCGCCCCGGACGCCGCCGCGCCAGCAGCCGCCGCACCCGCCGCCGAGCCGGCATCGCCCCACACGTTTTCGGCCAACGTGTCGCTGGTGTCTGACTACCGCTATCGCGGCATCAGCCAGACCAACCTGCGCCCGGCCATTCAGGGCGGGTTCGACTATTCGCATGAAAGCGGTTTCTACGTCGGCAACTGGAACTCAAGCATCAGCTGGCTCGAAGACGCCGATTCGTCGGTCTCCGCACCGGTCGAGATGGACTTCTACGGCGGCTACAAGAACAAGTTCGCGGTAGGCGGCGAGGAATTCAACTACGACGTGGGCGTGCTCCAGTACTACTACCCGGGCGGCTACACGACCACGCGTCCGTACACGACCGAACTCTACGCCGGCATCGGCTGGGG
>DAIOET010000285.1:0-1846 GCA_036746135.1 Cupriavidus sp.
CCCCAGATGATGTACGCCAGCAGGGCGTAGAAGATGCCGAGTTGCATGGGAATGTCCCGGGTAGATGTCCGGTTGTGGGGCGGATTCTACCGGGCTGCGGCCCATCGCGTGATGCAATGAAAAACCCGGCCGAAGCCGGGCTTTCCTTGCAGGTACGGCCAGCGGCAGCCGCTTACAGCTTGCGCGCGTAGCTGAACTGCGCGAACGCCTGCTCGGCCACGTTGAACCAGGCGGCTTCGTTGTTGCGGAACACGCGCCAGTCGTCGTAGATCTTCTTGAACGACGGGTTCTTGGCGGTCTCGTCGGCGTACGCTTCCTGGGTCGCCTTGAAACAGGCTTCCATGATTTCCTTCGAGAACGGACGCAGCTTCACGCCGTTCTCCAGCAGGCGCGCCAGTGCCTGCGGGTTGACCGTGTCGTACTTGGCCATCATGTTGGTGTGGGCCTCGATGGTGGCCGTTTCCAGTGCGCGCTTGTACAGCGCCGGCAGCTTCTCGTATTCGCTGGGCGAGGCGTAGAACGACAGCTGCGCGCTGCCTTCCCACCAGCCCGGGTAGTAGTAGTACGGCGCCACCTTGTAGAAGCCGAGCTTTTCGTCGTCGTACGGGCCCACCCATTCGGCGGCGTCGATCGTGCCTTTTTCCAGCGCGGGGTAGATGTCGCCACCGGCAATCTGCTGCGGCACCACGCCCAGGCGCGACAGCACCACGCCCGCAAACCCGGCCACGCGGTACTTCAGGCCCTGCAGGTCGGCTACCGTCTTGATTTCCTTGCGGAACCAGCCGCCCATCTGCGCGTTGGTGTTGCCGCCCATGAAGTTGATGACGTTGTATTCCTTGAAGAATTCGCGCATCAGCTTCATGCCGTTGCCCTGCATCATCCAGGCGTTCTGCTGGCGTGCCGTCAGGCCGAACGGAATCGTCGTGTCGAAGCACAACGTCGGGTTCTTGCCGAAGTAGTAGTAGCCGGCGGTGTGGCCGATCTGCACGGTCTGGTTCTGCACGGCGTCCAGCACTTGCAGGCCAGGCACCACTTCACCGGCGGCAAATACCTTGATGTTGAACTTGCCGTCGGTCAGCTCTTTCACACGCTGGCTCAGCAGTTCCGCCGCGCCATAGATCGTGTCGAGCGACTTCGGAAAGCTCGACGCCAGGCGCCATTCCACGGCCGGATTGCTGCCGACCACGGCGGGTGCCGCCGGGCCGGACGACGCGGCCGGGGCCGCGGGCTTATCTTCCTTGCCACAGGCAGCCAGCGCACCCGTAGCGGCGACGGCCGAGGCCTTCAACAGGAAGGAACGACGTTCCATGGACATCTCCTCTTTTATAGATATGTATGCAGGGCTGCCTTGCGCCAATCGCTAATGTGTTGCCGGAAAGACAGGTCGGACGATTATAGCGGTGGCGTTTTGAGCACGGAGGCCCTTCAGGATGGGGGTTTTCGCTAGGAATTCAGCACTTCCGCAACGGTTTTAACGGCCCGGCACCACACGCCCGGAAAAGGCACCCCGACGGTTTCGCAATGTGGGAATTCCAACGCTTTTCCAACGCTTTGTGACGAGGGCGCGGGATTTTGTAACCCGGCTTGCTGTCAAAAAATTCGCCTGATAAAAAATGAGCCCTCCGCCGGCAATTGCATGTGCCGGCCCCGTTGAATTTGTTGTTTCGATGCTGCAAGCCGTACCGCCTCCCTATCGTCAATTTGCCCGCCGCCGACTCGCGTGCGCCGTCCTGGCCGCGTGGGGCGTTGGCGCCTGCGCGCAGACCGGCGGCACTGTGACTCCACCGCTTTCGCCGCCGCCCCTTATCGCGGAACACACTACGCCGCCGGTTGCCTCGGCAGTCGC
>DAIOET010000285.1:1946-5678 GCA_036746135.1 Cupriavidus sp.
CCGAGGCATCGGCGTCAACGCCCGATGCCAACCCTGACTTCGTCGGCCCGCCGGACTCGCTGGCGCCCCCACCTCCACCGCCGCCCCCTCTGGTGCTGTTTCCGCACAGGCTGGGCGAATTCCTCGCACAGGGCGGCGAGACACGGCCGGCCGCTCGCAACGCGGAAGATGCCGATATCGCCCCGGAAACCCCTTCCGATGCACCGCCGGTGCTGCGATCCCAGTTGCCGGCCGACGATCCCGCGGGCGACTCGGTCTGGCGGCTCGGCTATAGCGGCCGTGCCGCGGTGGAAGACCGCTCCGGTACGCAGCGCGCCTGTCCGGGCGGCGGTACGCCGTCGGCCGGGTTTGGGCAGGGGCTGGCGTGCACCAGCTCGGGCGAGGTCAAGATCCGCGAATCGGTGGCCGATATCGGCGGCGGCGCGCAGGTCCAGCTCGTGGCGCAGGCCAAGGGCACCAACGCCACATCGGTAAATGGCAACGCCGCCGCCGTGGATCCTTACGCGCTGGTGCCGAATTTCTATACGTCGGTGAGTGGCCTGTCGGGCCTGTCCGTGCTCGATGGCGCCAGCGTCTGGGCTGGCCGGCGCGACAGCAGCCCATTCCTGATGTCGTCGGGGCTGTTGCCGCCGAATTCCTCGTCGATGCGCTTTGGCATCGACAACGCCAAACTTGGCGAGTTTGGCGTGAGTTATCAATACACCGCGCGTAACGACCTAAATGGGGCCAAGCTTCCCAGCTATCACTCGGTGCTGAGCGCGCCAATCGGCACCAATGACAAGGGTTCCGTGCGGCTAGGCTTCACTCGCGTAGAGCCGCTGTCGCAAATCGAGGATACCGGCAGCGCGTGGTGGGCTTCGGCCATGCATGAGCAGAAGGGCGTGCTGTATGGCACCAACCGGCTGGGCTTTCAGTATGGCCAGGGTTCGCGCACAGCCATGACCGGCTTTTCGGGCATGGGCAACGCGCTGTCGCGCGTGCGGGTTTCGGAATCGATGGAGTGGAAGGGCAGGTCGGGCCTGGCGGGGTCCGTGGAATCGAGCCTGCAGCTCGACCGTTCCGGCATCGGCACGCTGCAATGGGCAGCCACCCGCGTGCGTCCTGCCTTTGTGGCCAATGACCAGTTCAAGCTCTCCTTTGAGGTGGCGCACGACCAGATCTCGTCCGGGTTTGGCGTCGGCGGGCAACGCACGGCCTTCACCGTGGCGCCAACACTGACGCTCGGCAAGTCCACGGGCAACGCAAACCTGCGGGCGTTCTACACGTATAGCCGCGCCAACGACGTGGACGGCATCACGTTCGCCGCGCCTACCGATGCCTGGGCATCGCAGGCCACCGGCTCGATCTTCGGCGTCCAGCTCAATCGGCGCTGGTAAGCCCGGCGCGACGTTTCCAGATGCGGGAGGGCATGGCGTCCCCCGCGTTCGGCGCATCCGGCGCCGGTCGGCACAGCCAGTGAAATAGCAGCGTGGCATTCACCGAACCAAATATCTGAGCGAGAATAAACGCAGGAATATCGATAGCACGAATACCTGTGAATGAATCGGTCAAAGCGCAAGCCACGGTCAGTGCGGGATTGGCGAACGATGTCGACGACGTAAACCAGTAGCCGGCCGTGATATAGCCTGCGACCACAAAGGGCACCAGCCCTGGCCGGGAGCGCCCGGTGGCGATGGCCAGCCCGATCAGGCCGAACGACGCAAGACACTCGCTCCACCACATCGGGGCGCCGGTACGCGCCTGCGTCGACATCGACAGCAGCGGCAGGCCGAACATGGCATGGGCCGCCATCACGCCCAGCACCGCACCCGTCAGTTGCATCAGCACATAACCGGCGGCATCGCGCACCGACATCCGGCCCTGCACCAGGTTCGACAAACTGACCACGGGGTTGAAGTGTCCACCCGATACCGGACCGAGCGACACCAGCAAGGCCACCAGGCCGGCGCCCGTCGCCAGGGCATTGCAGAGCAGCGCCAGCGCGGTATCGCCGGCGGCAAGCCGCTCCGCGCGGATGCCCGAGCCCACCACGATGGCTACCAGCAGCGCCGTACCCAGCGCTTCGGCAACCAGCCGGCGGGCAATATTCGGAACAGGAGTCGGAACGGTTGTGGCGAGGGAGGACGCTGCGATGGACATGCGGGAGATCGGCAAAATACGATCGCGCAGTGTTTCGCGGCAGGGACAGCCCCGTCAATGCAACGGGGCGATGTTGAGAAGCTACCTTCGGTATCGAATGCGGGTTACTGGAGATCGCTGCGCATGATCAGCAGCCACGGCATGTGCGAATTCGTGAAGCCATCCAGCTGGCCAGCTTCGTTGAGGTCGATCACATCCATCGATACCGATTGCTGGACGTTGCCGCCGATGGCCTTGACCACGCGCGCCGCGCGGTCCACTTCCACCACGATGTCGCAGTGCATAGGCGTTGTGCCAAAGCCAATCTCGCTGGGATCCGTGAGGTACTTGTCGCGCCCGCGACCCGCGCAGATCATGTCGCCGGGACGTGGCAATCCCGGCACGGGTTCGACGTGAAAGGCCGGCCGAGGCAGGATGCCGTCGCGCGCGTCCACCACGTACATCGAATGTGACTGGCCGGTCAGGAACTGGTCGGTGTCGAGTCCGGCCTTGCGCATGACCCAGGAAATGAACACAGCCGACCATGCCCACGCGCCCTGCGTGACCTGGCGGCAGTCCGGCGCTTCGCCCACGATGCCCCAGTAGCGCTGGGCCATCCGGCAGCCCTTCGGCGTGGCCTCCATGCCTGTGCCATCGGGAAAGCGCAGGCAACTGGCGTCGCCATCCTCTTCCATATCGACGTCAGCGGACGGGTGGGCGGCAGCGCCATTGGCGCCCATGCCATTCGGCGGCATGGCGGGCGCCGGTGCGGTAAGCGGACTCTGCGTCACGCATGCGGAATCGTCGCGGCCGATGTGCACCACCTGGCTGCCCCATTTGCGCCATTCCTGCAGGGCGATGTCGACAATCCTCTCGCGTGCCGTGGCGCCGGGCGGCGTGGCCACGCGCTCATAGTCGGGCAGGGGCACTGCCTGCGGACGTGCCGTACGCGGCGGTGCGGTGCTGCAGCCACAGAGCACGGCAAGCGCCACGACTCCGGTCAGCCTCTGCCAGGTACGCATGCGCGCCTGTGGAGAATGCTGTGGAAGTTTGTGTGGAAAGCGCTGTGAATAAGGCTGTGGAAATCTGCGCGGGCGCAAGCGGAACGACATATCAGCCCCGTAAATCCTGATATCGCGCAAAGCCTTGATCAGCCAAGCGTGAATGACATTTTCGCGCCGCGGCCGGCCCCCTGTGAAGTGGTGCTGCCGGCTGTGCGATTCTCCACGCGGAGCTGCGGGAAAAAAGGTGTGGATAACGTCCCCGCGCGCTGCGCACCTGTGCCGCTATAGGGCTCGGGCGGCGGCACGGCGGGGTCATGCGAACCGGGCGAACAGCTGGCCCGTCGGCATTACTGGTTGACTGCGTCCTTGAACTTCTGGCCAGCCTTGAACTTCACGGTCTTCGCAGCTTCCACCTTGATCTCTTCGCCGGTACGCGGGTTGCGCGCCATGCGCTCGCCACGTTCGCCCTTGCTGAAGGTACCAAAGCCGATCAGGCTCAGGGTTTCGCCCTTGGCCACGGCATCCATGATGGCGCTCAGGGTCACGTTCAGGGCCTGCTCGGCCTTGGCCTTGGTCAGACCGTCCACGCCTGCTGCGATCGCGTCGATCA
>DAIOET010000286.1:0-5667 GCA_036746135.1 Cupriavidus sp.
AGAACGTTAACTCGCGCGCCGATTGAATCAGCGGCTTACAACAACTCGTTGCTACGCAAGCCGCCGAGGCAGAGATGTAAGTGGACCGATATACAGTCCTTACACATTCTTACAGCAAGCAAATCGCAAACTGACTAACTTTGAATCGCTCCAGCGTTGCATTGCATCAATGCGGCGATGCTGTGCTGTGAGCTTCCATGTGGCGCGTCGCGCCTTGTAGTGCCTGCGAGCAGTGCCGTTCATCGGCATGCAAGCAGCTCAATGGATCGGTCTACACGGTCCACTCGCCTGTTCCGGCGGCGTAGCAACGGCCCGGGACAAACGGCGCATAAAAATTGTTGGGGGACGAGAGCACTCGATACCCGAACGAGCGGATGCCGCTCGTTCGGAGGGACAGTGCTTGTCTGCGAAAACATCACCGCGATCGACGTTGGCGATCGTGGCTAGCCACCTTTTATCCGGGAGCTCGCATGGACAACAATTCCGACCAGAAGCCGAAAGTGCCAACGCGGCTACCGCCAACCACACAACGGCCACAGCAGCCCCCGCCACGCGACACGCTGGCACCCCGCAGCAGCTCGCTCAGTCTGCGGCCCGTCTGGCAGGCTATTCCCCGGCTGGCCAGCTACGGCATGGTGGGCTTCGTCATCTGGATCATTCTTTCCGTGATGTTCCCGTACGTCTTCGTGCGATCTTCGGAGCGTGCCGTCGTCAACAGCCCTGTCAGCCTGATCACCACGCCCGTCGAAGGCATCGTGACAAAGCAGCTCGTGCCGGAGGGCACCACGTTCAAGGCCGGGGAATCGTTGATGACGCTGCAGAATCCGAACATGGATCGCGCGCTGTTGCTGGAACTGACCGGCAAGAAGCTCGATAACGAAAAACGGCTCGAAGCCGCGAAGTCGAAGCTCGAAGTCAACCAGACCCGGCTGACCGCCACCAGTGGCGACGTCAAGCGTTACACGTCGGCGGCGCAGCAGCAGAACGATTCACGGGTCCGTGGCATCGAAGCACGCCTGAATGTGGCGCAGCAGCAGATCGATGCGCAACAAGGTGTAGTGAATCGTAACGAGGCGATGCAGCAGGCCGGGGCCGTCAGCCAGGCTTTCACCGATGCATCGCGCAACCAGCTCACCGTGCTGGCGGGCCAGCGAGACGCCGTCGAGGCCGAGCTAAACAGCGCGCGCAGCAGCAGTGCCGCCACCCGGAACAAGGTCTACGCCTCCAGCAATGACAGCGCCGTTGGCGCGCTGTCCCAGCGGTCGGACGAACTGAAGGCCGAGATCACGCAGTTGCAGGCGGAAATCAAGCAGCTCCAGGATTACGGCACCGAAGTCGACAAGTTGGTCGACACCGAGCAGCAGCGCCTGGACCGCGTGTCCAATCTCGATATCAAGGCCTATGCGGGCGGCATCGTCGAAGACGTGCTGGCGCCGCCGGGCACGCGCGTGTCGGCCGGTGCCACGCTGATGCGCGCCACGAACTGCGCGCAGCCCGCCGTGGTGGCGGTATTCCCGCGCAGCCTCAGCAAGGACCTGCTGCCCGGCGCCCCCGTCACGGTGCTGGTCGATGGCGTGGGCACGCCGCAGCCAGGCAAGGTCGCGGAAATCCTGCCGCGCGCACCCGATGGCGATCAAGCCCGCTACTTCGTGCCCTTCCCTCCCATCGAGAAAAACGAGCTGTACCTGATCGCGAAGCTGAACAAGCCGCTGCCTGACCTGCCCGGCGCAGGCAAGACGGACCGCTGCGCGCTCGGCCACTGGGCCAAGGTCAGTCTGGACCGCCCGTGGTTTCGCCGGCTGATCTGATCGGAGCCGATCACTTGGTCATTCACCCAACGCCCGCAGGAAGGAGACTACCGTGCAGCGTACTACCGCAGGAAAGCGATCCCCGGCCGCGCGCAAGCGGCTGATCGAAGGTCTGATGACAACGCTGCTGGCCACGCCCCTGGGGCTGGCCGCGGCCCCCGCTTCGGGCGATGCCTCGCGCGACCAGATGCGCGACGCCGGCTGCCAGACGCTGACCCAGCGCGTGGCGGCCATCCCCGGCAACGGGCCTGTCATGTTGGCCAGCTATGAAGCAGCCCCCGGTGGCGAACCGCTGCCCGGCCCGCTCAAGGAGTCGGCGTTCGTCTACGACAACGCGCTGGCCGGCATCGCGCTGATCGCGTGCGGCCAGAAGGACGCTGCCCGACGCATCGCCGATGGCGTGGTGGCCGGCGTGACGCGCGACCGCCACTATCACGATGGCCGGATCCGCAATGCCTATCGTGCCGGCGCGGTTCCCGACGGCCCCGTGCCGATGCCGGGCTGGTGGGACACCAAGGCCAACCGCTGGTTCGAAGACCGGTATCAGGTCGGCACGGCCACCGGCAACGTGGCATGGGCCGCGCTGCTGTTGCTGGCGACGTACGAGGCCACGCGCACCCCGCGCTATCTCGATACGGCCCGGACCATGATGGGTTGGGTCGACAAGGTCACGTACAACAGCGACGCACCGGCCGCGTTCATTGGTGGATTCTTCGGCCATGAGCCGTCGCCGCAGCGCCAGGGCTGGAAGTCAACGGAGCACAACGTCGATACGTACGCGGTGTTCCGCTGGCTGTCGCGCTACGACGCTGATCCGCGCTGGCGCACCGGCGCCGAGCGCTCGCGCAAGTTCGTCGAAACCATGTGGCAGCCAGGCGAAGGACGGTTTGCGATTGGCACGCGCGACGACGGCCGGACGTTGAACGATGGCCCGTCGGCGCTCGATGCATCGCTGTGGCCGCTGATTGCGATTCCCGATGCAGCGGGCAACTGGCAACGCGCTCTCACCTGGGCGCGCGCCAAGCATGGCGTCAAGGGCGGTTATGGATTCAACGCGAATCCGGATGGCATCTGGACCGAAGGCACCGGCCAGGCCGCGCTGGTGCTCCGCGCCAGCGGCCGGGATAGCGAGGCCGCGCCACTCTGGCCGCTGCTGGTATCGCAACGCGCGCCGTCGGGGATGCTGTTCGCCACGCCCGAGACGCGCGTCGGCACCGGTCTGCAGATCGGGCCTGACTCGAAGACCAACGACTTCTTCTATTTCCATCTGCCGCACCTGGGGGCCACTGCCTGGGCAGTGCTGGCCGCGACGGGATGGAATCCATTTCAGCCTGGTGGCAATACACCCAAGGAGTAACGATGTTCGCCGACTTTCTAGATGGCAGCATGCTGGTCCAGATCAATGCTGGCGCATTGCTGATTGCCGTGCTCTGCCTGCGCGGCAACCGGCACCGCGCGGCGGACCGCTGGCTGTTTGGCCTGGCGGCGGCAGTCCTGCTGATCGTGTACTACGTCTGGCGCGTCACGCAGACGCTGCCCGATTGGCGCATGGAATTCCCGAGCATCTGGGCGCATGCCTTTCTCGGTTTCGAAACGCTGACGATTCTCTACACGCTGATTTCCATCGTCACGCTGACGCGCAAGACCGACCACAGCGCCGAGGCCGATGCCGGCGAGCAACGGTTGCGCGGAGACCGCGACGCGCCGGGCGTGGACATTTTCATAGCCACCTATAACGAAGGGCTGGACGTACTGGAGAAAACCATCGTCGCGGCCAAGGCGCTCGACTATCCGAACTTCCGCGTCTGGGTGCTCGACGATACGCGGCGCGACTGGCTCAAGGATTTCTGCAAGAAGGTCGGCGTCAACTACGTGACCCGGCCCGACAACACCCACGCCAAGGCCGGCAACCTGAACAACGGCCTGCAGCACAGCGCGCTGATCGATGGCGGCGCCCCGTACATCATGGTGCTCGATGCCGACTTCGCGCCGAATCGCAATATCCTGCTGCGCATCGTCGGCCTGTTCGACGACCCGCGCGTCGGCGTGGTGCAGACGCCCCAGTTCTATTACAACGCCGACCCCATCCAGTACAACCTGCGCTCCACCGAATGCTGGGTGGACGAGCAGCGCGCATTCTTCGATGTGATGCAGCCCGCCAAGGACGCATGGGACACCGCGTTCTGCATCGGCACGTCGTTCGTGGTGCGGCGCGAGGCGCTGGGCCATATCGGCGGCTTTCCGACTGGCACGGTGACGGAAGACATCCACCTGACCTACAAGCTGATGCCGTTCGGCTACGTCACGCGCTGGCTCAATGAGCGGCTCAGCGTGGGCCTGTCCGCCGAAGGGCTGCCCGAATACATCAGCCAGCGCAGCCGCTGGGGGCTGGGCACGATCCAGGTGGCGTTGACCGCCGATGGCCCGATGCGCGGCCGCGGCTACACGCTGCGTCAGCGCCTGCACTACGTGCACGGCCTGCTGCACTGGCTCAGCCGGCCTTTCACGCTGATGCTGCTGGCCGGCCCGCTGCTCTACTGGTTCTTCAACGTACCGACCCTCTATGGCGATCCGATGCAGTTCCTGGCCTATGGCGTTCCGGCGCTGCTGTTGTACTGGGCGTACAGCATCTGGATTACGGACTCGCGCGCCATGCCGATCTTCACGGAGGTCACGCAGATCGTGGCCGCGATGGCGGTGACCGCAACGCTTGCAAGTGCCATGTTCAAGCCGTTCGGGCGGCCGTTCAAGGTCACCAACAAGGGCCTGGACCGATCCAGGCTGACGGTGCACGGCAAGTTTGCGGCGCTGTATGGCGCCCTGTTCTTCCTGTCGGCGATGGGTCTGGCGCGCGCCGTGGCCGCCGATGGCAACGCACCGGGCACCGTGTTCAACGTCGTGTGGACCGTGATTTCGATGGTCCTGTACCTGGCCTCGCTGCTGGTTTGCTTCGAATTGCCGCGCCCACGCAAGGAAGAACGCTTTCCGTTCCGCGCGGCGGGCCGGCTTCAGTTCTATGGCCCGGATGGCATCTCGCGCGAAGTGGATGGCGTGACACGCGACCTGTCCTGCAACGGCGTCGCGCTCGAATCGCACAGTGGCACCCGCGTGGAGGCTGGCGCCGTGGGTGCGTTCTGGCTCGCGCCGCTGGGCTGGATTCCGTGCCGCGTGGCCCGCACCGAGGGACAACTGATCGGGATCGCCCTGCTACCCGATATGGCGGTGCGGCACCGCCTGATCCGGCTGCTGTTCAGCGAGCCACCGCACAACATCGCGCATCGCGGCTTGCCCGGCACGGCCATCGTGCAGCTGCTGCGGCGCGCCTTTACCGGTTGATTCACGCTATGAAGACGACAACAATGCGCCTCTCCCCGAAAAATCCGCCGGTCCCGCGATGGAGCTTGGCCCTGCTGGTGCCATTGGCGCTGGCCGCGTGCACGCTGGAGCCAAAGTACGAGCGGCCAGATTCGCCCGTGGGCAATGCGTGGCCAACCGGCGCTGCGTACCAGACCACGCAGGGCGGCCAGAATCCCGCGCAGGCCCAGGCGTCGGCGGCCAACCTCGGCTGGCAAGACTTCTTCACCGATCCGCGCCTGCGGCGGCTGATCGAGCTTGGTCTGGCCAACAACCGCGACCTGCGCGTGGCGACGCTGTCGATCGACGAGGCCCGCGCGTACTACCGCATCCGGCGCGCCGCGCAATTCCCGGCCGTCGATGCCAACGTCGGATTCAGCAGCACGCGCGTGACCGGAGACCTGCGGGCGCCGGGGCAGGACGCCGTCATCAATGCGTGGGGCGCCGGCGTTGGCTTCAGTTCGTTCGAACTCGACGTGTTCGGCCGCATCCGCAGCCTCAAGCA
>DAIOET010000287.1:0-5649 GCA_036746135.1 Cupriavidus sp.
GCGGCCGCCTTCTGCAGGGCAGGCGGCCATTAGTATTCCCGAGCATTCAAATCCCTTGACGATTCAACGAAAATAGCTCTGACGGCTTCCCCCAATGCCGCGCCAAGAAAAAGAGCTACCGCATGTCTCGTCTATCCTCGCTGCGCCCCGTCTTACCGATTCTCATCGGTGCTTCCGTCATGTTGTCGCTGGCTATGGGGTTGCGCCAGAGCCTGGGAATCTTTGTGCCACCGCTGACGCGCGATATCGGGATTTCGGTCGGCGATTTCACGATTGCGGTGGCGGTCCAGAATCTGACTTGGGGCTTGTTGCAGCCGTTTGCCGGAGCGCTCGCGGTCAGGATCGGATTCCGTCCGCTGATGGTCGGCGGATCGTTGCTCTATATCGTGGGCCTGGTGTTGCTGGCCACATCGCACACGTTATGGGCCGTCATATTGGGCGGCGGTATTTTGATTGGCATGGCGATGGCCGTTACCGGCACGGCTATGGCAATGGCCGCGGCTTCCAGCGCGGTGAATGCCCAGGTGCGGAGTCTCGTGCTGGGATGCGTGTCGGCATCCGGCTCGCTCGGCGCAATGATTGCCGCGCCGCTGGGGCAGAGTATTTCCAGCGAATGGGGCTGGCGCATGGGCCTGGCGTCGTTCGTGATACTGGCGTTGATCATGTTGCCCGCGGCCTGGGTTGGTGGCCGGGTGGACAAAGTCCGGGAATCACCCACGCGGGCGCAGGCGGAGCAGAGCGGACGGCAGGCGTTGATGACGGCGCTGCGGCATCCACCATTTGTGGTCATGGCGCTGGCCTATACCATTTGCGGGATGCAACTGGTTTTTCTGACCACGCATTTGCCGGCCTATCTCGATATCTGCGGCATGGACCCGATGCTGTCGGCCAAGGCGCTCGGACTGATCGGTGGTTTCAATGTGCTGGGCAGCCTGTTCTTCGGATGGGCCGGAGGGCGGGTCAACAAGCTGTTCTTGCTCGGCGGAATCTATATTTGCCGCTCCATCGGCTTTGTCTGGTTTTTTCATACCTTGCCGACGCCTGAAAGCACGATGGTGTTTTCGGCGGTCATGGGATTCCTGTGGCTTGGAGTGTCCCCGCTGGTTCAGGGCTGGATTGCGCAGACATTCGGTTTGCGTTGGCAGGCGATGATTGCGGGCGTGGCGTTTTTCAGTCACCAGATCGGCAGTTTCATCGGCGCTTTTGGCGGCGGCTGGCTCTATGACCTGATGCATAACTACTCGATGGCGTGGAAGGTGGGGGCCGCGCTTGGGCTGGCGATGGGGATTATCCAGATTACCTTTGCGTTGATCGGCAGGACACAGACGCCGCGTCTGGTGCCCCAGGCGGAATAGGCGCCCCGGGTTTCACCCGGACGGGGGATACCCAAATGGATCGTGTGCTGGATAATCGATCCGCTCGGGTACCTGGGTTCTTATGTCGAAATCTGCCGTCGCAATGATTGATTCGGTCGACCCGCTGTGGGTGGAGTTTTCCGATCCGCAGCTGGAGCGAGACTTTCAGAAGCATCATCTGCCGCATACCGGAGCATCGCTTCGAACAACGCTGGTGTTCTGCGCGTCGTTCTTTCTGGCGTTCGCCCTGACCGATCTGGCGGCGCTCGGGCTTGGCCAACCGTTCTGGATTCTGCTGACGGGCCGCATTCTGGTGGCGGTCACCGCGTTTGGCGGCCTTTGCCTGATTCGCCGGCACGTCGACTCGATTCAGGCCCATTGGCTGGCAGCCAGCGTCGCGGAGGTCGTCACGCTGGCCATCTTCATGATCGTCGTGTGGTTCCGTCCCGGAGAGCTGTCCTGGCACGCGATGTCGCTCGCGATCATGATGATCGTCATTTACGTGTTCATTCCGAACCGGCTGATATATGCCATCGGTATTGCGCTCACGGCCACCGTCGCCTTTATTGCACTGGCCACGGCCATCGGTAACCTGCGATTTTCCGATGACGTCACGATGTCGATGTTGCTGCTGCTTACCAACAGCTTTGGCATTGTGGCCGCGCGCCGCTATCACCGGTTATGGCGCGATGAATACCGTGCCCTGAGCACGCTGAAAACACTGTCTATCCGCGACCATCTGACCGGCTGCTTCAATCGCCGGCATTTGCACGACACGCTGCTGCCCGACGCATTGAAATCGGCCAGGGGTGAGCGTCTCTGGCTGACGCTGATGGTGTGCGATATCGATTATTTCAAGCAGATCAACGACTTGTATGGCCACCAGAGTGGCGATGCCGTGCTGGCGCACGTTGCCGCGTTGCTTCAGAAATGCGTGCGCAAGGACCAGGACAGCGTGGTGCGTTATGGCGGTGAAGAATTCCTGATGGTAATGCCCAGGACCGACCACGATACGGCAGCCAGGCTTGCGGAGACCATGCGCATCGAAGTGGCAAAGCACCCGTTGTCTCGGCCCGATGGCCATCAGATATACGCGACGGTCAGTATCGGCGTGCTTGCCGCCGATTTTGCGGTGGTGGAAGACGAAATCACCGAAAGCGCGTTGATCGTCGCGGCCGATACGCTGCTCTACGAAGCCAAGCGGGCGGGCAGGAATACCATCTGCAGCGGACTCTGGACTGAATTGTCGTATGGCGCGACGTCCTACTGGGAAGCGCCGGACGAAAATCAGCCCGTATTCCTGACGGAGTGATGCCGCGTCAGCGCTTAATGCCCGCCGCCACGCTCCAGAATCTTGTACAGATGCGAGCGCGAAATCCTGAGCTGTTCGGCCGCCCGCTTCTTGTTGCCGCCGTGGCGGGCAATCGCGTCGAGAACGGCCGCATAGGCAACGTCGTTCATCCCGCCAGTCGCGTCGACAGGTAACGCCGCAATGGGGGAAGAGGGCGGGATCACCGTTCTGACATCCGCATCCGCATCCACACCCACATCGGCCACGGGCTGCGACGGCAAGATGCCGCGTGCCGCATCGCCGCGCGCAAAATCCGCCACTCTTAATAGCCTGCCGTCGCAGAAAACCAGCGCCTCCTCAACCCGTTGCCGCAATTGCCGCACATTGCCGGGCCAGGGTTGCCCGGCCAGATAACGCTGTACGTCGTGTTCGATCCGTGGCGCCGGCATGCCGTTTCGTGTGCAGAACGCTTCCACAAAATGCTGTAGCAGCGCGGGAATATCCTCGCGCCTTTGCCGTAGCGCCGGAATGCGCAGCACCACGCCGCTGAGACGGTAATACAGGTCCAGGCGGAATCTGCCTGCATCGATCAATGCGGGAATATCGCGATTGGTCGCCGACACCAGGCGAAAATCCACGCGCTTTGGCCGTCCGCTGCCAAGCCGTTCGACCATATGGTCTTCCAGCACTCGCAGCAGCTTGACCTGCATTTCCATCGGGATATCGGCAACTTCATCAAGAAACACCGTGCCGCCAGCCGCCAGTTCGAGTTTGCCGGCCTGTCCCTGGCGTTTGCTGCCGGTGAACGCGCCCGGTGCATGGCCGAACAGTTCGGATTCGATCAGCGTGGCGGGCAGGGCTGCCAGGTTCAGGCTGACCAGCGGCCGGGCATCGGGGGATTCCTGGCCGGCGCTGTGGATGGCGCGCGCCACCAGCTCCTTGCCCGTGCCACTCTCGCCAAGGATCAGCACGGGCACGTCCAGCCGTGCCACGGTCTGGATTTCGCGGCGCAGCCGCTGCATCGGCGCGCTTTCGCCAATCAGTCCCAGCGTCGTTTGCTGTTCACGCAGGCCCTCGAACTCGCGCTGGTAGCGCGCCACTTCCGACCGCAGCTCCGAAAGCTCTTTGTGCAGGCGCACCAGTTCCTCCGGTCCCTTGAACATGACCTGGCCAATCGCGCCCACCACGTGGCCGTGCTCGCGGATCGGAATCCGATTGACCACGCGCGTTGCCCCGTTCAACTGCTGTAGCTGGCCGATCTCGGCCTTGCCGGACGTCGCCACGTGCGGCAAGCGCGAGTTCGGAATGACGTCGGCCGCGGGGCTGCCCGTGCCTGCGCCGCGTTCGATGCCAAGAAACTTCTCATGGACCGGACTGATAAAGCGCACCAGTCCCGCCTTGTCGACGACGGTGATGGCCTGGTAGGGATCGTTCAGAAAGTAATCGAGGATGGCGCCGGCGAAAGGCACGGTGCCAAGAAAGTCGAACAGCGTCGTGTGCGCATCCGCGTTGTGGACCAGGATGACCTGATGCCGGCCATCTTCCAACGACACGCCGATATAGCGCGTGTCGCCGGACTCCACGGGAAAAAGCCGGCGGCCATTCACGGCCTCGGTGGCGTGCGCGCTGGCCGATTGCGCGGCGTCGGCCAGGGCTGGATCGGCGCAAACGCCAATGGCGGCAAGCCGGGTGCCGTCGATCGAGCAGATCAACGCGCCCAGCGGCTGTGTTGTCTCCAAGGACACTGATGTCTCCTGCGATGTCCGTCGTGCGGACACTTTTATGTCGTCGTGGCGGACATCTTAGCCGCGCCCATTTGATTTCTCAATGAAATCAACGGCCCCAAGTGTCCGCGAAGGCTGGCACGGGTCGTGCAAAGTGTCTTGGGAAAGACAAAGACAGAGAAACCGGAGACAAAAGCGTGAGCTGGCAACCCGAAGTCGATGAACTGGCCTATCGCCGCCGGCTGGCCGCCCGGATGGGTGGCGATGACAAAGTGGAGCGCCACAAGCAGGCTGGCAAGCTGACGGTCCGCGAGCGCGTGGACGCCATCGCCGATGCCGGTTCGTTCCGCGAAGTGGGCGGATTGAGCGGAAGCGGACGTTACGACGGCAATGGGCGGCTGGTCGATCTGGTCCCTTCCAATCTGGTGATGGGCCGCGCGCTGGTCGATGGACGTCCGGTGGTGGTGGTCGGCGACGATTTCACCGTGCGCGGCGGCGCCAACGATGGCGCGGTCGGTGACAAGCTCGTGCATGCCGAGAAGATGGCCCACGATCTGCGCCTGCCGATGATCCGGCTCGTCGATGGCACCGGCGGTGGTGGCTCCGTGCGCAATATCGAGATCAAGGGCCATACGCTGATTCCCACCATGAAGGTGTGGCAGCACGTGGTGGAAAACATGGCCACGGTGCCGGTGGTTTCGCTGGCCCTGGGTTCGGTGGCGGGCATGGGCGCGGCGCGCGTGGCGTCGAGCCACTACTCCGTGATGGTCAAGGAGACCTCGCAACTGTTCAACGAAGGGCCGCCGTCCGTGGTGGCGCGCGTCGGGCAGACGCTGACCAAGAACGAACTCGGCGGCAGCCAGATTCATACACGCAATGGCGTGGTCGACGACGAAGTGCCTACCGAACAGGAGGCATTCGAACGCGCCCGCCGCTTCCTGTCCTATCTGCCAGGCTCGGTGCACGAACTGCCGCCGCGCGCGCGGATCGATGACGACCCGGCACGGCGCGACGATTGGCTGCTATCGGCCATTCCGCGCGGCAACGGTGCCGACTATGCCGTTCGTCCCATCGTGCAGACGCTGGTCGATAACGGGTCGTTCTTCGAGATCGGCGCGCAATGGGGCCGCGCCATCGTCACCGGCCTGGCCAGGCTCGACGGCTGGCCGGTGGCCGTGATTGCCAGCGATCCAACCTTTGGTGGCGGAAGCTGGGATAGCGACACAGCCGAGAAGTTCACGCGCTTTGTCGACATGGCCCAGACCTTTCATCTGCCGGT
>DAIOET010000288.1:0-5642 GCA_036746135.1 Cupriavidus sp.
CCAGTAAATAGAGGGATACAAATGGCGACATATCAGGAAATCGTTCAGAAAATCAGCGAACTGCAGAAGCAGGCCGAAGAAATCAAGGCGCGCGAGCAAGCATCCGTGATCGCCGAGATTCGCGAGAAAATCGAACAATTTGGCCTGACCGCCGAAGACCTCGGATTTGGCGGCAAGGGTACGGTTGGCAAGAAGGCAACCACCGCCCGCAAGGTTCCGGTCCGTTACCGTGATGGCGCCGGCAATACCTGGACCGGTCGCGGCAAGCGTCCGGGCTGGCTGACCCAGGCATTGGCCAATGGCAAGTCGATGGAAGACTTCCTGATTCGCTGAACTGCGACGCCACGCACGCCAGCAAGAAACTAAAAACCGGGCCTCGGCCCGGTTTTTTTATTGGGTGACGGCAATCAGCCGGCAAACCCCGACGGATTCATCGACTGCCAGCGCCAGGAATCCTCGCACATGCGGTCGATGTCGTGGCGAGCGGTCCACCCAAGCAATGTCTGGGCAAGCGAAGGATCCGCGTAGCAGGAAGCGATGTCACCCGGACGCCGCGCGACGATCTGGTAAGGCACGGGGCGTCCGCTGGCGCGTTCGTAGGCCTTCACTACCTCCAGAACGCTGTAACCACGGCCCGTTCCCAGATTCACCGTCATGCCGGTCGGGTGCTTGCGCAGGTAATCGAGCGCCGCCACGTGGCCGTCGGCCAGGTCGCAGACGTGGATATAGTCGCGCACGCCCGTGCCGTCGACGGTCGGGTAATCGCCACCATATACGCTGAGCTGCTCGCGCCGGCCGCCCGCCACCTGGGCCACATAAGGCATCAGATTGTTGGGAATACCGCCCGGATCTTCGCCAATCAGCCCGCTTTCATGCGCGCCGACCGGATTGAAATAGCGTAGAAATGCGATGCGCCATTCGGGGTCGGATTTTTCCAGATCACGCAGGATCTGTTCGCCCATCAGTTTGGTCTGGCCATAAGGATTGGTCGCCGACAGCGGAAAATCCTCGAAAATCGGCACGGTATGCGGATTGCCATACACCGTGGCCGACGAGCTGAACACCAGTTGCTTGACGCCGGCGGCCTGCATCGCGCTGCACAGCGTGATCATCCCTTCGAGATTGTTTCCGTAATACTCGAGCGGCTTGCTGACCGATTCACCCACAGCCTTGAGCGCCGCAAAATGGATCACGCCGGCAATCTTGTGTTCGGCAAACAGGCGGTCCAGCAGCGCGCGGTCGCGCACGTCACCCTCGACGAATTGGGGCTTGGCGCCGGTAATCTTGGCCAGGCGGTTCACCACCTCGCGGTTACTGTTGCACAGATTATCGAGCCCGATCACGTGATAGCCCGCCTCATGCAGGGCCACCCAGGTGTGCGAAGCGATATATCCGGTTGCCCCAGTGAGCAGTAAGGTTTCAGCCATTGAAATATTCAGATCAGTATTGTTTCGGGACAGCAGCGGTGCGCCAGCCGGGCCAACATCTTAACCGGTCGATATTACGGCCGCCTTGCCCATTGCGGACGCATGGTCATGGATCGCGGGCTGGCCGCGCTGCCTGCCGCGTCATCAGGGGCAATCCGGCGCGTGCCTGCCACGCCTCATACGCCGCATGCAGGCGCCAGCCCGATTCCAGGTCGCGCATGCCGAGCAACTGCGCCACCGCTGCCGGCGTGGTGCCGGCGTCGAAATGCATCGCGCCGCAGGTGTTACGCAGGGTCTGGGGCGACGCTCGCTCGCTGCGGCCCGCCAGCACCCCCGCCTCCTCCAGCAGAATCTCGACGCGGCGGTAGATCGAGGCGGCATGCATGGGCCGGCCATTGGCCATCGCCGGAAACACCAGATCGCCCAACGATTCCGCCGCGTGACGCACCGCCAGCCACTGGCGCAACGGTGCATGGGCAAAACCGAACAGCGGGACCATATAAGCGCGCCCGTTGTCCGCGCGAACCATGCGAATGGCCAGGGCGCCCTCGTCGATACCATCGATTGCGTCGATACGCAGTGCGCGAACCTCGGCCACCTTGAGTCCGCCACCCAGCAGCACGGCAAGCAACGCCACATCACGCGCGCGCTTCCACGCCGTCGGGGAAATCTCGCCCTTGCCGTCCTTGCCCGTCACGGCCTCCAGCGCGGGCGCCAGGATGCGCGCCACCAGCAGATCGCGCTCGCCCGGCAGCAGGAAGGCGGTGGGATCGTTCTCGCCTTCCGCCATGTGCGACTTGACCGCCTGGCTGGCCGGGTTGTGCAGGTTCTGCTGAAGCGTGGTCAGGTGGTGAAATATCCGCTCTATCAATCTCGCGTAGCGATAGCGATGGCGCTTGTGCAAGTCCTGGGCGTCCAGGAACGCGCCAATCTGCGCGGCCGACCATTTCAGCGGAGGCAGGCCCTGCTCGCCGGACCATCGCAGCAGCTTGCCCCACATCGCCCGGTAGACCACGGCGGTGCCAGGTCGAAAGCCGTGGCGCGCCAGCCAGCCGTCGAACGCTCGCTCCGGGTGCTGATACCAGGCAGCGAGATCGGCGTCGAACAGGTCATCGGAAACCGGCTTCGCCCCATCGGCCGGGGCACCGTCGATCACGGGGTGCGTCACCACTCATCTCCTGCTTGGCGCGTTGCAATGCGCCCATTGTAGACAATGCGCCACTGGCGGCCGCCGCAGTGCGGAAATTTGTCCTTGCAACCGGTTGCATAACGATCCGCGACCGTGATACCTTGCCATCAATCATGCAACTGGTTGCATAGCTGTGCTGCCAACCGGGATGGCATGGGTACTCCGTTTTGATGCTTCGATTTGCTGCTCCAATCAGAAGGAACTGTCATGGCCATTCCCGCCCTGCTGCAAAACCTGTCGCTGCCGGCCGTCTGCTCGCCGCTGTTCATCATTTCCAATCCCGATCTGGTCATTGCGCAATGCAAGGCCGGCGTCGTGGGTTCATTCCCGGCGCTCAATGCACGGCCAGCCGAAAAGCTCTCGGAATGGCTCGATCGGATCACGACCGAACTGGGCGAGCACACCGACAAGCATCCCGACCGTCCCGCCGCGCCTTTCGCGGTCAACCAGATCGTGCACAAGTCCAACGACCGGCTCGAGCACGACCTGGAGCAATGCGTGCGCTACAAGGTACCGGTCGTCATCACGTCGCTGGGCGCGCGCGCGGAAGTGAATGACGCCGTGCATTCGTACGGTGGCATCGTGCTGCACGACGTGATCAACAATAAGTTCGCGCGCAAGGCGATCGAAAAAGGCGCCGATGGCCTGATCGCCGTGGCGGCGGGCGCGGGCGGCCACGCTGGCACGCTGTCTCCGTTCGCGCTGCTGCATGAGATCCGCGAGTGGTTTGACGGCCCCCTGCTGCTGTCCGGCGCGATTGCCAGCGGCGACGCCGTGCTGGCGGCGCAGGCGGCCGGCGCCGACCTGGCATACATCGGCTCGGCATTCATTGCCACGCTGGAAGCCAATGCCCAGGACGCCTACAAGCAGATGATCGTCGACAGCTCCGCCGACGACATCATCTACTCGAACCTGTTCACGGGCGTGCATGGCAACTATCTGCGCGACAGTATCGTCCGCTCGGGTCTGGACCCGGAAGCGCTGCCGACGTCGGACGCCTCGGCCATGAATTTCGGTTCGACCCGCGTCAAGCCGTGGAAGGACATCTGGGGTGCCGGCCAGGGCGTAGGCGCGATCAAGCGCGTGGTGCCCGCCGCCGAACTGGTGCGCCGTTTCGTGGAAGAGTACGCGCTCGCACGCCGTCGACTGGGATTGGCGCCGGCGGAAGCCGCGGCACGGGCGGCCAACGTGGCCTGACCGGTTTTTTCCCTCTCTCCCACCCTGTGGGAGAGAGGCATGGCGCTACGCCTGCTCCGGCCGCTCCAGCAGCGGCAGCAATTCCCGCCCCCACCTCACCCAGTCCTCCTGGAACCGGATACCGCGCGTCAGCAGTGCGTACTGGATCTTCTGGCGACGATCGAGCGTGCCCGAAAAATCCTTGCTCTCGATACTGCGGTACAACGCCAGGCGGTCTTCATGCAGCGCGATCAGGCGCAGCATTTCCTGGTCCAGCCCCAGCGGCCCGATTGCAGCATCGGCACGTAGCTTGACCAGAATTTCCTCACGCTGATCCAATCCCGCGCCCGGAGACAACACCCACCGCACCAGTTCGGCGCGGCCAGCCGGCAGCACGTAGTAGACCTTCTTGCGGCTCTTCTTTTCGCCGGCACCGGCGTCGGGCGCGCTTTCGGCGCCAGCCGATTCCTTGGGCGACTCCCTCGACGACTCCTCGGCCGCAATCCAGCCCAGCTCGGCCATGCGGCCCAGTTCCCGGTAAATCTGCTGATGCGTGGCGTGCCAGAAATAGCCGATGGACTTGTCGAATCGGCGCGCCAGGTCATAGCCCGACGATGGCTTTTCGATCAGGGAAATCAGGAGCGCGTGCTGGGTCGACATTCGCCGATGGATGTGGTGAGCCTGGTTGGCATGAAGGTTGCTGCCTTGAACCGGGAATGTTCAGGGTGGCGCTATGGTAACCCGCAAGTCAGGGCACGTCATGCCGTTAACCCGTTGAACACCTGTCGGGCCGGTTGCTGGGGCATACACCCCCAAATATCGACGCCGCGGTCGAATTCTAAAATATGACAATAAAGTCAATTGTTCTGAAACTGATGTAAAAAAATTGAAATGGCTTTTCGCGACCGCCTGCAATACATTCCAGACATTGTTACCCGCATGCGCGCGCCTTTTGTTTACCGGCCCAACGTTCAACGCCATGCGTCACATGGGAGTCGTCGATGAACGCAAGACCGGAAATCACGGAAGGCACGGCCGCGGGAGACACTTCCGCGTCCATCAGCGCCGCGCGCGCCCGTGCTGGCGCGGCTCCGATCTACTATCGGCTGCCCGATACGCCGGATGGCCATCACATCAAGGAATACGCCAGCGGCCTGCGGCAGCTGGTGCGCTTTGTCGGTGTCGAGGAACAGGTTGTCAAATACAGCCTGAGCTGACCTCGGGCTTGCCGCCGAAGCCACTGCATGTCTCCTCCTGTCCTTAGTGGACCTGGGATTTATGCCCGCGACAACCTCGCGGGCTTTCTTTTTTCGTCGCCGCGCGAAGGGCAAAAAATAACGGCCACCGGGCAGGCGCCCGATGGCCGTTGCAGTACTGCGGTACTACCGTAACGCAATAGTTCGATCAGGCGATCAGTCCACCGTGGCGCCCGAAGCCTTCACCACCTTGGCCCACTTGGCGGACTCCGACTTCATGAAAGCGGCCAGCTGGGCCGGCTTTTCCGGGTTCGGCTCGGCGCCTTGCTCGGCCATCTGCTTCTTCACTTCCGGCATGGCCAGGATCTTGACCACTTCGGCGTTCAGGCGGTCGACGATCGGCTGCGGCGTGCCGCCCGTGGCGTACAGCGCAAACCACGACGTTGCCTCATAGCCCGGCACACCGGCTTCGGCCACGGTCGGCACGTCCGGCAGGGCCGGCGAGCGCTTGGCCGAGGTCACGGCGATGGCGCGCAGCTTGCCGGCCTTCACGTGCGGATACGACGACGGCATGTTGTCGAACATCAGGCCGATCTGATTGCCCAGCAGGTCGTTCACGGCCGGGGCGCTGCCCTTGTACGGAATGTGCTGGAT
>DAIOET010000289.1:0-5633 GCA_036746135.1 Cupriavidus sp.
TGCTGAACTGCTGGTTCTCGGCGCCGTCGTAGCGCGAGCTGGTGTAGTTGCCGGCCGCGTCCGACAGGAAGAACGTGCTTTCGTTACGGCTGCGCGCCTGCTTGCTGAAGCTGTAGATCGTGCTGACCGTCCAGTCCTGGTTCAGGTTGTAGCGCAGGCCGGTCTGGTAGACCTGAAGGTTGGAATAGAAGTGCGTGTCGTTGTTGGCCAGCAGGCCGCCGCGGCCGCTGATCACGCCCGGCAACTGGCCGTTCGCGGGAATGCCGCCGACGTAGAACGACGGGGTGGCGCCCCAGGTGTTGCGATCCTGGTAGATGCCGTCGAACGTCCAGGTCAGGTCGCGCGTGATGCGCGCATCCAGGCCCAGCGATACCGAATTGCGATTCAGGCCCACGGCGTTGGCGGGCTTGCCTTCCTCGTGCGTCACGTTCAGGCGATAGCCGAACATGTTGTCGGGGCCGGCGCGGCCGCCCACATCGACGTGCTCGGTCCATACGTGCGACGAGCGGTAGCCCAGTTCCACGCTGGCCGTGAACTGGTCGGTGGGCCGCTTGGTGACGTAGTTGACCGTGCCACCGGGGTTGCCAAAGCCGTACATGAAGCCGTTCGGCCCCTTGAGCAGTTCCACCTGTTCGAGCTGCTCGTACGGCAGCGTCAGGCCGTAGCTGATGAACGGCATGCCGTTGATCTTGTACGCGTTACGCCAGTCCAGTTGCAGGCCCCGCACGGTGGTGTACGCCGCCCACGCATTGTTGCTGTTGCTGTTGTCCGAGACCGAGGCGTCCGTAAAGAACACGTCGCCGATCTTGGTCACCTGGCGGTCGGCCAGGTCTTCGGCGGTTACCACGGTCGTCGAGAACGGCGTGTCGAGCTGCGAGCGGCTGCCAAGTGCGCCACCCGATGCTTTTTTCTGAAGCTGCGGGCCGACATCGACGTCCTGTTTCGCGCTCACGGTCACCGAGGGCAGCGCCTGGTCCGCGGGCGCTGTCTGGGCCATGACGGTTCCGCAAAGCGGAAATCCGGCCAGTACAGCCACACGGGCAAAAGCGGCGATGGGAAGGATGCGCGAAGGCGCGTGTTGCCGGCGGCGGGCCGACGACGGGCAGGACGTCATGACAGATTGGCTCTTTTTGGAAATGTAAACAGTAATACGAATGACTCGTATTACGAATTTAGGGCGGAATGATGCGGCCGGGTGCTTGAGGAGTCAAGCGTGGCTTGTGCCGCGTGTGGATTTCGTTGACGTATTTCCAACAGGAAACAGGGCGGATACCCACGAGACATACCGCGTCGGCGCATCGGCGCGTCGTGAGCGTGAGCCGCGCGGTCGTCCCGGGCCTGTGCCGGTTCGCCGCTTTCAGCGGAGGGGCGCGCCTACGACGTAGGCGCCAGCGCCGTGTCGATGGCGTCCATCAGCTCCTGCAAGCGCAGTGGCTTGCCGCAGACCGCGTCGAAGCCCGACTCCAGGGCCGCGCGGCGGTCCTGCTGGCGGGTGAAGGCGGTCAGGGCGACCGCTGGCACATGCGGCAGCCCGTCCACGGCTTCGCGCACGCGAATTTCCCGGATCAGGTCGTTGCCGTCGCGGCCGGGCAGGCCGATGTCGCTGATGACCAGGTCCGGCACCGCTTGTGCCACCTCGTCCAGGGCTTCCTCACAGTCGCGCGCGGTGCGTACGCGCGCGCCGTAGTCCGCCAGGATCGCGGACAGCGCGGCCGATGCATCGGCGTCGTCTTCCACCACAAGGATATCGAGCGCGGCCAGCGTCACCGACTGCGGCACCGCCGCCGTGTCGTCTCCGGCCACGCTGGACTCGATCGCGCCGGCATCCATCAGTGGCAGCACAAGCTCGAACGTCGCACCGTGGCCCACACCGGCGCTGAATGCCTGCACCGTGCCGCCGTGCATCTCCGCCAGATGCTTGACGATGGCCAGCCCGAGCCCCAGGCCGCCGTGCTTGCGGCGGTTGGTGTCTTCGCTCTGCGTGAAGCGGTCGAACAGCAGGGGCAGGAACTCGGCGGCAATGCCGCAGCCGTTGTCGATCACCCGCACGCGCAGGTGATCGGTATCGGAAGACACCTCGATCTGCACGGTGCCGTCCTCGGGCGAGAACTTGATCGCGTTGGACACCAGGTTCCACAGGATCTGCTGGAAGCGTGCCGCATCGAGCCAGGCCGACAACGCCGTCGTGGGCGCCAGATGCAGCGCCAGTGTCACGTGGCGCTCGGCGGCCTGCGACTGCATGGTGTCGAGCGCGCCCCGCACCACGTCGGCCACGATCACTCGTTCGCGCTCCAGCTTCATCTTGCCGACGTTGAGCATCGACACATCGACCAGATCGGCCACCAGCCGGCGCTGGATGGCGACATTGCGCTCCACGGCAGCCAGGCCGCGGCGGCCTTCCTCCGAATCGATATGGCGCGCCAGCACATGCGTCCACACCGAAATCACGTTGAGTGGATTGCGCAGTTCGTGCGACAGGATCGCGATGAAATCGTCCTTCGTGCGATTGAGCCGCTCCACGGCGGCGCGCGCCGCCTGTTCGCGCTCGATCAGCTGCTCGCGCTGCCGTTCCAGGTTGATGTGATCGGTGATGTTCGATACCACGGCCACCTTCACGCCGGTTTCCAGCACCGTCGAAATGCTCCACTCCAGGTGCATGGTGTCGCCATGCGCGTCGAGGAGTGGAAACGTGCCTTGCCAGCCGTCCTGGCCCGTGTGACCGGTGGCTTCGGCGACCTTGTCGTGGAATTCGGGCGGGGCAAACGCCGCCACTGGCTGGCCGATCAGGTCGGACGCGGGGCGCTGCAACATCGTCAGCATGGCCGGATTCACATCGACGAAGCGCCCGGCCAGGTCCAGCGTGCAGATGCCGCCGATGGCCTGGTAATAGATCGCCCGATAACGGGCCTCGTTTTCGCGCATCGAGCGCTCGGCCGCGCTGGCGCGCAGCAGCGAGGCAATCGTGGCCACCAGCACGCTCGGTTCGGCCGGGTGAATCAGGTAGGCGCTGGCGCCGGCATCGAGTCCGCGTACCTTGTCGTAGTCCGCCACGTAGGTTGCGGACAGGTGCACCACGGGCACGGTGGCCGTTTCCGGCCGGCCACGCAGCGCGCGGCAGACCTGGAATCCGTCGATGTCGGGCAGGTTGACGTCGAGCACCACGGCGGACACGCTGGTGTCTGCCCGCTGCAGCGCCTCCTGACCGCTCTCGGCCTCGATAGTGCGATAGCCCGCCGCGTTGAGCACGCGCACCGTGGCGTAGCGAGTGACGGGGTTATCGTCCACCACGAGCACCAGGGGCGTGGCAGGGTTGGCCGGGCGGATGTGAAGGTTGTCATCCGGCATGGCCGTCTCCGGAAGGGGTGGGCGCCGAGGGCGTGTTCGGCGTGTTCGGCGTGTGGGGCGAAGCGGGCGCGATGCTGGGGTAGGTAGTGGGCAGCGTCACGTAGAAGCGCGAACCCACGCCGACTTCGCTCTCGAATCCGACGTGTCCGCCCAGCAGTTCGGCCAGCCGCTTGGACAGGGCGAGTCCCAGGCCGGAACCTCGATAGCGGCGCTGCAACGGCGAGTCGATCTGCACGAAGTCCTGGAACACCTCGCGATGAGAATCGGGCGGGATGCCGATGCCGGTATCGCGCACCGAGAACGTGATCGTGTCCTCGGCATCGCACGTGGCCGATACGCGCACCTCGCCACTGGGCGTGAATTTCAGCGCGTTCGAGATGTAGTTGCGCAGGATCTGCGACACCTTGCGATCGTCGCTGAACAGCTTTGGCACACCGTGCGGCTCCTCGAAGATCAGCGAGACTTCCGGATTGGTCAGCACGGGCTTGAACATGCCCCGCAGGGCGTCGAACAGGGCGACCATGTCGAACCAGGCTGGCGACACGTCGACACGGCCCGCTTCCAGACGCGCGAGGTCCAGCAGGTCGTTGACCATCTCCGCAAACTCGGCGGCCGTGTCGCGGATAAAGCCGACCTGTTTTTCCTGCTCGGGAGTCAGCGGGCCGTCCACCCGGTCCATCAGCAGCCGTGTGATGCTTTGGATCGACACGATGGGCGTTCGGAATTCGTGGCTCATATAGGCCAGAAAGCGGCTTTTCAGCTCGGTGGCCTGGCGCAGTTGCTCGGCCTGGATATCCAGTTCGGAATAGAGCGCCACCACGCCGCGATTGGTTTCCTCGATTTCCGCGCGCAGCGCTTCCACTTCCTGGGTGCGTGCGTCCAGCGCGGCGCGCAGCGTCGCGGGGTCGTCGGGCATGGCGTCGGGGAGCTTGTCCGGAACCGTCATCTCAGATCTCCGTGCGGCGCACCACCACCACGGTGGCGTCGTCGCGTCCGCGGCTGAATTTCCACAGGACGAACGCGGCCACGATGCCTGGGTCGCGCTGCAGCACCGTGGCGTCGTCGAACTGCCAGCGCGACTGGATGCCATCCGAATGCAGGATCACCAGCGCGTGTGCGGGCCATTCCAGCTCCTGTTCCTGTACCGAACGCATTTGAATGCCGGCCGTGCCGCTCTGGCTGGCCAGCGTGCGATCCTCAATGCCCGAGATCACGCGGCCCAGGATGTTGCCCGCGCCCGCAAAGCGGATGCGATGGCTGCCACGGTCAATTCGGTAGGCGCCCACGGCGGCGCCGCGCGTGCCGCGCAGTGCGGCGTGGGCAAGTTCGACGTAGTGGCGCGGCGTGCCGCCTTGCTTGAGGTCGAAGACCGCGAGCGCGGCCGTGGCGGCTATTGCGGCGTCCGGGCCGTGGCCCAGGCCGTCCACCACCACCACGTCGGCGCGGTGATCGTGCACGGCCACGCCCCAGCCATCGCCGCTGACCAGTTCTCCCGGCGCGGCCAGGCAGATGGCGCCCACCGTGAACCCGCCAGCGGGGCGCCGCGGCTGGTCGCCCGCGTCCCGATCGCGGTAGAAGCGTGCAAGGATCAGGCTGCCGTCGCCGGCGCGGGTGTGAACGTCGAAATCGTCGGCCATGCGGCGCACCGCGCCCAGGCCCTGGCCGGCACTGCCGGCGGTGGAGTATCCATCCTGCATGCAGGCCTGGAGGTCCGCCATGCCGGGGCCGTCGTCGATCGACAGCAGCTCGATGGCGACGGTGCCGGCCAACTCGCGCGCGGCCAGCAGCAGGCGGCCGCCGCTGGCATGGCGCAGCAGGTTGTTGCCCAGTTCGTTGACGGCTACCGCGAGCTTGCCTGCCTGCGTGGCATCGAAACCCAGGCGCGCCGACAGTTCGGCGGCATGGCGCCGAGCTTCGCCTACGCGGCTGGGGTCGCCCATCGGCACGGCGTGGTGCGGTCCGTGGTTCCTACTTCCACCGAGTGATGCTGACACAGGTTCCCTCGCCAACTTGAGTGCGGATATGGAACTCATTTACCAGCCGGCGGGCGCCAGACAGGCCCATGCCCAGCCCGCTGCCGGTGGTCCAGCCATCGGTCAGTGCCTGGTCGACATTGGGAATGCCCGGGCCCTGGTCCTCGAAATGCAGGCGCAATCCGCTCCGGATGCCTTCGGCGACGATCTCCCAGCGCATCTCGCCGCCGCCGCCGTACACCATTGTGTTGCGCGCCAGCTCGCTGGCCGCCGTAATCATCTTAGTCTGCTCCACCAGCGAGAACTTCAGCTGGG
>DAIOET010000290.1:0-5624 GCA_036746135.1 Cupriavidus sp.
ACACGCCGATCACGCGCACCACCTACGCCACGCTGGGCTTCCAGGGCGTGACCGGCATCGCCTATGTGCAGCTGGACGATACCGCGCGCGAGGATGGCACCGACACCAGTTCGCCGCCACTGCATACCTCGGCGCGCGAGCCGGCTCGCATCGTGATGCGGCCGGGCTTCTTCGAGGAACTGGAAAAACGCGGCGATTCGCTGCTGACGCAGTCCGAAACGCTGATGGCATCGCTGAACGAAATGTTCCAGACCGTCAACCGCGACGAGCTGATGTCGGCAATCCGTTCGGTGCACAAGACCGCCGACGACTATTCGAAGCTGGCCAACTCGCTGCAGCCCGCGGCCACCCGTCTGCCGCAGGCCGTGGACAACCTGAACGCCACGCTGGTCTCCACGCGCCGGCTGGCCGATGACCTGGCCAATCCGCGCGGCACCGTGATGAGCACCGTGAACCGTGTGGGCGAAAACATGCAGGGCGCCGCCGATTCGGTGGAGCGCGCTGCCGGCATCTTCACGCAGGAGACGCTGCCGCAGATCAACGGACTGGCGCGCGACGCCCGCCAGACCGCGCGCAGCATCGACCGCGCGGCGGGCCAGTTCAACGACCAGCCCGCCAGCGTGCTGTTCGGTGGCCCATCGCCGACGCCAGGCCCGGGCGAGCCAGGCTTCCACGCGCCCTGAACCGCCATCACGCCATGCGTCAGATCCATCGTCGGGAATCCATCATGAGAACCGCTACCGCTCTTGCCACGCTGGCCATGCTGATCGCCCTGTCCGGCTGCAGCGTGCTGTCGCCATCGAAACCGAGCACTACCTATGACCTCGGGCCGCTCGCCGCCGCGCCGTCCCAGCCGCCGGCCCGCCTGCCGAAGCTGCGCGTGGCGCAGACCGACGGCCCCACGTGGATGGACGGACAAGGCATCTACTACCGGCTGCAATACACCCAGGCGCAGCGTCTTCAGGCGTATTCGACGCAACGCTGGGTCGATGCCCCGACCCGGCTTTTCGATGACCGCCTGCGCGACGCCGTGTCCGGGCGTGGCGAACTGACGTGGTACGGCGACACCAGCGTGCCCGCCATCAAGGTAGACCTGCTGGGCTTCGAACAGGTATTCGACTCGGCCACCAGCAGCCGCGGCGTGGTGCGCGCCCGCGCGACGGTGTTCCACAAGGCGCTGATCGGGCAGAAGACGTTCGTGGCCGAGCAACCGGCACCCAGTGCCGATGGCGCCGGCGGCGTGAAGGCGCTGTCGGCCAGCACCGACGCGGTGATCGCGGCGATCCTGGACTGGGCCGCCACGCTGCCGCTGGAGGCCGCCGCGGCCACTGGCCCGGCACCACTGCCACGCGCGAATCCGCCGGGACGCGATGCCGTGCCATCGCCGACCGGAGAGACGCCAAAGCCCGCGCCGCCGCGCCAATGAGGCGTGGAGAGCCTATAGTGCAACTCAGGTTGCAAGGTTTCCCGCAGTCATGACTACGGACACTCCTCTACCTCTACCTCCATCGCCGCCGCAGGCGCCGCAACAGACGGAGCTGGAAGGCTGGCTGCCGCGACATTCGCCGCTGGCGCGCGTCGGGCTGATCTGTTTCACGCTGCTCGTGGTCTATGCCAGCCTGTATCCGTTCTCGGGCTGGGTCGACAACGGCATCTCGCCGTTCGCCTTCCTGACCGCGCCGAAGCCGCGCTACATCACCGAGTTCGACCTGCTGACCAATGTGCTGGGCTACTGCCCGTTCGGCGCGCTGGTGGTGCTGTCGCTGCACCCGCGCGTGTCGGGCGCGCGAGCCACGCTGATTGCGCTGATCGCCGGCGCCTTGCTGTCGTCGGTCATGGAGGCGCTGCAGACCTGGCTGCCCACGCGCATCCCCTCGAACATCGACCTGATCACCAATGCGCTGGGCGCCATGCTTGGCGCCGCGGTGGTCGCGCCGTTCACGGGAGCGCTGATCGACCGTGGCACGCTGACGCGGCTGCGCATGGCGTGGTTCGAGCCGCACGCCAGCTTTGCGATCATCCTGATCGTGCTGTGGCCGTTTGCGCAGATCTTTCCGCAGGAACACCTGTTCGGGATGGGCGGCATCGTGCGCGAATGGCTGACGGACGCCGACTCGTGGCCGATGGCCTGGGTGCAGGCCTATTTTCCGGCGCTGATTGCGTGGCAGGACAGCATCAACCTTCGCCCCGATGACTTGCAGAACCAGTTGCTGCTGGAAACGCTGGTGACGGCGTCGAGCTGGATCGGCACGGGCCTGTTTGCCTCGATGGCGATGCGGCGCACGGCGCCGATGCTGCGCATTCTCGCCGGGCTGCTGACCGCCGCGCTGATCATCAAGGCTGGCGTCGCGGAGTTGCAGTTCCCCGACGACAATGCTTTCAACTGGCTCTCCGAAGGCGGGCGATTCGCGCTGCTGACCAGTTCGCTGGTGCTGGTGCTGCTGCTGCGCTTGCCACGGTGGCTGCGCGCGCTCTTTGCCGTTGTGGCGCTGGTGAGCCTGGTGGTGCTGACCAATATCCTGCCGCCGAACCCGTACGCGTGGATCTCCGAGCAGGGCTGGCGCATGGGCCGCTTCATCCATTTCAACAGCCTGGCGCAATGGCTGGGCTGGCTTTGGCCGTTCCTGGCGTTCTTCTACGTGGTCTGGCGCTTCGAGCAGATCACGCTGCGGCGGCGCCTGCAGAAGCGTGCGCATCGGCGCGCCACCGCGCGGGCCGTGGCCGCGGCCACGGAAGGCCGGCAGGAATCGAAGCAGCCGCCGGCGTAAACCGGCGCTGAAGCTGAGACACCTGAAACGCGACCGCCAACCGCTAGTGCAGTTGTCCGCCCTGCTCGCGGATATCGGTATCGGTCGACAGCGAAGTTGCCACTGCCGCGCGCAACCCCGCGATCAGCGTACCGAGTGCCAGGCTGGGCGCGCCCGGATGCCGGGCCGCCTGCTCGGGCAGGTACGGAATATGGATGAAGCCGCCACGCGTGGCCGATGACTGGCGTTGCGCCAGCGCGTGCATCAGACCGTAGAACACGTGGTTGCAGACAAAGGTGCCGGCCGTCTGCGACACCATCGCCGGCACGCCGGCCGCGCGCATATCGCGCACGATGGCCTTGATCGGCAGCGTGGAAAAATAGGCGGCCGGGCCATTCTGCGCGATGGTCGTGTCGATCGGCTGCGCGCCCGCGTTGTCCGCGATGCGTGCGTCGTCGACATTGATCGCCACGCGCTCGATCGACATCTCGGTACGGCCACCGGCCTGGCCCACGGCAATCACCACATCGGGGCTGAGCGATTCCACGAGCGCGGCCATCGCATCGATGGCCTTGCCAAACACGCACGGCAGTTGGCGCGCGACGATCACCGCGTCGCCGACGCGCTCCCCATCGAGCGCCCGCACCGCCTCCCATGAAGGGTTGATCGGCTCCTGTTCAAACGGCTCGAAGCCGGTCAGCAAAACGGTACGGGTGGACATGGCGATTCCTTACATCAGGAAGTACAGCAGGAAGATATTGGCCACGAGGATGCCAAGCGCGGTAGGCACCTGCGCACGGATCACGGCGTTCTTGTCCTCAAGCTCCAGCAGCGCGGCCGGCACGATGTTGAAGTTGGCCGCCATCGGCGTCAGCAGCGTGCCGCAGTAGCCAGAGAACATGCCGATCGCCGCCATCACGGCCGGGTTGCCGTGGAACACGCCAACCAGGATGGGCACGCCCACGCCGCCGGTCATCACCGGGAACGCGGCAAAGCCATTGCCCATGATGACCGTGAACAGCGCCATGCCCACGCAGTACACGGCCACGGCCACGAACTTGAAGTCCATGTTGATGTAGGACGTGGTCAGGTGCGCGACGGCCTTGCCCACGCCGGCATCGGCAAACACCAGGCCCAGCATCGCCAGCATCTGCGGCAGCACCAGCGCCCAGCCCAGCGACTCGATCAGGCGACGCGATTCACGCACGCTCTGGGCGGGCGTATCGCGGGTGAGCCAGCAGACGACGAGCAGCGAAACCACGCAGCCGATGCCCAGCGACACGAACGTGACATTCTTCGGATCGAGCAGCGCCAGGTCGCCGATCTTGACGTCCTTGAACAGCACCGTGCCCAGCACCGTGATCAGCGGAATCAGCAGCGCGGGAATAAACAGCCGGTTGCCCAGGCGCTTCGCGCTGGCACGGCGTTCATCCTCGGACAGCGTGCCATGCTTGCCGTGGCCCACACCGCCAAACCCGGCGATCAGCGCCATCACTACCGCTGCTACGCCGACGATGGCCGGCGGGATCTTGTCGCCAATCAGGAAGATGATCGCGTAGAGCAGCCAGAACAGGCCCGTGGACAGACGACGCGGGTGCGTCTTGTCCGTGAACGTCATCAGCGCCGTGATCAGCAGGACAAACCCGGCCAGCCAGTAGAGGTATTGGATCGAGACAATCATCGCTTACTCCCCCTTGGCGCCAGCGGTGGCCGGCGTGCCGGCCGGTTGTTGCCCGCCCAGCTCGCGTGCGAGCCAGCCATCCAGGCGCTTCAGGCGCACGGCGTGGATCAGGAACGCGCAGATTGCGGTCGGGATACCCCAGACGGCGATATGCAGCGGCTCCACGTCGATGTTCGACGAAAGCAGGAACGTGTGCATCAGCGCAATCGCGCCGAACGCCACGAAGATGTCTTCGCCGAAGAACAGACCCACGTTGTCGGTGGCTGCGCAGAATGCCAGCACGCGCTGACGCACCGGCTCGGGCAGATGACCGAACTTGTTTTCGGCCGCGCCTTCCGCCATCGGCGCCAGCAGCGGACGCACCATCTGCGGATGGCCGCCCAGGCTGGTCAGGCCGACGGCAGCGGTCAGCTCGCGCACGGCCAGGTAGACGATCAGCAGACGGCCGACCGTGGCCGAAGCGATACGCGAGATCCACGCCTGCGCGTGCTCGCGCAATCCGTGGCGTTCCAGCAGGCCGATGACGGCGAGCGGCAGCAGAATGATCAGCGGCAGGCTACGCGCCTTGACGAACGCCGTACCGATTGCCGTGAAGATCTGCTCAACGGGCATCGACGCGGCCAGCCCCGTGACAACGGCGGCTGCCGCCACCACCATCATGGGATTGAACCGCAGAACAAAGCCTAGGATGATGACACCGACCCCCAGCAGGGGCCAAAGATTGACAGCCGATTGCATAGGACTTACCTGAGTGCTAGTGGAGCAAAAGCCAGCGCTGCCGGGAATCTCCCGTCAGTTGGCCCGGATAGCAATGCCTTCCGCGCCGAGCCGGTCCCGGATGCGGCGCGCGAAGGCAAGCGCGTGGGCGCCGTCGCCGTGCAGACACACGGTTTCGGCGCGAATGGGTACCCAGGTGCCATCGATCGCGCGCACCTGCTTGTCGCGGATCATCGAAAGCGTCTGGTTCAGAGCAACCTCTTCATCGTCGTGCAGCGCGCCCGGCGTGCCACGCTTGACCAGCGTGCCGTCGGGGTTGTAGCCGCGGTCGGCGAACACTTCTTCTTTCACGCGCAGGCCCACGTCGCGGGCCATCGTGATCATCTGGCTGTTGGCCAGGCCGAAGAAAACCAGGTCGGAGTCATAGTCGCGCACGGCGCGGATGATCGCGTCGCAAAGCCTGGCGTCGCGCACGGCCA
>DAIOET010000291.1:0-5604 GCA_036746135.1 Cupriavidus sp.
CGGCGCTGTCGGCGCCGGCGCTGAAGACGCCATCGAGCCGCTCGGGATTGAGGCCGCCGATGGCAACCAACGGCGTAGATCCAACCCGACGCTTCCATTCGTTGATTCGCTGAAGCCCTTGCGGCGCCCATTTCATCTTCTTCAGGATGGTGGGGTAGATGGGACCCAGGGCAATATAATCGGGTTTGGCTACCATGGCCGTTTCCAGCTCGGCATCATCATGCGTGCTCAGCCCGAGCCTGACACCGGCCGCCTGTATCGCCGGAAGGTCGGCAGTCTGCAGATCCTCCTGGCCGAGGTGAACAAAGTCGCAGCCTTCCTCGATCGCCAGTTGCCAATAATCATTGATGATGAGATGGCAATGGTGTCGGGCGCACAAGGTCTTCGCCTTGCGTAAAATGACGCGCGCCATTGCCAAAGGCCTGCACCGCATGCGGCGCCAGTTCCCCGATTGCCCACAGCGTCTCGATGCCACGCTCGCGTGCGTAGGCACCGATCTCGGCGTGGAACGCCGGCCCCTGGTTACCCACCTCGCCCATGTCGCCCAGCACCAGCAGGCGCGGCGCGGCAAAGCCGGCCAGTACGTCGATGGCCGCGCGCATGGAATCCGGATTGGCGTTGTAGGTGTCGTCGATCACCACCGTGCCAGCCGCGGTGTGCTTGACCTGCAGGCGGCCCTTCACCGCCGTGAAGCCAGCCAGGCCGCGCTGGATCGCTTCGACCGCAACCCCTGCCGCCAACGCGCAAGCCGTGGCGGCCAACGCATTGCGAACGTTGTGCGTGCCCAGCAGTTGCAGGCGCACATCGAACGTCTGGCCCGGGGCCGTCACGTGCAACACCTGTACGCCGTCGTCGAGCGATACCGTGGCACGCACGTCGGCCGTCTCATCGGTACCGAACGCCAGCACGCGCCGCGCGCCGGCCGCCTTGCGCCAGATGGCGGCATGCTCGCCGCCGCTTTCGGCATCGAGCGGGAACACCGCCACGCCGTCGGCGGGCAGCGCGGCAAGCGCGCTCGCATGTTCATGCGCCACTGCCTCGACGCTGACCATGAACTCCTGGTGCTCGCGCTGGGCGTTGGTGATCACGGACACGGTCGGCTGGGCGATACCGGCCAGGTAGACCGTTTCGCCCGGATGATTCATGCCCAGTTCCAGCACCGCCAGCTTGTGGTGCGCGCGCAGGCGCAGCACGGTCAGCGGCAGGCCGATGTCGTTGTTCAGGTTGCCACCGGTGGCCAGGCGATCATCCTCGCCCACGGCCGCGGCAAAGATCGCCGCGATCATTTCCTTGACCGTGGTCTTGCCGTTGCTGCCGGTCACGGCCACCGTCGGCGGCGTGAACTGGCGGCGCCACGCTGCGCCCAGCTCGCCGAGCCCGATACGGGTATCGGGCACGATCAACGCCGGCACGTCGAGGTCGATGTCCCGACTTACCAGTACGGCGGCGGCGCCGCGCGCCACCACATCGGCCAGGAAATCGTGCGCATCGAACCGCTCGCCCTTGAGCGCCACGAACAGGTCGCCCGGTTCCACGGTACGGCTATCGGTATGCACGCGCGAAAACGCGCGCGAGGCATCGCCGGAAATACGTGCGCCGGCCATCCAGCCGGCGGCTTGCTGCAAATTCGTCATCTGGTGTCCGTTCATGCCGACACCCCTCGCGTGCCCAGGGTCAGGCGCACATGTTCGCGGTCCGAGAACGGCCGCTTGCGGCCCTGGATCTCCTGCGTGGCTTCATGGCCCTTGCCGGCCACGAGCACCACGTCGGCCGGGGCGGCGTGCTTGATTGCATAAAGAATGGCGGAAGCGCGATCCTCGATCAGGCGGACACGACTGTGGTCCTGCATGCCATCGGCAATCTGTTCGAGAATGTCGCGCGGATCCTCGCTGCGCGGGTTGTCGCTGGTCAGCACCACTTCATCGGCTAGGCGCTCGGCCACCTCGCCCATCAGCGGGCGCTTGGTGGCGTCACGATCGCCGCCGCAGCCGAACACGCACCACAGCCTGCCCTGCCGGGCGGCGGTAACCGGGCGCAGCGCGGTCAGCGTCTGCACCAGTGCGTCGGGCGTGTGGGCATAGTCCACCACGGCCAGCGGCGCGTCGTGGCCGCCGAACAGCTCCATGCGGCCATCGACCGGCGCCAGTGTGCGCAGCGCCGCAAGTGCGGCATCCCAGGCCACGCCTTGCGCCAGCGCCGCGCCAAGCACGGCCAGCAGGTTGCTCACGTTGAACGTGCCGATCATCGCCGTCATCACATCGGCGCTGCCAAAGCTGCCGTCGACATGGAATGCGGTACCAGTCGCGGTAGCGCGGACATCGGTGGCGCGCAGCCACTGGCCTCGCGCGGCCGAGGCTCCGGCGCGGCCGTCGATGCCGTATTCGATGACCTGCGATGCGCTAACCGCTGCGGCGTTGCCGGACAGCAGCCGCGCACCCATCGCATCGTCGCGGTTGATCACGGCGGCGCGCAAGCCATCCCACTTGAACAGCAGCGCCTTGGCGGCCTCGTACTCGGCCATCGTGCCGTGGTAGTCGAGGTGATCCTGCGTCAGGTTGGTCAGTACGGCCACGGCAAACCCGGTACCGGCGACGCGCCCCTGCTCCAGGCCATGCGACGACACTTCCATGGCGATGGCCTGCGCGCCGGCATCGTTGAGCTCGGCCAGGCTGGCCTGCAACTGCACCGCATCGGGCGTGGTAAAGCCGGTGGCCTTGAGCGCGTCCGGAAAGCCCGTACCAAGCGTGCCGATCGTCGCACAGCGCGTGCCAGTGGCCTGCAGCAGACGCGCCAGCCATTGCGCGCACGAGGTCTTGCCATTGGTGCCGGTGATGCCGGTCACCACCAGCGGCCGTGCGCCAACGCCGTACCAGCCTGCCGCGATCGGACCGGCCAGTGCGTGCAACTGCGCCACGCCCAGGTGGGGCACCGCCTCGCCGTGCGGCCAGTCAAAGCCGTCGGCGTCATAGATCACGGCCGATGCGCCGGCGGCAATCGCCTTGTCGATATGCGGGCGGCCATCGGTGGCCAGGCGCTCGTTGCCGAGCACGTACGCAAAGAACACATCGCCCGGTTGCAGGCGGCGCGTATCGCCGGTCAGCTTCGCGCCGGCCGGGGCGTGCGTACGCAGCCAGGCCAGCGCGTTGCTGGCCTGGGCGGAGACTTCGAGCGGGAGCAGCGGCTTGGCCGTCATGGCGACGCGCTCCATGGTTCGCTCTCTGGCACCTTGTCGGTAACCATCAGTTGCCGGATCGGCGAATCGGGCTGCACGTTCAGCGAGCGCAGCGCGCCGCCGGTAATCGCCGAGAACACCGGACCGGCAACCGCGCCACCGTAGTGGCTGCCGGCGGTCGGTTCGTCGACGCTGACCGCCACGATCACGCGCGGATTCGACATCGGCGCCAAGCCGATAAACGACGCACGGTACTTGCTGCGGTCGTAGCCGCGACCCACGTGCTTGTAGGCGGTACCAGTCTTGCCACCCACGCGATAGCCCATCACCTGGGCTTCCGGCGCGGTGCCGCCCGGCGCGGTGACCGTTTCCAGCATGCCGCGCACTTCGCGTGCCACCTGGGGCGACAGAATGCGCTCACCGCTCACCGGGCCGTTGGTCTTGAACATCGACACCGGAATCAGCTCGCCGTCATGGGCGAAGATCGTATAGGCGTGGGCCACCTGGAACAGCGACACCGACAGGCCATAGCCATAGGACATCGTGGCCTGTTCGATCGGGCGCCAGCTCTTGAACGGGCGCACGCGGCCAGCCACCGCGCCCGGGAAACCGATCTTGGGCGCCTGGCCCAGGCCGACGCTGGTGAACATGTCCCACATTTCCTGCGGCTTCATCATCATCGCGATCTTGGTCGTGCCGATATTGCTCGACTTCTGGATCACGCCGCCCACCGTGAGCGTGCCGTAGTTGTGGGTATCGGAGATCGTAGCGCCTTCGAACGTGAACTTGCCCGTGGTCTGCACCGTCGTGGCCGGCGTCACGCGGCCCAGTTGCAGCGCCAGGCCGATCGTGATCGGCTTCATCATCGAGCCAGGCTCGAAGGTGTCGGTCAGTACGCGGTTGCGCAGCTGCTCGCCAGACAGGCGGCTGCGGTCGTTCGGGTTGTACGTGGGCCAGTTGGCCAGCGCCAGCACCTCGCCGGTCTGGGCGTCCAGCACCACGGCGCTCGCGGCCTTGGCCTTGTTGCGCTCCACCACGGCCTTGACCTCGTTGTAGGCCAGGTACTGGATCTTGGCGTCGATCGACAGCTGCATGTCCTCGCCGTCGCGCGGCGTCTTCAGGATGCCGACGTCCTCGACCACACGGCCCAGGCGGTCCTTGATCACCTGCCGCGCGCCCGGACGGCCCGCCAGCACGCCTTCGCGCGCCAGTTCCACGCCTTCCTGGCCCTTGTCCTCGACATTGGTAAAGCCGACGATGTGTGCCATCGCCTCGCCTTCCGGATAGAAGCGCTTGTATTCGCGCGTCTGGTGGACGCCCTCCACCTTGAGCGCCGCGATCTTGTCCGCCGCGTCGGGCAACACCTGGCGCTTCAGGTAAACAAAGCTCTTGTCCTCATTGAGCTTAGCGCGCAGTTCCTTTTCAGACATGTCGAGCAGCTTGGCCAGCTGACGCATGCGCTGCGGATCGAGATCGTTGGGCACGTCTTCCGGCACGGCCCAGATCGCCTTGACCGGCAGGCTGGTGGCCAGCACCAGCCCATTGCGGTCCAGGATCTTGCCACGCGTGGCGGGCAGTTCCAGCGTGCGCTGGAAGCGCTTCTTGCCCTCCATCTCATAGAACTGGTTGCCCGGCCCCTGGATCCACATGGCACGCCCGGCCAGCGCTACGAACGCGGCGAACATCAGGAACACCACGAACTTCGAACGCCACATCGGCAAGCGCAGCCCCAGCACCGGGCTGGCCGAGAACTGGCCGGTACGCGGACGCGCGGCCTCGCCGCCGCGCGACTTGCTGGCGGTGCGGGCACGGTTCAGGCTCGGGCGGGCCAGGCTCATTTGCTTGCGCCTCCGGCAACCTGTTCGGCATCGGGCGGCGTGGTCGGCAGCACCACGCCCTGCAGGTATTGCGTGCGGCCGGCCAGGGCCGGCGACATCTTGAGCTGCGCCCGTGCCGCATCGGCAATGCGCGCGCTCTTGCTGAGCGAACTCTGCATGTATTGCAGGCGCGACCAGTCGATATCGAGTTGCTTCTCCTCGGACTGCGCGCGCTCCAGCGCCACGAACAGCGTGCGTGCCTGGTGCTGCGCGCTGACCAGCGACAGCGCACACAGCATCAAGGCGAACAGCAGGAAGAAGGTCAGGCGGTTCATGCCGGGGTCGCTCCGAGTTTCTCGGCCACGCGCATCACGGCGGACCGTGCGCGCGGATTTTCGGCCACCTCCTCGGTGCCGGGCTTGAAGCGCCCCAGCAGCTTCATCGTCGGCTGCGGCAGGTCAGCCGCACGCAACGGCGCGCGGCGCAACGCGGGATCGGCATCCTGCTGGGGCCGCGCGTGCGCCTGCATGAACCGCTTGACGATGCGGTCCTCGAGCGAGTGAAAGCTGATCACCACGAGGCGGCCTCCGACCTGCAGCAGTTCGTACGCCGCCT
>DAIOET010000292.1:0-5574 GCA_036746135.1 Cupriavidus sp.
ATCGCCCGTGAAGGCTGGCCGTTCCTGGCCGGCGCTTTCATCATCTCGCTGCTGGTGCATGTCAGCGCGGGCTTCTGGTGGGCGTTGCCGCTGTGGATCATCACGATTTTCGTGCTGCAGTTCTTCCGCGATCCGCCGCGGCCGATTCCGTCGGCGCCCAATGCCATCCTGGCACCGGCCGATGGCCGCATCGTCGTGGTGGAGAAGACCCAGGACCCGTATGCCGGCCGCGAAGCGCTGAAGATCAGCGTGTTCATGAACGTGTTCAACGTGCATTCGAACCGTGCGTCGCTGGACGGCAAGGTCGAAAAGCTCGAGTACTTCCCGGGCAAGTTCGTCAACGCGGATCTGGACAAGGCTTCGCTCGAAAACGAGCGCAACGCGGTGGTGATCCGCCGCGCGGCTGATGGTCAGCTGGTCACGCTGGTGCAGGTTGCCGGTCTGGTGGCACGCCGTATCCTGTGCTACACCAAGGTGGGCGATACGCTGTCCCGTGGCCAACGCTATGGTTTCATCCGCTTCGGCTCGCGCGTGGACGTGTACCTGCCTGTGGATGCCCGTCCGCGTGTGACGATCGGCGAAAAGGTATCGGCCTCGTCGACCGTGCTCGCCGAGCTGGACGTCCAGGCCTGAAGCCGGACCGGTCAGCAACAGGAGACCTGGCATGGGTGCCTTCAACCGACGCAACAAACGCGCGAGTAATGGCAACGTGACGCACCTGCGTCCGTTCCGCCATAACCAGCTGCGCAACGACGCCGCCTACGACGAAGCCGACGAGCACGACATCGAGTACGTGCGTCCGCGCCGCCGAGGCATCTACCTGCTACCCAACGCCTTCACGACGGCGGCACTGTTCGCGGGTTTTTTCGCGATCGTGCAGGCCATGAACATGCGCTTCGACGTGGCAGCCATCGCGATCTTCGCGGCGATGGTGCTCGATGGCATGGACGGCCGCGTGGCGCGCATCACCAACACGCAGAGCGCCTTTGGCGAGCAGTACGACTCGCTGTCCGACATGACTTCGTTCGGCGTTGCGCCGGCGCTGGTGATGTACGAGTGGATCCTGCATGACCTGGGCAAGTGGGGCTGGATTGCCGCATTCGTCTATTGCACCTGCGCGGCGCTGCGGCTGGCCCGTTTCAATGCCAACATCGGCGTAGTGGACAAGCGCTTCTTCCAGGGCTTGCCAAGCCCGGCGGCAGCGGCGCTGGTGGCGGGCTTTGTCTGGCTTGCTATCGACAACAAGCTGCCGGTGAAGGAGCTGTGGATGCCGTGGGTCGCGTTTGGCATCACGCTCTATGCTGGTTTGTCGATGGTGTCGAACGCGCCGTTCTACAGCGGCAAGGCGCTCGACGTGCGCTACCGCGTGCCGTTTGGCATGATGGTCCTGGTACTGGTGCTGTTCGTCATCATTTCGTCGGACCCGCCGGTGGCGCTGTTCGGCCTGTTCGTCGCTTATGCGATCTCCGGCTACCTGCTGTGGGCCTGGCGTGCGTTGCACGGGCAGCCCGGCGGCGTCGGCAAGGCGCGGCAGGCCGGTGGCGGTAACGGTACCGGTAACGGCAATTGACCGAATCTCAAAAAAGGGCGCCTTGTAGGCGCCCTTTGTTTTTTTGTGTGTTGTAGTCCGTTGTAACCACCCCAAGGAGAATGTCATGGGCATGTTTGATTTCATCAAGGAAGCGGGAGAGAAGCTGTTTGGCAAGGGTGAGGCCAAGGCCGCGCAGGAAGCCGCCGCCGCCGACCCTGGTGCGGCCGAAAAGGCCGAGGCCGCCAACCGGGCGGCTGGTGATGCCATCGAGGCTTATATCGCGCAGATGGGGCTGTCCGCCACCGGGCTGACCGTGACCGTGGATGGTTCGCAGGGCAAGGTCACGGTATTCGGCGTGGCACCGGATCAGGCCACGCGCGAGAAGATCATCCTGTGCTGCGGCAACGTCGAGGGCGTGGATTCGGTTGAGGACAAGATGTCGGTCAACGTGGAGACTGCCGAGTCGCAATGGCACACCGTGGTGAAGGGCGACACGCTCTGGGCCATTTCCCAGGCCGCTTACGGCAATGGCGCCGAGTACAACAAGATCTTCGAGGCCAACAAGCCGATGCTGACGCACCCGGACAAGATCTATCCCGGCCAGAAACTGCGCATTCCTCCCAAATAACAGGGTTGTAGCCGGTTGCGCGGTCGCAGCAAACCGGCTATAGTCGCCGACATGATTTCGCGCCAGACCCTAATCGCCCGCACCACCCTAGGTGGCCTACTAGGCCATCAGGTCGGGACGCGCGCGCGCTAAGGGATTCGGATTACCGCCCTGGCGCGGAAATCACCAGGATTTTTTGAACGCCCCGGCCTGCATCGATGCACGCCGGGGCGTTTTGCATTCCGATCCGAATGCCCGGCGTGGTGAATGCAGGTCCGCGGTACAGCACATAAGGCACAGCCCAGGAGCTCCACAAAATGTCTGACAAACTCATCATTTTCGACACCACCTTGCGCGACGGCGAGCAGTCCCCCGGTGCGTCCATGACCCGCGAGGAAAAGATCCGCATTGCGCGTCAACTGGAGCGCCTGAAGGTCGATGTGATCGAGGCGGGCTTTGCGGCCAGCTCCAATGGCGACTTCGAAGCGATCCGCTCGATTGCCCAGGTCGTCAAGGATTCGACGATCTGCTCGCTGGCTCGCGCCAACGACAAGGACATCGCGCGTGCCGCTGAGGCGCTGAAGCCGGCCAACTCGTTCCGTATCCATACGTTCATCGCCACATCGGCGCTGCATATGGAGAAGAAGCTCCGCATGACGCCGGATCAGGTCTATGAACAGGCCCGCCTGGCCGTGCGGTTCGCGCGCCAGTTCACCGATGACATCGAGTTCTCGCCGGAAGACGGCAGCCGCTCGGACATGGATTTCCTGTGCCGCGTGCTCGAAGGCGTGATTGCCGAAGGCGCGACCACGATCAACCTGCCCGACACCGTTGGCTACGCCGTGCCGGAAGGTTACGCCGACCTGATCCGCTCGGTCCGCGAGCGCATTCCGAATTCGGACAAGGCTGTATGGTCGGTGCATTGCCACAATGACCTGGGCATGGCCGTGGCCAACTCGCTGGCCGCCGTGAAGCTTGGTGGCGCCCGCCAGATCGAATGCACGATCAACGGCCTGGGCGAGCGCGCCGGCAACACGAGCCTGGAAGAGGTGGTGATGGCCGTGAAGACGCGCCGCGACTACTTCGACCTCGATGTCGGTATCGATACCACGCAGATCGTGCCGGCCTCGAAGCTCGTCTCGCAGGTGACCGGTTTCGTCGTGCAGCCGAACAAGGCCGTGGTGGGCGCCAACGCGTTCGCCCATGCGTCGGGCATCCATCAGGATGGCGTGCTCAAGGCGCGCGACACCTACGAGATCATGCGCGCGGAGGACGTGGGCTGGACCGCCAACAAGATCGTGCTGGGCAAGCTCTCGGGCCGCAATGCATTCAAGCAGCGCCTGCATGAGCTGGGCATCGAGCTTGAGAGCGAAGCCGAGGTCAATGCCGCGTTTGCCCGCTTCAAGGAACTGGCTGACCAGAAGGCCGAGATTTTCGACGAGGACATTCTGGCAATCGTTTCGGACGAGGAACAGGAAAACGCCAACGAGCATTATCGTTTCGTGTCGCTGTCGCAGCGTTCGGAAACCGGTGAGCGCCCGCATGCCCGCGTGGTGTTCAACGTCGACGGTGCGGAGCAGACCGGCGAAGCCGAGGGCAATGGTCCCGTGGATGCCACGCTGCATGCCATCGAAGGCCGCGTTGGCAGTGGTGCCGAGCTGGTGCTGTACTCCGTGAACGCGATCACGGCGGGCACGCAGGCTCAGGGCGAAGTGACCGTGCGTCTGTCGAAGGCCGGCCGTATCGTCAATGGCGTTGGCACCGATCCGGACATCGTTGCCGCGTCGGCCAAGGCATACCTGGCCGCACTGAACAAGCTGCACGACAAGGCCGTGCAGAAGATCAATCCGCAGATCTGACCTTTACCTGACCTGAATCCTGCGATGCGATGGCGGGGGCTCACAAGGCCCCGGCCGTCATGGACCGCCCGGCTTGTTGCGTATCCCGCATGGCCGGGCGGTTTGTCGTTTATCGAGGGTCGGGTCGATCGCGTAGCGGATCGGGCGTGATCAGCGTGCGGCGCAGCACACCCGCATCGTCGAACATGAAGTTGAACATCGAGTACCACTGGTCCTCGTGCAGGAAGCGATAGCTCCACGCCTCCTGCTTCAGTCGCGGGTAGTACTCGATCGGCTCCCGCGGCGCGCCGAAGTGTTCCAGCACATCCTTCTTGGTCCACACATTGACCTGGGCCTTGTACAGTTCAGTCGTGGTCAGCATCTGGCGGAAGTTCGTCAGCCTGCCGCCCTGATCGAAATCCGCCGCGTATGAGTACTCGCCGAGCGGTTGCTTCGAATAGAACCAGCGCGTGGTGCCGTCATCGAGCCGGTACACATCGGTGGGTTTGCCAAAGGTTGCCTCGACGGCGCTCTGCGGCTGGCCAACGAGCTTCAGGCCGGTATTGACCGGCGCCAATGCCGGGCCCAGGCTGCCGCAGCCAGTCAGCGCGGCCGTGGCCAATGCGACGGCGGCGATCCATCGGCGTGCGCCGGCTTTCGGGGATTGGTTCATTTCTGATTGGGGACTGGGCAAAGTGCGTTAATCGTCAGTGTAGCGGTCGGGGCAGGTCTGTGTGTACCATCGCGGCTTTTGCAGGAACAACTGGAGTCTTGATGGGCGGTATCGGAATGAACGGGCTACGGCGCTGGCTCGCTGCGGCGCTGTGCTGCGCGGCCACGGCTGCGGCGGCGCAGCAGCCTTCGGGCGCGCCGATCCGGCTTGGCATGATCGACGGGCTGTCCGGGCCGTTCGCCAATGCTGGGGAAGCCGTGGCGCGCAACCTGCGGATCGCTATCGAGCGCATCAACGCCCGAGGCGGCGTGAAGCTGCCCGATGGTGCCCATCCGCTTGAACTGGTGACGTTCGACAGCAAGGGCAATGTCGACGAAAGCCTGATTCAGTTCCGTGGCCTGGTCGACAAGCGCATCCCGTTCGTTCTGCAAGGCAACAGCTCGGCGGTGGCGAGCGCGCTGGTGGCGGCGATCAACCGTCAGAATCAGCGTCAGCCCGATACCCGCGTGCTGTTCCTGAACTATTCGGCGGTCGATCCCACGCTGACCAACGAGAACTGCAGCTTCTGGCACTTCCGCTTCGACGCCAGCGCGGACATGCGCATGCAGGCACTGACCGAAGCCATTCGCAGCGAGCATGCGGTGCGCAAGGTCTACCTGATCGACCAGGACTACAGCTTCGGCCATCAGGTGGCGCGCTCGGCGCGCGAAATGCTGGCGGCCAAGCGGCCTGATATCCAGATCGTGGGCGACGAATTCCACCCGATCGGCAAGATCAAGGACTTTGCGCCCTACATCGCCAAGATCAAGGCTAGCGGCGCCGACGCCGTGGTCACCGGCAACTGGGGCAATGACCTGACGCTGATGATCAAGGCCGCGCGCGAGGGTGGCCTCAAGGCGCGCTTCTACACGTTCTACGGCAATGG
>DAIOET010000293.1:0-5570 GCA_036746135.1 Cupriavidus sp.
CATGCCAGATTTCACCATGCAATACCGCCGCCTGGGCGCCAGCAACCTGAACGTATCCACCCTGTGCCTTGGCACGATGATGTTCGGCGACCAGACCGACGAAGCGGAAGCTGGCCGTATCGTCGCCAGCGCCCGTGAGCATGGCGTCAATTTCATTGATACGGCGGACGTGTACACCAAGGGCGCGTCGGAATCGATGGTCGGCCGTCTGCTGCAGGGTCAGCGCCATGACTGGGTGCTGGCAACCAAGCTCGGCAATGGCATGGGCAGCGGCCCGAACCAGCAGAACTACTCGCGTACCTGGATCATGCGCGAAGTGGAAGACAGCCTGCGCCGCCTGGCCACCGATTTCGTCGACGTCCTTTACCTGCACCGCGACTTCGCCGGCGCGAACCTGGAAGAGCCGGTACGCGCGATGGGGGACCTGATCCGCGCGGGCAAGATCCGCTACTGGGCCGTGTCGAACTTCCGCGGCTGGCGCATCGCCGAGATCGCCGCGCTGTGTGACAAGCTCGGCGTGCCGCGTCCGGTGGCATGCCAGCCGTACTACAACCTGCTGAACCGCATGCCGGAAGTGGAAATCCTGCCCGCGTGCCAGCACTTTGGCCTGGGCGTGGTGCCGTACAGCCCGATCGCGCGCGGGGTGCTGACGGGCAAGTACCTGCCGGGCCAGACACCGCAGGCGGACTCCCGCGCCGGGCGTGCCGACAAGCGCATGATGGAAACCGAGTTCCGCGAAGAATCGCTCGTCATTGCGCAAAAGCTGAAGGCGCATGCCGAAGGGCGCGGCCTGACGCCGGGCCAGTTTGCCACCGCCTGGGTGCTGGCCAATCCGATCATCAGCTCGGTCATTGCGGGCCCGCGCACGCTGACGCAATTCGAGGACTATTTTGGTGCAGTCGGCGCGGCCATTTCGGCGCAGGAAGAGTCAATGATCGACGACCTCGTGCCGCGCGGGCATGCATCGACGCACGGCTATAACGATCCGAACTATCCGTTCGGCGGACGTCCGGTGGCGTCCGCTTGAGTTGCCGCGCGCAGGCATGCGCACGTAAGTATGACAACGGCAGCAGGCATTTCGTCCGCGAAATACAAAGGCGGGTGTGATGCCCAAGCTGCCTGTTGCGCGGCTCGCACGGTGCCGCGTTTGAATGCGTGCGCAGGCCAACTTCCATCGCACATTCCGCAGCCGATCCGCGTAATATAAAAGTACGCGGTGACTCCCGGATGAGAGTCATGTGGCGCAGGCTTTGAGCCGGCGATGCCTGCCGAAACGGCAGGCCCGGCGCAACCGGATGCAGATCGTGTCACGTCGTGGCTGGATCCTCGTTGGGATGGCAGTCGCCGTATGCGGCGGCGCGTACATTGTCGTGAGCCTCGTCACCAACGAGGCACGCACGTCTCAATGGCAGGCTCGCTACATGAGCCGGCTGGGCAAGTCATTGACATACGAAGTCATGCCTGGACCGAGCGACAGCATCCGCTACCCGCACTCCGGCCCCTACGACTTGCGCCTTGGCTATGAAAAGCTCGGCGAATTTGGGGAGCGGCTACTTCGGCAAGGCTATATCACGACGGCCCAGTCGCGCATGTCATATGACATGGTGCGACTGATGGAGCAGGGCATCTTTCCGCCATACCGCGAAAAGACGCAGGCCGGACTGGTGATCCGCGACTGCAACGCGCTCACCATGTCCTATGACCGCTATCCGCAGCGGCAGTACGAGAATTTCGATTCCATTCCCAAGGTGCTGGTCTCGTCCCTGCTTTTCGTCGAGAACCAGAACCTGCTCAATCCTGAGTACCCGATGATGAATCCGGCGCTGGACTGGCGCCGGTTTTCTCGCGCGGTCGTGGATCAGGGCATCCGCCTGGTCGACCGCAGCCACGGTACGCCCGGCGGCAGCACGCTGGCCACCCAGATCGAGAAATACCGTCATTCGCCGGAGGGCAAGACCCAGTCGATTGCCGACAAGTTGCGGCAGATGACCTCCGCTTCACTACGCGCCTATCGCGATGGCCCCGACACACAGCGCGCGCGCGAGAACATCGTGGTTGACTACGTCAACACGGTGCCGATGTCGGCGCGCGCCGGGCACGGCGAGATCGAAGGCATCGGCGACGCAATGTATGTCTGGTACGGCGAAGACTTTGCCGAGGTCAACCGGATGCTGCGCGAGATGGACCCGCGCGATCCCGCGCCGCGTGCGGCGCAGGCTTACAAACGCGCGCTGTCGCTGATCATTTCTCAACGCCGGCCGTCGTATCACCTGCGCCGTGACGATACCAACCTCGATGCGCTGACCGGCAGCTACCTGCGCCTGCTGGCGTCGTCGGGCATCATCACGCCGGAATTGCGCGATGCCGCGCTGGCGCAATCGTTGGAAAAGGCGCCGCCGCCGCAGCGTCCGGTGCCCGAACCCTGGGTCACGCGCAAGGCGGTCAACCAGGTGCGCAACGACGTGCAGCACATGATCGGCGTCGACAGCCGCTATGACCTCGACAGGCTGGACCTGACCGTGGACAGCACGATCAACCGCGAGGCGCAGCGCCTGGTGACGCAGACGTTGCAGCGCATCCGCAACAAGGACGATGCGCGCCAGATGGGCCTGTACGGCAAGAACCTGCTGCGCGATAACGACGACCCGTCGAGGCTGGTGGCCAGCTTCACCCTGTTCGAGCGCGTGGGCAATGCCAGCGTGGTGCGCGTGCAGGCGGACAACGTCGACCAGCCATTCGATATCAACAGTGGGGCGCGGCTGAACCTCGGGTCCACGGCCAAGCTGCGCACGCTTGTGACCTATCTGGAAGTCATCAGCGAGATTCTGGAGCGTTACCAGGGCATGACGCCGGCGGAACTGAAGGCCGTCGATGTGCCGCGCCAGGATGCCCTGACCCGCTGGACGATCGATTACCTGATCAAGGCGAAGGCCCCGGCCGAGCGTACGCGCCAGGCCGTGCTGGAAGCCGCGATGGAGCGCAAGTATTCGGGCAATGCCGGCGAAGCGTTCTTCACGGGCGGCGGCATGCAGTCGTTCACGAACTTCGAGAAATGGGAGGGCGAGCGCCAGATGACCGTGCGGGTGGGATTCCAGCACTCGGTCAACCTGGTGTTCATCCGCATGATGCGCGACATCGTGCGCTACCAGGTCTGGCAGGAACACCCCGATGCCTCCACGCTGTTCGAAGATCGGGACTCGCCAAGCCGGCGTGCCTACCTGGAACAGTTTGCCGACGAGGAAGGCACCGCGTTCATGACCGCGTTCTGGCAGCGGTATCGCGGCAAGAGCAACGACGAACGGCTCGTCGTGCTGCTGGATCGCGTCAAGCAGCCCACGCCGCGTCTTGCGGCCATCCGGTTGGCCGTGACGCTGCTGAGCGCACGGCCCAACATCGACTACGAAACCTTCGCGCGCATGCTGCGTGAGCGCCTGCCGAAGAAATTCCAGCCGTCGGACGAAGACATGCAGGTGCTCTTCGTCAAGTATGGCCATGACAAATTCAACCTGAACGACCGCGGTTACCTGTCTCGCATCCACCCGCTGGAACTGTGGATGATGGAGTACCTCGGCACGCATCCCGATGCCACGCTGAAGGAGATTCTTGAAGCCAGCGAGCCGGATCGGCAGACTGTCTACGCCTGGCTGTTCAAGACGCGCAGCAAGCTCGGGCAGGACGCGCGTATCCGCACGCTGCTGGAACGCGAGGCGTTCCAGAAGATCGCCACGCGCTGGCATCGCCTTGGCTATCCGTTCGAATCGCTGACACCGTCCTACGCGACGGCGGTTGGCGCGTCGGGTGACCGCCCGGCGGCACTGGCCGAGCTGGCCGGCATCATCCTGAACAACGGCGTGGATGCGCAACCGGCGACAGTGCGCACGCTGGCTTTTGCGGGCCAGACGCCCTACGCCACCATGTACGGACTGCGGCCGCAGCCGGGCAAGCCGCTGATTGCGCCGGAGATTGCGACGCTGGTGCGGCGGTCGATGCTCGATGTGGTGCAGGCCGGTACCGCCAAGTCGATCAACGGCGCATTCGTGCCGCTGAACCGCAAGGGGCAGCCGCAGGGTGCGCCGCTGGTGGTGGGCGGGAAGACCGGCACCGGCGACCAGCGCTTTCAGACCTATGGCTCGGGTGGCCGTGTGATTTCGTCGCGGGCGGTGAATCGGTCCGCAACCTTCGTCTTTGTGATTGGTGAGCGGTACTTCGGCACGGTAACCGTGCACGTGCGCGAACCATATGCGGCGCGCTATTCGTTCACCAGTGCGCTGGCCGTACGGGTGCTGCGCTCGCTGGCGCCGCAGATCACGGCAATGGCGGCGCCGGGCAGCGATGCCACATTGCTGCGCTGCCGCGACAGCGCGGCCATGCCGACGCTGACGCTGCTTGAGCTGCCCGAGGGCAGCCCGCCGGACAACCTAGCGCTTGCGACGAACGGCGTCGTAGATAAATAGCAGCGCCATCGCACCAACGACCGAGGCGATCCAGCCGACGGGTTCGCCCGGCCGGTAGAAGCCCATCGCGCGCCCGACGTAGCCAGCCAGCAGGGCACCGAGCACGCCCAGGACGATCGTCATGATCCATCCCATCTTGTCGTCACCGGGCTTGATGGCCCGCGCAAGCAATCCGACGATCAGGCCTACGAATACCGTACCGAGAAATGCCATCATGATGCGCTCCTTCCGTTGCGAAGCGGTGCAAAGAGGTCTGGGGCACATTGTGCCGCATTCATGTGACAAACGGGGCGGCAACGGTGGTGCGGCATGTTTGTGCCGCGCCGCCGTGCCTGCCTGCCAGGGCTGTCAGCCTACCTTGCGCGAACTGATCACGGCCTCGGCCACGTTGGCCGGGGCTTCCGCGTAGTGCTTGAACTCCATCGTGAACGTGGCGCGCCCCTGGGTCAGCGACCGCAGCGACGTGGAATAGCCGAACATCGTCGCCAGCGGCACCTCGGCGCGAACGATCTTGCCGCCGCCGCCCGCGATGTCTTCCATGCCGTGCACGATGCCGCGCCGCGATGACAGATCGCCCATCACGTTGCCGGTGAATTCCTCGGGGGTTTCCACCTCCACGGCCATCATCGGTTCCAGCAGCACCGGCTTGGCGCGGCGCATGCCTTCCTTGAAGGCCATCGAGCCGGCCATGCGGAACGCGTTTTCATTCGAGTCCACGTCGTGGTACGAGCCGAACACGAGCGTCGCCTTGACGTCCACCACCGGGTAGCCGGCCAGCACGCCGGTCTCCAGCGTTTCGCGGATGCCCTTGTCCACCGCCGGGATGAACTCGCGCGGCACCACGCCACCCTTGATCGCATCGACGAATTCGTAGCCGCCACCTTGCTGCAGCGGCTCCACGTTCAGCACCACGTGGCCGTACTGGCCGCGTCCGCCGGACTGCTTGACGAACTTGCCTTCCACGTCCTTGGCCGCGCTCTTGATGGTTTCGCGGTACGCCACCTGCGGCTTGCCGACGGACGCTTCCACGCCGAATTCGCGCCGCATGCGGTCCACCAGGATTTCCAGGTGCAGCTCGCCCATGCCGGAAATGATCGTCTGGCCCGATTCCTCGTC
>DAIOET010000294.1:0-5567 GCA_036746135.1 Cupriavidus sp.
GGCGGCCAGGGCCGCGCGGCGGTGCCATTGGGGCATGATGCGTTGTCTCCGGTGATGCTTTTTATAGGTTGGCGCGATTCGGGCCGCGCCTGTCCCTGAACTTCAGAACACGTTGATCCGGTCGACCGGGCCTGCCGCGCGTACGGCGCCATCCGCGGGCGGTGCCACGGTCTCGCCGAGCCAGTCCGGCTCGGCGGCGCCGCGCAGCGGGTCTTGCGGCAGCACGCGGTGCACCAGCACCAGTTGCGCCAGACGCATGCGGCGCGCCGATCCGATGCGGCCGGCTTCCCATGCCATCGCCACGGCGCTGGTCACGTGATAGAGCGCGGAGGCAGCCTGGCGGGCGAGTACATCGCCGTCGGCTCCGGCATCCGCCGCGCGCGCGGCCAGCGCCGTCGCGTTGGCGATGGCCGACGCGAACACTTCGCGCGCTTGCGCGTGCAGCGGCGTGTCGCCGAGCAAGCCTTCCAGATAGGTGCGCAGCACCGGCAGCGACCCTTCGCGGCGGATCGCACGCAGCACGTCGAGCGCGACGATATTGCTCGTGCCTTCCCAGATCGAGCCGAGGTGGGCATCGCGCACCAGGCGCGGGTCGCTCCATTCCTCGATGTAGCCGCAACCGCCTCGGATTTCCATCGCATCGCCGGTCACCTTGCGGGCGTCGCGGCAGGCGCGGAACTTGATCAGCGGCGTCAGAATTCGCATCAGCGGATAGGCGTCGGCCTCTCCGGCATCCGCCCGGCGCAGCGCTTCCGCGGTCTGGAAAACCATCGTGCGCGCCTGCTCGGTGGGCAGCGTCAGCTTGAGAAGCTGGCGGCGCATCAGCGGCATGTCGGCAAGGCGCTTGCCAAACGCACGCCGCTCGCTTGCGATGAACTGGCCCTCGGTCAGCGCGCGGCGCATCAGCCCGGCGGCGCGCACGCCATTGGAAAGCCGCGAGTTATTGATCATGTCGGCCATCTGCACGAAGCCGCGCCCCAGCTCGCCCACCAGGTGCGCGTGTGCGCCTTCCAGGCGGATCTCGCCGCTGGCCATCGAACGTGTGCCGAGCTTGTCCTTGAGACGGATGATTCGATAGTGGTTGGCACTGCCATCGGCCAGCGTGCGCGGCAGCAGGAACAGCGACACGCCCTTGATGCCATCGACAGCCGTGCCGTCGGCCTCTTCCACGCGGGCCAGCACCATCGCCAGCGCGGCGTCGGGGTTCGAGCAGAACCACTTGTCACCCACCAGGCGCCAGCCGCCTTCGGCGCTGTCGTCCCGGATGGCGCGCGTGGCGGTGGCGGCCACGTCCGACCCGGCGCCCTGCTCGGTCATGAACATCGCGCCCTGGTAAAGGTCGTCGAAGACCTGCGTGGTCAGATTGGGCAGAAAGCGTTCCACCAGCGCCGGATCGCCGAACTTGCGCAGCGTGCGCGTCAGCGAATCGGTCATCGACAGCGGGCAGCAGAGGCCGAACTCGGCCTGCACGAACAGATAGGTCAGCGCGTATTTGGCCGCCGGGGGCATCGGCTTGTCCCAGCCGAGCACGCCACCGCGATGCGATGCCGCGGCGAGGCCGAACTCCGAAAACGCCACGCGCTCCAGTTCCACATAGGCCGGGTGCTTGTGAATGCGCTGGGCGTCCAGCCCGGTGCGGGTGCGGTGTGACAGCGTCGGCGGCTCGTGGTCCGCCACGTTGGCCAGCTCATCGAGCACACCGCCCGCCAGCGCGCCCATGCGCTCCAGATGCGGCAGCAGGTGATTGAACAGGTCGGCCGGCAGGTAGAGCGGCAACAGCGCCCGCAAGTCCGGGTCTGCCGCGAACAGGCTGGAGCCGTGGCGATCGGGAACCGGATGGGCTTCCGCCTGGGCAATAGGCGCGGATTGGGATGCGGCGGGGCGTGCGGCGCTGGTTGGCATGCAATGTCTCCAGAATCTCCCTGCCCTGCAGAACGGGGCGGGATGGTTTGGGATCCATTATTTGATCGCCAACGATTCGCGTCCAATTCTAAAATTGGCTCGATCAATACAAATTCTGTATCGCTATGGAATTCCGTCATCTGCGTTACTTCCTCGTGCTGGCCGAGGAACTGCATTTCGGGCGCGCCGCGAAGCGGCTGTCGATTTCCCAGCCGCCGCTATCTCTCAACATCCAGCAGTTGGAGGCATCGGTAGGTGCGCGGCTGTTCGAACGCGACAGCCGGGGCGTGCGTCTGACCGCGGCGGGCCGCGCTTTCCGCGAGTCGGCCACCGCGCTGCTGGCGCAGGCCGAATCGGCGCGGCTGCTGGCGCGCGAGATCGAGGCCGGCGCGGTGGGCAGGCTGCGCGTGGGTTTTGTCGGTTCGATGCTTTATCGCGGTCTGCCGCAGCGGCTGCAGGAATTCCAGGCCCGCTACCCAGGCATTCACGTCGCGCTGACCGAACTCAATTCGCAGGAGCAGATCGATGCACTGCTGCATGGCGAACTGGACGCCGGCTTTGTCCACACGAGCCGGGTGCCCGACGAACTGGCGGCAACGCTCGCGCATTCGGAGCCGTTCGTTTGCTGCATGCCGGCCGACCACCCTCTGACGGCGCGCGATGCGGTGGCACTGGCCGACCTGCGCGGCGAGCCGTTCGTGCTGTTCTCGCGCAAGGCGTCGCCCGACTATTACAGCCGTATCTTCGACATGTGCGCGGCGCAAGGCTTCTACCCGCGAATCCGCCACGAGGTGCGCCACTGGCTGTCAGTCGTGTCGCTGGTATCGCAGGGCATGGGCGTGGCGGTGGTGCCGGCGGCGATGGCTCGCTCGGGCATGGCCGGTGCGGCGTTCCGTCCGCTTGCCGATGCCACGGTACCGTCCGAGGTCTATTGCGTCTGGAAGCAGGCACCCGATCACCCGGCTCGCGACCACTTTGTCGAGACGGTCAAGACGGCGGCGGCACACGCGGGCATATGAACCGGCATCGGGGCAGCCATCCGGCCACGCGCATGCCGGGCGCAAAAAGAAAAAGCCACCGGTCCAGGGGACCGGTGGCTATGAAGTACGCGTGGAACGGGGTGTTCAGCGTGCTTGCAGCTTATGCCTGGGGTTGCGGCGCACCAATACCGCAAATGTGTTATTCGCCGATAAAAGTCTGCCAAGCAACCTGATTAATGCGCCAAACAGGGGTAATCCCTAAGTCAGTCAGGCGCCATCGGTGAAAGGATCGCGCGGTGCCGTGACGGCGGCGTAGTACGGCGTACCTGTCTGTGCGACGCGCGCACTCCCCTGTCCGCCGGCTGCCTGCAGAATCAGGTTCGCAACTTCCTTCGGATGCGAGATCAGCGATACGTGACTCGACGGAATCTCGATCGTATGGGCGCCCATGCGCTTGGCCATGAAGCGTTCGAGATCGGAATTGATGGTCCGGTCTTCGGTCGACACGGCGTACCACGTGGGCTTGTCGCGCCAGGCCGCCACCGTGGTCTTGGCCATCGTGATGGCCTTGCCCATCGGCTGTTGCACCGCATAGTAGGCTTCGGCCTCCTTCTTCGGCAGGTCGCCGGCAAAGTCATTCACGAACGCCTGCTCGGACAGCTTGCCGTAGCCATCGGCCGACCATTGCAGGCCAGCCGATGCCGGGGCGGCCGGAAACTTGCGCGTGAGCGCCGGATAATCTTCGCCTGCATCGGGCGCGCGCGCGGCGATATATACCAGGCCGGACACCTTCGGATCGTCACCGGCCTGCGTGATCACCATGCCGCCATACGAATGCGCGACCAGCAGCGTCGGGCCATCCTGCTGGGCCAGTGCGCGCTTCACTGCATCGACGTCGGCATCGAACGATGTGGTCGGGTTCTGCACCGACGTCACGTGATAGCCCTTGGCCTGCAGCAGCGGAATCACCTTTTCCCAGCTCGATCCATCTGCGTAGAGGCCGTGCACGAGCACGATGTTCCTGACCGCGCCGGGGGCGGTGGTCTTCGGGGTGTTGTCCTGGGCCATCGCGCCTTGGGCGAATGCGAGGGCGGCGACGGTGGTGGCCAGGGCGGCCAGCGGGCGGTTCAGTTTCATCATCAGTCCTTTCATCTGGAACACGAGACACGCGCATGAAGCGGTCATGCTCTGTGTTTCAGTATGACGAGCGACACCGCATCGCTATTTCCACCGTCGTTCATTTTTTAGATATTGCCCGGATCGACTGCACGCTGGATGGGCAGCGCGGCCGGATTGTCGGTTGGCGTGACCACGGCATACAGATAGCGGCCGTTGCGCCAGTACTGCGCCATCAGGTTGCCTTCCGTGCGTGCCCCGTTGTGAAAGCGCAGATCGCCGGGCGGCCGCACGTAATAGACGATCGTCTGCATCTGCGGGTTCTGGTACAGAATCATCGCGGCCGGGCCCTGTTCGGTCGACATCAGCCGGCCTCCCACTGGACGGAATCCGTGCGCCGAAAAATCGGGCAATGGCGCCGGCTGCACGAAATGACGATTCAGCCAGGACTGCAGGTCGCGCGCGTCGCTGGCCTTTACGTCGACCATCTGCGGCGCATCGCTGACGGCGAACAGGCGATAAGCCGACATGGCATCCGCCATCGGCAGATTGCTCTGACGCAACGCGATTTCGCGCGTCTGCCAGCCGCCCATGCCACCGACGGCCAGCGCCATCACCAGCGATGCGGCGATTGCCACACGATGCCGCGCACGATCGCGCAGGTTGCGGCGGATGCGGAACGGATCGAGCCGTGCCGGCGTATCGGCGGGAGGCGGCTCCAGGTTGGCACGCAGATGCTGCATGTCCTGCCGGATCTGCTCCACTTGCAGCGCCAGGTCGGGATGGTTGGCGATCAGCGCATCGATCTGCAGACGCCGCGTGTCATCCAGTTCGCCATCGACGTAGGCGTGGAGTTCCGGTTCGGTGGGCATCAAGGTATTCATTTGAGAACCTGCAGGGGAGGATGAACGACTTTGCCGTCGGTGAGTTCGCGGAGCGCCTTGCGGGCACGCGAGATGCGCGACATGACCGTGCCGATCGGCACATCGAGGGCGTCGGCGGCTTCCTGGTAGCTGAGTCCTTCCACCGTCACCAGTATCAGCAGCGCACGCTGTTCCGCGGACAACCGGTTGAAGCCATCGAGCGCGGACCGTGCCATGACCACGTCCTCGGTGGACGGGGCGCTGTCTTCGTCACTGCCAATCCCGAACAACGTCAGCAGGCCGGCATAGCGCTTGGCCCGGCGCTGGCCGTCGACGAACAGGCGATAAAGGATCGAGAAAAGCCACGCGCGCAAGTCACTGCCGTCGTGGCGCGTGGCACGGCGCGACAACGCACGCTCCAGGCACGCCTGAACCAGATCGTCGGCGCTTGCTTCATTCCGGGTCAGCGACACGGCAAAGCGGCGCAGCCTCGGAATCACTTCGCGCAGCGCGTCATCTGAGAAGTCGTTGTCCATTGGTTGGGGTGCGGCGAGGGCGGGGTTGTCGTTACATCGTTAACGTCTGGCGAGCACAGCTTATTCCCCGCCAACATTACAAACAGCTAACAACATCACCCCTACAGCGCGCATATGGCGCGAATGCTATACAATCGAGAACGATTTTTATTTACGTACCCGACAGGATT
>DAIOET010000295.1:0-1753 GCA_036746135.1 Cupriavidus sp.
GCGATGGCGCAGGTCAATCCGGCCTGGATTACGCCATAGGCGAGATAGCTGTAGCGCGATGGAATCTTAGCCATGTGCGTTGCCCTAATGCAGTCTTTGATCCGGACACTCGTGCCGCCCTGCCATTGCCGCGCCAAGGGCTTTCGCCCCTGGCGCCTGACAGGTGTTATGCGGCCGCCTCAACCTTTCCCGCCAACCGCTGCACGGTTTCCTCGGTATCCCACAGCGCGTTTGCGATGAAGCGGAAGTTGACCAAGGCCGCGTGATATCCGTCGCCTTCCGGTAGCTTCGGCCCGGCTACGGCGTCGCGTACGACGGCGACCTCGAACCCTTGTTCCAGCAGATCCCGCAAATGGGATTCGACGCAGAGATTGGCCGCCATGCCGGCAAGGATCACCTGGTCGACGCGCTGCTTGCGCAATTGCAGGACAAGATCGTTTGCCTGCGGGCCGTACAGTTTGTGCGTGGAGCAGATGATGGTCTTGCCATCCTCGATATACGGCTTGAGCTCCGGCACGAAGTCGGCACCCGAGTCACGGAATCCGTCGAGATTCAGCGCGCCAGGACGATCGAACATGCCGATCGCGTGCTGGAACATTTCAGCGGGACCCTGCACTTTCCATGTGTGGTCATGGGGAAAGTAATAGTGGGGAGAAATGGCGACCGTGATGCCAGCCTGTTTTGCGGCCTCGAACAGGCGCACCAGGTTTGGCACGAGGTTCTGCTCCGTCACGCTTTCTCCTACAACGCCCCAGCTACGCCCTTCGGGGCTCATGAAATCGATCTGAGGGTCGATCACGACGAGCGCGGTGCGTGGCAGATCCAGCGTTATGTCGGACTTCGGCAGAGCCGGATCAACGGGATCTGCATAGTGAGCGTGGTGGTTGCACATGGTAAGTACCTCTTGCAGTGGGCCTATTCCGCCGGATGCCGCGCGGGCGTCCGGCGAAGGTGGCATGGTTTCAACTACGGATGAATGCGAGCAGGTCCGCGTTGAACCTGTTCTTGTGGGTGTCGGTGAGCCCATGCGGCGCACCGGGGTAGACAATCCTTCTTCTTTATAGATGACCAGTCGTTTATTTAAAACTGCAAAAAAATTTCAATAGAGCAACCGCTTGAGCGTGACCTGTTGAAATCGTCGGCAGGCGTCGCCATTGCGCTCGATCTTGCTGCGCAGGACCGCTCCCTCCCAAGCCTCGATGATGACGGACCCGAGTTGTACGGGATCGCAATCCGTTGCCAGTTCCTGGCGCATCTTTGCCTCGTCGAGGCAGGCTCCGATCATGCTTTCCCAGCGCGTCAGAATGCCCTCCAGAGCCGTCCGGACTTCGCTGCTGGTATTGGATAACTCAAGGGAAAGGTTGCCCACCAGGCATCCGAGCTTGAATTCCTGCGCCTCATGGTCCTCTATCAACAGCTCGAACAGCTTTTCGATCCTGGCCAACGGCTTGATGCGAGCGTCGTACATCACTTTGCCGTGCCGTTCTTCAATGGAAGACCAGTAGGCTTCGAGCACTTCGGCGGCGAACGCCTCCTTGCTGTCGAAGTAGCTATAGAAGGAACCCTTGGGAACCCCGGCTGCGGCCACGATGTCCTGCACGCCAGATCCATTGAACCCGGAACTGTGGATGACACGACCGCCCTCGGCAAGCAGTCGGTTACGGATATCGGGGTTGGCTGGTCTTGGCATGTCGAAGCAGTCAGTGAGCGTGTGCAACGAACAATAGACGACTGGTTGGTTATTTGTCAAGCG
>DAIOET010000295.1:1853-5565 GCA_036746135.1 Cupriavidus sp.
GCGTCGCCTCCTATTCACCGCCCCTCATCGATTGTTGTCGTACGAACAACATACTGAAGGCTTCCGCGACGCTACTGGCGCCCTCTCCCCCTTACTACAATCCGTCGCAACGATGGTTGCACAAGCTGCTGCGACGTCGAGACGGATATCCGCACTACAAAGCGGATCGCACGCCGCCGCCCCGCGCGGCTTACCCACCAAATTTAGAGGACTCTGGAAAATGAGCGCAACAACCCGCAATGTGCAGCCGGTTACCGACAACGTTGGCAAGAAAGGTTCGGGCGAACTCGTGTCTTCCCGCTACGCCGTGCGCGTGGGCAATGTCGACGTCGTGCTGATCAGCGATGGCATTCTGCCGCTGCCGACTTCCACCATGTCCACCAACGTGAGCGAAGCGGACCGCAATGAATGGTTCGACGGACGTTTCCTGCAGCGTGACATGTTCGACTGGGCGCTGAATATCGCGCTCGTGCGCAGCGGCGATCGTCTGATCCTGATCGACTCGGGCGTGGGCGACGGCTTCGAATACTTCACGCGCGCCGGTCGGTCGGTGATGCGTCTGGAATCGGCTGGTATCGATCTGGCCGCGATCACCGATATCGTGATTACCCATATGCATATGGATCACGTCGGCGGGCTGAACGTGGATGGCGTCAAGGCCAAGCTGCGCCCGGACGTGCGCATTCACGTGGCGGCCGCGGAAGTGGAGTTCTGGAAAAACCCGGACTTCAGCAAGACCGTGATGCCCGAAACCGTTCCTCCCGCGCTCCGCAAAGCTGCCGCAAAGTTCGTGGAACTCTACAGCGAGCACATCGTGCAGTTCGATCAGACCGTGGAAGTTGCAGCGGGCGTATCGGCGCGCGTGACGGGCGGGCATACGCCGGGACACTGCGTCGTGGACGTTGCATCGAACGGCGAGAAGCTGACGTTCGTGGGCGACGCGATTTTCGAAGTCGGCTTCGACAAGCCTGAATGGCAAAATGGCTTCGAGCATGATCCCGAAGTGGCGACGGACGTGCGTATCGCGCTGCTCGACGAAGCCGCTGCAACTGGCTCCATGCTGGCCGCGACGCATGTCGCGTTCCCGTCCATCGGTCACATCGCCAAGAACGGCGCAAGCTACCGTTTCGTACCGGTGCAGTGGGATTACTGATTGATGCTCGACCATCAACCATCGTTGTAAAGATTGCACTGAAGTTGCGCCGCGAGTTCACACGACTCGCGGCGTTTTTTTTGCAGACGACGGCAAGCGCCGTCGCCGCCTCATCGAGCTGGAACAGCATGGCGTGACCGGCTATCTGCCGATCGCGGCAGACGGCATCGGGCCAACTGCGGACGCCACCGGCGGTCGGCGCCATCGCGCGGGTTACGCGGTTAAATGACAACAATATGTCCAACGCCGGTCTCCACACGCCCGTGACCGTGTAAACTCCCCGTTTTTTTCATCCTGGCGACATGACGCAAGTGCCTCAGCGCACGGGCTTCAGCGGCCCGAAACTGTTACGCCTGCTGGCCGCCCTGACCGATGCCGAGACCTCCGGCGCCGCGCCGTCGCTGTCCGCTGTGATGAGCCAGTGGCTCGGCTGGACCGATGCCATCGCCCTGTCGGCGGCGCTCGGTGGCAATCCGCCGGAAGTGCAGCCGGGGACACCGGCTCGCGGAGGCAGCGGCGCAAGTATTGGCGACTCGGCCGGCGCCCATGTACGGGCCATGCTGGCCGCGGCGATCACCGGGCAAGGTGCATCGTCCGACAGCCGCCGCCGCATGCCGGCACGCCCTGCCATGCCGGACCCTGCCGAGACCGATTTCGCGGTCCATCGTCAGCGCTACGTGGCGCTGCAACAGCAGATGGAGCGCGAGATCGCCGGATTGCGCGGGCGGCTGCGGACGGCGCTGGCGTCGCGCACCCCGCAGGCGGCCCGGCTGGCCATGCTGGATACGGTCATGGAACAGGTGCTCGGCGCGCGCGAACAGGCCGTGCTGGCGGCTGTGCCGGGAATGCTGGAACCGCATTTCACACGGCTGCGCGGCGGGCAAGGCGCGTGGCTCAATGTATTCCGCAGGGATATGCAAAGCGTGCTGCTGGCTGAGCTGGAAATCCGCTTCCAGCCGGTGGACGCCCTGCTCGCAGCCCTGCGCGAAGACTGATCGATTGACATGAACAGACACCTCAAACCACTCGGCGCACTCGCCGCACCCGTCGTATTCCTTGCGGGCCTTGCCGTCGTCGGCTGGGTCGGCGCCGGCTACGCTGGCACGAATGCGCTGGCGCTGGCCGTCACGCTGCTCATCGGCGGTTTCTACGTTGGCGGCGCGTTCGAGTTGCACCGCTATCGGCAAGCCACGCCCACGCTGACCGCCGCGATTGCCGACCTGGCCGCCCCGCCGTCCAACTTCGGCGCGTGGCTGGACCGCCTGCATCCCAGCCTGCGCAACGCCGTGCGCCTGCGCGTGGAAGGCGAGCGCGTGGCGCTGCCCGGTCCGGCGATGACGCCGTATCTGGTCGGCCTGCTGGTGCTGCTGGGCATGCTCGGCACCTTCCTCGGCATGGTTGGCACTCTGCGAACCACCGGCGTGGCGCTGGAAAGCGCCGCCGATCTGCAGGCCATCCGCGCCTCGCTGGCGGCACCGGTCAAGGGCCTGGGCTTTGCGTTCGGGACGTCGGTCGCGGGCGTGGCCACCTCGGCCATGCTTGGACTGCTGTCAACGCTTGCCCGACGCGAGCGCGTGCAGGCAGCGCAATTACTGGACGAGCGCATCGCCACCACGCTGCGCGTGCATTCCCGCCATCATCAGCAAGACACGGTCTTTGCGCTGCTGCAGCGGCAGGCGGAGCTGATGCCCGCGCTGGTGAGTCGACTGGAAACCATGACCGACGCGATGGCCCGCCAGAATGAGGCGCTCTGCGAGCGTCTTTCGGCCAGCCAGGACGCCTTCCACACGCGCACCGACGCGGCCTACGGGCGCCTGGCCGAAACCGTCGGGCAGTCGCTGAAGGAAGGCATCGCCGACAGCGCGCGCGCGGCCAGCGCGGCAATCCAGCCTGCCGTGAACTCCACGATGGCCGGCCTCGCCCATGAAGCGGCCACCGTGCGCGACACCGTCACGCAGACCGTGCAGCAGCATCTGGACGGTCTCTCCGCCCGCTTCGACTCCACCACCACGGCGCTGGCCGACACCTGGCGCAACGCCCTCGCCGATCACCAGCGGGCCAGTACCGCCCTCACTTCGGACCTGCGCGCAACGCTCGACGGTTTCGGCGAAACCTTCGTTCAACGCTCGGCCGCGCTTGTGGATGGCATCGGCACCCGCCTCGACTCCACCACCGCCGGCACGGCCCGGACCTGGGACGCCGCGCTGTCGCGCCTGGAACAGACGGGCGAATCGCTCGCTAGCGCCAACCGCCTGGCGATGACCGAGGCCTCAGCCGCCTTCGCGCAGCACGCCGCCGACATCGCCGGCACGGTCAGCAGCGCGCACGCCGATCTGCGGTCGCAGCTCGCCACGCAGGAAGAGGCCCGTCAGGTGGCACTTGCCACGCGCGATGAAACGCGCCTCGCCGCCTGGCACGACACATTGGCCGGCATGGCCGCGACGATGCGCGACGAATGGCAGCAGGCGAGCACGCAAGCCGCCGCGCACCAGCAGAGCGTCCGCGACGCGCTGGCGCAGAGCGCCAGTGACATCGCCACGCACGCACAGAGCCACGCCA
>DAIOET010000296.1:0-5552 GCA_036746135.1 Cupriavidus sp.
AGCCAACGCTGACCATCTTGTAGCCGCGCTGCTTGATCTGGCTGTCCAGATACGGTTGATGCTGGAAGCTGTTGGCGTCGAGGTCGCCGGCATCCAGCGCGGCGTTCGGCTGCACGTAGTCGTTGAATTCCACGACCTTTACGTTCAGGCCATTCTTCTTGGCCACTTTCTGCACCACCTGCCAGACTTCGGCGTCCGGGCCGCTGACGGTACCAAGGCGAACGGTCTGTTCCTGTGCCACCGCGTTGCCGGCAGCCACCACGCCCAGTGCCACGGTAGCGGCGGCCAGGGTCTTCGTGATCGAGAGCATTTTCATAGGTATTGTTTTTCCTGGGAATCGAGGAGCGGCCGCACCGGATAGGTGCGGCCGAGGCGCAAGCTTACCTCAATGCGCCATTGGCTGATGGTCAACCGGGGTGCCCGCTTCCTTGCCCACAGGATGGCTGGCGATGGCCGGCGCGTTCTGCCAGCCGCCACCTAGTGCCAGGAAAAGATTGATCTGATCCATCGCCACCTGCGCATCCGACGCGGCCAGTGCGGCATCGGTATTTGCCAGCGTGCGATCGGCATCCAGGCTTTGCAGGTACGGCGAACGGCCGGCCTGCCACAGCAGGCGGTTCTGTCGCGCGGCCTCGTCGGCCTTGTCACGCGCGGCGCGCAGCGATGCATTGCGTTCCAGCTCGTGCGTGTACGCGGACAGCGCGCTCTGCGTTTCGCGCAGCGCCTTGAGCACCACGCCGTCGAAGTGCGCGAGCGCGCCTTCGGCACCGAACTCCATGTTGTGGATACGCGCGCGCGTGCCGCTGGTCGGGATGGTCCACGACAGCGCCGGCCCCCAGCCCCAGTGCGCGGTCGGCGCCTGGCCCAGGTGATCGAGAATACCGGTGAAGCCCGCCGACGCGCCGATGCGGATCTGCGGGAACAGATCGGCCGTGGCCACCCCGATCTTTGCCGTGGCCGACGCCAGTTCGCGTTCGGCCTGGCGCACGTCCGGACGGCGCTTGAGCAATGCGGTGCCATCGCCAACGGGCAGCGGCTGCTTCAATTCCGGCACATGCTCGCACGCCACGCTCTTCACATCGAGCGCCATCGGCGGCTTGCCCAGCATCACGGCCAGCCGATAGGCGGCGCCTTCCTGCTCGGCGCGATACTTCGGCAATACGGCACGCAGCGAGTCTGCCTGCGCCTGCGCACGCAATAGGTCCGTAGGCTGGCCGCGCCCGGCGTCGACCAGTTTCTGCGCCAGCGTTACGCCACGCTCCTGTAGATCGAGCTGGTGCTGGGCAACGTGCAGCTCGTGCGTGGCGGTGCAGCCTTGCACGTACGCACGCACGGTTTCGGCGACCACACCCACGCGCGCCTGGTCCAGCGCCGCGTGACTGGCCTGTGCGGCTGCCAGCGCGGCTTCATCGGCACGCTTGAGCTTGCCCCAGAAGTCGATCAGGTACGACACTTCGAAACCGATATCGCCGAAATTCATCACGGGGATTTTTTCCTCGTGCAGCAGCGGCTCGCCGGCAATTTGGCCGCGCTCCGCGCTGGCGCGGAATTTCGCTTCCGGCAGGTTTTCCGCTTCCACTTCGTGATAGACGGCAATCGACCGCTTGAGGTTGGCGGCCGCCACGCGCAGGTCCGTGTTGGCGACCAGCGCCTGCTGCACGAGTTCATCGATATGAGGATCGTCGTACAGACGCCACCAGTCGTTGGGCACGTCGGCGATCGATACGGCGTCGCTGCCGGTGTTGGCGAACGGGCCGTTGGCCGCGGCCGATTTGGCGGCGGCATCGTCGGGCACCTTATGGTCGGGGCCCAAGGTCATGCAGGCGGCCAGCGCCAACGGCAACATCGCCGCCAGCGTGACACGGGCAAAGCGTTTCACTGCAGCACTCCGGTTGCGGACGCGCCCTTGCCGGCCAGCGCGACCTTGTCATGCGAGGCACTCTTTTCCACGGCCGCCGCCGGCGCGGCAGTCTTGTCCGTCGTCTGGCCGTCGCCCTTCACGGACACCGTTGCGGTACGGCCAGCCACCAGGCGCACGTCCTCGGGCATCTGGTCGAACTGGATGCGCACCGGCACGCGCTGGGCCAGGCGCACCCAGTTGAACGTCGGGTTCACGTTCGGCAGCAGGTTCGAGCCATTGGTGCGGTCGCGGTCTTCGATACCGGCCGCGATGCTCTGGACGTGGCCCTGCAGCACGCGCTTTTCGCCCATGATGCGGATGTCCACCGGGCTGCCGATATGGATGCCCTGCAGCTTGGTTTCCTCGAAATACCCTTCCACGTGGAACGACTTCGAGTCCACCATAGACAGCACGGGCTTGCCGGTCACCACGTAGTCGCCCAGTCTAGGCAGACGGTCGTTGACATAGCCTTCCACCGGACTCAGCACTTTCGTGCGTTCCAGGTTCAGCCTGGCCACGCCGATGGCGGCGTCGGCCTGGGCAAGCTGGGCTTCGCCCTGCTGCACCTTGGCCAATCCTTCCTCGACGATTTCCTTGGAGACCACGTCCGACAGCTTCTGGCTGCGCGTGGCCTCGCGGCGTGCCTGCGACAGGTTGGCACGCACCGCGGCGGCCGTCGCTTCGGCCTGGCGCAAGGCCAGTGCGTAGCGCTCATGGTCGATCTCGAACAGCACGTCGCCAGCCTTCACATGCTGGTTATCCTTGACCGCAATGCGCGTGACCAGCCCCGAGACATCGGGCGCCACCTGCACCACGTCGGCGCGGATATGGCCGTCGCGGGTCCACGGGGCCACTGTGTAGTAGTCCCAGAGATGCTTGACAACAACGGCGCCAACGGCGGTGACGGCCAGCGTCAGCACGACCGGCCCGAGCGATGAGAGTCTGAGTTTCATGATTGCAGCGAAGGCACCATCGCTACCACCCCACCGAGGATGATGGCGTACAGCGCCAGGTTGAAGAGGGACCGATGCCACACGAGCCGATAGAAGCCAACGCGCGACAACACCGCGCGGGCAACACTCGTGATGACGAACGCGACGAGCATCCACACCAGCAGGCTGGGGATGAACACGCCATAGATACTGATTTCACCGGGCATCATGCTTTTCCGGAAACAGGTGCCGGCAGCGCCGGCGGAAACAGGGCCACCTGCATGTCGACCAGCGCGGCCAGCGCCACGCGCGACCGCACCTTCTGCTGTGCGTTGGCCAGACGGGTACGCAGCGCGGCGGGCGGCGCATCGGCCGAGCCATCGAGGCGTGCCTTGTAGTACGTGGAGATGCTGCGCAGCACGCGCCGCACCGCATGCTGTTCATCGGCCGGCATCCCTTCCATTTCGCGTTGCAGCGCCAGCGCCGTCAATTCCACGCGTACTTCGCTGAAGCCATCGGACGAGACTTCGCTTTCGCTGGCAGCCAGCCGCGGCACCAACTGCGCCAGGCGGTCCAGCATGCGCGCGCGCAGCCGGGTATGAGAGTCGGGATGCCTGCCCAGTGCGTTCTCGGCAATATCGCTCCAGCCCGCGCGCACCAGCCGGCGCGTGGCAGCCCTGGTGCCGAACGGCCGCACCACCAGCGTCCATACCAGCGCAAACGCGATGCCCGCGATACCAGCCAGATTGCTGTTGAAGAACGACTGGAAGTTGGCGCTGTAGGCGCCCTGAATGCCGATGTCGTTGGCGGTAACCACTGCCAGCGGCATGCCGATCATCGCCAGCCGCGGCTGCGCCACGAGCAGGCCGATGATCAGGTACGGCACCGCGAACATCAGCACCAGCATTTCAAAGTCGTGCGCGATCGGCAACACGGCAAACAGCATCACCAGCGAAATCAGCAGGCAGACCACGTTCCAGTTGAAGAACGACTGGATCATCGGCGCCGGTTCGTCGAGCGCGGCAAAGAAACAGCAGGAAATCGCGCCAAGCGCCACGGCGCCAGCGCCATCGGCCCAGCCCGTATGGATCCAGACCATGCCCATCGCAAAGATCGCCATCGCCACGGTCACCGTCGAGAACAGCAACATGCCGTGGTCGTAGTGGCGGGCGCGGCCCACCTCCCAGCGCAGGAATTCCGGCACCCACTGCCCTTCGATGTGCTTGTCGCCCAGGCGGCGGCACAGCGTCACGCAGTCGTGCCACAGCGCCAGCATCTGCTGCAGGCGGTCTTCCGCCGCCGTGACCAGCGCGGCATCCCAACCCTCCTGCACGGGCGTCGACGTGAGTACCGGGCGCGCGTCTGATGCGGCACCGCCCTGAATCCAGTCCCGCACGGCCTGCATCTGCGCGGCCAGCGGCGCGGGCACACCACCAGCGGCCTGCATCGATTCGACGATCGTCGCCAGCGAAGACAACACCGGCAGCAGCATCGTCATGCGCCCACGCAGTTCGCGCGCGGCGCGCACACGTGCCGCGCTCTCGGAGTCATAGCTCAACTGGCTGATCAACTGGTCCAGCGCCAGGATGTCGGCCGCCAGCCGATGGCGGCTATGGTGGCGCGAGACCTTGGTGCCCGGCGTCGCGGACAGCATGTCGGCGGCCCAAAGCGTGGCATCGGCCATCCATTGACGCGACTTGTCGCGCAGCACGTTGGCCACGCTGGCCGGCATGACAACGGCACCCACCACGGCCGCGCACAGGATGCCGAGGCAGATCTCTTCGGAACGGGCCACGGCCAGGTCGAAAATGCCCACCGGATTGTCGACCGACGGCAGCGCCACCAGCGGCAGCGTATAGGCGGCCAGCATGAAGACGTAGCTGCGCGGCGTGCGATGCAGCAGCGCCACGTACAGCAGGCACGCTACCCAGACGGCCACTGCTCCCATCAGCAACGGCGGCGAGTTGACCAGCGGCGGCACCAGGGCCACGCCCGCGGCGGCGCCGATCAGCGTGCCAAGTACACGGTATAGGGCTTTGGAACGAGTGGCACCGGTCAGCGGGTGCGCGACGATATAGACGGACCCCATCGCCCAGTACGGACGCGGCAGCCCCAGATACATCGCGATCCAGAGCGCCAGCATGGCGGCGATAAAGGCCTTGAAGGAGAAGATCCAGTCCCTGGCGGACGGCCAGCTAACCATGACGCTCAGGACTCCTGCTTGCCCGATGCAGAGGCAGCAGCGGCGCGCGAGAGCGCGTCGAGCACGCGCAGTGCCGCAGCCATGTCGCCTTCACTGACTTCCGCAAAGACTTCGGCGCGCAGCTGCTTGAGTTCCACCTCGATACGTTCGGCCATGCGATCGCCGGCCTCGGTCAGCGACAGCACATTGGCGCGCCGGTCGCTCGGGTCGACCTCGCGGCGTACGAGGTCCGCCGCGCACAGCTGGTCGACCAACCGCACCAGCGTGGCGCCTTCCACGCCCACATAGTCAGCCAGGGTCACCTGGCGCACGCCACCACCAAGGCGGCGGATAAACAGCAGGGGCGCGGCCGCGGCGGCCGAGATGCCGTGAGCGGTAACTGCGGCTTGACTGATCTGTCGCCACTGTCGGCCGGACAGCATCAACTGACCGGTAAAGGCGAAACGGAGGGCGTCTATCGGGGGCATGGGCCGAATGATAGACGTGAATTAATTAGGATGCAAATGATTTCTTTGCG
>DAIOET010000297.1:0-5543 GCA_036746135.1 Cupriavidus sp.
GGTAGTAGGTGCCGCCCTTGACCGTGGCGTCGTTGCAGACGATCACGCACTCCTGTCCGGCAACCCGGCCGATGCCGGTGATGATGCCGGCACCGGGCGCGGCATCGTCGTACATGTCGTACGCCGCGAGCTGCGACAGTTCCAGGAACGGCGTGCCGGGGTCGAGCAACTGTTGCACGCGGTCACGCGGCAGCAGCTTGCCGCGACCCAGATGCTTGTTGCGCGCATCCTCGCCGCCGCCTTCGGCCAGCTTGGCGATCCTCTGCCGGAGGTCGGCCACCAGCGTCTGCATCGTCTCGGCATTGGCCTTGAACGATTCCGAGCGTGCGTTCAGTTTGGTTTCCAGCGTGGGCATGTCTCTTCCTGTGTTCTCTTGATATCGTGCCTGGTCAGCCGGTGACGGCGCGCGTGCGCGGTCGTCAGTCGTTTCCTTCCTGTCCCTTCAGATCGCCATCGACGTACAGCCAGCGTGCCGGCGTGCCTGGCTCACGCGGCTCGAAGACGAAGCGGCTCAACTCTTCCAGCCGGTGCGCACGCCCGCCCACCTTGTATCGCGCCACAAAGGCCACGGTGGCGTGCGTGTCGTCCTGCTGGGTGTGCGACTTCACGCTCAGCCCCAACCAGCGCGTGCCGGCATCGGCGGACAGGTCCTGCGGACATGTCGACACATGCCAGGTCTGGCGCAGCCAGCTTTCATTGCCCAGCACGTATGCGCTGTAGCGCGAGCGCATCAACGCCTCGGCCGTTTGCGGCATGGCCTCGCCACGATGAAAGCGGCCGCAGCACGTGGCGTACGCGCCGTTGCCGCAGGGGCAAGGCTCGGCGCCGGCACCGGACTGGCGCTTGCTCGTCATGCGATCAGCTCCGGCAGGTCGCGCATATCGGTAAAGATCGTCTTCACGCCAGTGGCGCGCAGTTCATCGGCATTGGTGCGGGCGGCATAGCCGAAGACAGTCATGCCCGCGGCCACGCCGGCGCTGGCGCCGGTCGGGCTGTCTTCCACCACGGCGCAGCGCGATGGGTCCACGCCCATCGTGCGCGCGGCCAGCAGGTAGACGTCGGGGGCGGGCTTGCTGTGCTCCACTTCGGTCGCCGTGAAGATATGCTCGCGCGCGTCGTCGGTGAACAGGCCCAGCAGGTCCGTATGCTTGAGCTGGAGCTTGACCTTGATACGGTCCGCACCCGACGCCACGCACACGGGCAGGCCACGCGCCTTGATCGCTTCGATCGTTGGGCGGATATGCGGCACGGCTTCCAGTTCCTCGATCAGCGCGGCATCGCGGCGCACGAACCATTCGGACAGGAAGTTGCGCGGCAGCGGCTTGCCGAGACGCGCCTCGATATTGCCAAGCTCGTCGCGCACCGCACGGCCGAGGAACCATTTCATCGATTCCTCGAGCGTGATCTCGATGCCAAGCTCATTGAGCACGCGGTTCAGCACGCGATGGACGATCGGCTCACTGTCGACGAGAACGCCGTCACAGTCAAAGATCACGCAATCGAAGCGTGCGGCCTGGTTTGCTGCGGTCATGCGGGTTTCTTTTCCTTTGAAATGTCATTGCCGCCGACGGCGCGCAGTTCGGTCTGCCGCCGGCTCTTCAGATGGGCCTCGATCTGCTCGAAGCGATCAAAGCCCCAGAACGGTTCGCCATCGATGATCACGAACGGGGAGCCGAACACGCCCTTGGCCATCGCCACCTCGATCTCCGCCTTGAGCTGATCCTTGATCTGGTAGCTCGTGGCGCCTTCGTTCATCGCGATCGGGTCGATGCCGAGCGTTTCGGCCAGCTTTGCCAGTTCGGCCGGTTCGGCGATGTTGATGTCATCGACGAACAGCGCGCGGTACACGGCCTTGGCGAACGCGGCGGCCAGGTCGGCGCCATGCTGGTTCTGCAGCCAGAGCATGGCACGCGCGGCGTGCTGCGTCGGCAGCGGAAAGTGCGCGGGGCGCTTGTAGTCGATGCCGTGGAACTGCGCAGTCCGTTCGAAATCGCGCCAGCAATACTCGCCCTTGAGCGGAATCGACGGCAGCGGAGACGACCCCGTGGTCTTGAACACCACGCCCAGCAGCACCGGGTGCCACATCACGCCGCGGCCGTACTTCTGCGCGAGTTCGTCGATGCGGGTGCTGGCAAAGTAACCGTAGGGCGAGGAAAAATCGAAATAGAAATCGATGGGGGCGGTCATCGCGGGGGGCTCCGGTTCAGGTGCGACGGTTTGACAGGGACTGCGGAAACTTCATCCAAGCGCGCGGGCGATCAGGATCTTCTGGATATCGCTGGTGCCTTCGTAGATCTGGCACACGCGCACATCACGATAGATCCGCTCGACCGGGAAATCGTTCACATATCCGTAGCCGCCGAACACCTGGATCGCGTCCGAGCATACGCGCTCGGCCATCTCGCTGGCGAACAGTTTGGCCATCGCGGCTTCTTTCAGGCAGGGCCGGCCGGCGTCCTTGAGCGACGCCGCATGCCACACCATCTGGCGCGCCACTTCGATCTGCGTGGCCATGTCGGACAGACGGAACTGCACGGCCTGGTGCTGGAACAGCGGCTGCCCAAAGCTCTCGCGCTCCTTCGCATAGGCCAGCGCGGCCTCGAACGCGGCGCGTGCCATGCCGATGCTTTGCGACGCGATGCCGATGCGGCCGCCCTCCAGCCCGGACAGCGCCATCTTGTAACCGGCGCCCTCTTCGCCCAGCATGCAGTCGGCCGGAATCCGGCAGTCCTCGAACACGATCTGCGCGGTGTCCGACGAATGCTGGCCAAGCTTGTCTTCCAGGCGCGCGACGATGTAGCCCGGCGTCGAGGTCGGCACCAGGAACGCGCTGATGCCGCGCTTTCCTGCTGCCTTGTCCGTGACGGCCATCACGATTGCCACATCGGCATGCTTGCCGCTGGTGATGAACTGCTTCACGCCGTTCAGCACGTAATGGTCGCCATCGCGCGTGGCCGTGGTGCGCAGCGCCGCGGCGTCCGAGCCGACGTGCGGCTCGGTCAGGCAGAACGCGCCGAGCATTTCGCCACGTGCCAGCGGCACCAGCCATTTCTGCTTCTGCGCGTCGTTGGCAAAGGCCATCAGCATGCTGCAGACGGGGCAGTTGTTGACACTGATGACGGTCGACGTGCCGCCATCGCCAGCGGCAATCTCTTCAAGGATCAGCGCCAGCGACAGGTAGTCGAGACCCGCGCCGCCCAGTTCCTCGGGCACGGCCACGCCATAGGCGCCCAGGCGTGCCAGTTCCTTGTGCACATCCTTGGGAAAGGTTTTCTCGCGATCCCATTGCGCGGCCTGTGGCGCGATGACGTCCTGCGCAAACTGGCGCACGGCGTCACGGATCATTTCCTGTTCGGGAGTCAGCAGCATGAGCGTCGTTCTTTACCAGGGGATGGCCGTGCCATCGTAGTTGTGGAAGCTGCCGTTGTCGTTGTGCGTCACGCCGGCCAGCGTGCGGCGCATGCCGGCCACGCTTTGCTGCGGCGTCAGGTCGGCGTTGGGGCCGCCCATATCGGTCTGCACCCAGCCCGGATGCAGCGCCACGCAGATGGCGTGGCGCGCATCGAGCGACACGCTCTTCAGCACCGCGTTGACCGCCGCCTTGCTGACGCGATACATCCACGCCGCATTGCTCTCCATGCCGCTGATGCTGCCCATTTTCGATGACAGCACGGCCAGCACGCCGCCCCGGCCGTGATTGCCGGTTTCGACGAACGGCAGCAGCAACGGCAGCGTCATCATCGGGCCGAGCACGTTGGCGTGCATCACGGCATCGAAGTCCTGCTGCGCGATTGGCTGCGCGCCTTCGGTACGCGGGCCGATCACGCCGGCGTTGTAGATCGCCACGTCGAAGGTCTCGCCATCGAGCTTCCAGCCCAGGCCGGCCACCTGGCCGGCATCGGTCAGGTCGATCTGGTGCGCCTCGGCGCCAAGCGCCTTGAGCGCGGCCACGCCTTCGTCGCTGCGCGCGGCAGCCACCACGCGCCAGCCATCGGCGCGATACTGCCTGACGAATTCGAGGCCGAGGCCCCGGGAAGCACCAAGAACGAGCGCGGTAGGCATGGCGAAACTCCAGCTGGTTAGTTGTTATCAGTTTCCGTCAGACGATCTCGATACCGACCGCAGTGGCTTCGCCGCCGCCGATGCACAGGCTGGCCACGCCACGCTTGCCGCCGGTCTTGCGCAGCGCGCCAATCAGCGTGGTCATGATGCGCGCGCCCGAAGCGCCGATCGGATGCCCCAGCGCGCATGCGCCACCGTGGATATTCACCTTGTCACGCGGAATCTTGAGGTCGTGCATCGCGGCCATCGGTACGACGGCAAACGCTTCGTTGATTTCGAACAGGTCCACGCTGTCGGTGGTCCAGTCGAGCTTGCGGTAGAGCTTGGCAATGGCCTCCACCGGCGCGGTCGTGAACCAGCCCGGCGCCTGCGCGTGCGACGTATGGCCCAGCATGCGCGCGATCGGCACCAGGCCGAGCCGCTTCGCCGTGGACTCGCGCATCATCACCAGCGCGGCGGCGCCGTCGTTGATCGATGACGACGAGGCGGCGGTGATCGTGCCGTCCTTGGCAAACGCGGGCTTCAACGACGGGATCTTGTCCACCTTGATGCGGCGCGGGCCTTCATCGGTGTCGATGACCGTGTCGCCGCCCTTGCCCGATACCGTGACCGGAGCGATCTCCCAGCGGAAGTCGCCGGCTTCGGTGGCATGCTGGGCACGACGCACCGACTCCATCGCAAAGGCGTCCTGCTGTTCGCGCGTGAACTGGTACTTGGCGGCGCAGTCCTCGCCGAACGTGCCCATCGCGCGGCCTTTGTCGTAGGCATCCTCCAGGCCGTCCAGCATCATGTGGTCGTAAATCATGCCGTGGCCGATGCGATAGCCGCCACGGCCCTTGGGAATCAGATACGGCGCGTTGGTCATGCTTTCCATGCCGCCAGCCACGGCGACGTCGAACGATCCGGCCAGCAGGCCGTCGTAGACCGTCATCGCCGCGCGCATGCCCGAGCCGCACATCTTGTTGACCGTGGTACACGCCACGTCCAGCGGCAGCCCGGCGCCAAGCGCGGCCTGACGCGCCGGGGCCTGCCCCTGTCCGGCGGGCAGCACGCAGCCGAACACCACTTCCTGCACCTGCTCCGGCTTGATGCCGGCACGCTCGACGGCGGCGCGGATGGCCGCGGCACCAAGCTGCGGCGCTGTCAGACTGCTCAGTTCGCTCTGGAACGCACCCATCGGGGTGCGTGCCGCAGAAACGATGACGATGGGATCGCTCGGATTTTGCATGTCTGTGTCTCCTCGAAGCAGGTGGGCTTCAGTCGTGGTTATCAGCGGATCGATGCTTGTGGCGGATCGCCGTATTGCAGCAGTGCGGCAGCGATCTGCGCCTGCAATTCCGCGTTGCTGCTGGCGGCCATGCCCAGGTCGCGCAGCAGGCCGTCGGACACACCGTAGATCCAGCCATGAACCGTCACGGCCTGGCCGCGGTCCCAGGCGTCCTGCAGCACGGTGGTCTGGCAGATGTTGTTGACCTGCTCGA
>DAIOET010000298.1:0-5529 GCA_036746135.1 Cupriavidus sp.
GTGGAAGTCCCGCGCAAGACGCTCGATGCCATCCGGGAAGAAGCCGAGCGCGAAGCCATCCGCACGGTGATGGCCAGCCACGGTTTCCACGTGGTACCGGCCGCGCGCGAACTCAACGTCTCGCGCGTGACGCTGTACCGGCTGATGCACAAGCACAATATCCGCGTGGATCTGCAGCCAGGAGCACCGGGCGACTAGTCGTTCGTCACAGGGGATATCGCTGAAGAAGCGCCACGGCCAGTGCTGTGGCGCCAAGGGGGATCCGGCGACGTCCGCTCGCCGGATCCCCTTCGTCCTTCTGCCCGGACAGCGGCGCGAAGGCTGGCGCGGCTTGGCCCGCGCAAAATCTGCTGATCGACTCCCTTACCCTTAGCTCATGCTGACCTTGCCGCGCCGCCCGCGCGGCGGTGCGCTGTCATCGTGTAGCTGCCGTCCGGGCGCCACATCGTGCGGATCGGTGACGTTGTCGCGCGCCTGGCGCTCGGCGGGTTGCGCCGTGGCCGGGTCCTGCTTGTATCGCACGTCGCCCCAAGTCCAGCCAAAGGCGCGCACATAGATATCGTTGCTGACGGCCGCGTGACTGTTCAGGTTGACGTCTTCAGGCCGGTCGAAATAGGCATAGTTGCCAGCAAGCGCCGGCGTGGCCGCGGTTGAGAGCAAGGCCAGCGCGATGGCGGCGAAGACTCTGGCGTACATGGGTGGCTCCCTCCCTGCTTGAAAAAAGGTGCCCGCCGGGGGACGGAGCACGTAAACCGGTTTAGGTCCGGACGCGCCAAAAAGCAACGGGCGCTTACCCGAAACCTGTTTCACGTCTGCCGCCGGCCGCAAAAATCAGCAGCCGGGATGCCCGTTGCGCTGCCTGCTGGCAGGCGCGGCCACGCCACGCTGGGCGGCGGCACAAAAGGTCGTCACAGGACGCGCGGCTAGGCGTGGAGACGGAAGCAGGGGCGGCGACAGCAGCTCCCTGACGGACGGAGGTGGGCCGGCAAGCCGATAGGCGCGCCGGCGCGCCGTCATTCGCGCTGGTGGATGACGCATGGCAGAGTCTTCTCCTGCGTTCTGACTATCTTGTTCTTGGACTCGTACTTCTCCCGGTAGGCTATAGAGCGACAAGTGTGCCAATCCCATGCAAACGCTTGTTTTACAAGGATTACAGGAAGGGTGGGCGCTGTATGACAGGCGCTATGGCGCGCGCGCGGCAGCAATCGGTTACGTCGTTGTAACCGCAAGCGGACGCAAGGCCCCGTAGGGCGGTCCACCGTGAAACGCCGCGCGCCTGCGTACCGGCGGCCAGCGCGCAGATTAGGGGTTTATGAAGTGGGAAGGCGCAGCCATCCGGTGCGCGAAACAAACACCCGTGTCTGCTTTTTCAGGGGACTTCGGCCATCCGGCCGTGCTGGCGTAGCACGTCGGACGTCATGACGTCCGCCCTCCGGGCCGCTCGTGCATCCGGTTGCAGCACTGAAACCGGCGCGGTCCGCAGAAACGGGTACGGCCGGGACGATGCCGACGCTAGCGCGGTGCGGCCTGCGCGCCGGAGGCGGCGGTTGCCGCGGGCGACGCCGGGCCATTGCCCGAGATCGGTTTCGGGCCAGGTCCCGGGGGCTGGTTGCGTTCGCAGCCTGACAGCATGGCCAGGCAGAGCGCCAGGCAGGCGGAGAGCGAGGCCGCGCGCGCGGCATGGCGCCGGCCATTCAAGGTGAGGATCACGTATGGCTCCTGTTCTGAGCGGACGGGCACGTACCCTGCGGTGCGGGTCCGGCATGTGTGCCTTGATCAACTGTAGCAGGCGCCGTGCGCACTGTCGGCCAAGCGAACTATGATGAACGCACGCATGAGCGAATGCATGACCGTATGCATCAGACGCCGGCCGACAGACAGGATCGGCCACGCCAGCCAGACTGTGCCGACGCCGTGAACCCGCCTCGGCCCGACGCCAGCCCACTTTAGGACGCCCCCGGCATGCCCTCAGAACACGTGCCCGAGAATTCCGATCCATCGCCCCCGCGTCCGCAGCGCGGCCGCTGGCTGCCCGACCGTCATACCGGCACCCGTACGGTACGCGTGGTGTCGGCGGCCATCGTGTCGTGGTTCGAGCACCGCGCGGCCAGCAAAGGGGCGGCGCTATCGTTCTACATGCTGTTCTCTATGGCGCCGATCCTGGTGCTGGTGATTTCGATCGCCGGGCTGTTTTTTGGCGCCGAGGCCGCGCGCGGCGAGATATTCATGCAGTTGAACGGGCTGGTGGGCGAGCAGGGCGCCGCGGCGATCCAGGGCATCCTGGCCGCCACGCACCGGGCCGGCGGGAGCGGCGTTGCGGCGATGATCGCGTTTGGCATCCTGATCGTCGGCGCCACGAGCGCGTTCGCGGAGCTCAAGAGCAGTCTTGACGATATCTGGCATGCGCCGCCGCCCCTCGGCGCTGGATGGAAGAAGCTGCTGCGCGCGCGGCTGCTGTCTTTCAGCATCGTGCTGGCGCTGGCATTCATGCTGCTGGTGTCGCTGGTCGTCAACGCGGCGCTGGCCGTCATCAACCGGTTCTGGGGCCAGCTCTGGACGGCGTCCTGGTTCGCGCCGGTGGCCGATGTGATTTCCACCGCCTTTTCGTTTGTCGTGGTGACCGCGCTGTTCGCCACGATCTTCAAGATGCTGCCCAATGTGCGGATCGCGTGGAAGGACGTGCTGATGGGTTCCATCATCACGGCGCTGCTGTTTGCCGTCGGCAAGCGGCTGATCGGCGTCTACCTGGGCAACAGCGCCGTGGCGTCGTCTTATGGGGCGGCAGGTTCGGTGGTGGCGCTGATGCTGTGGGTGTATTACTCGGCACAGATCTTCTTCTTTGGCGCCGAGCTGACGCGGCAGTACGCGCTGCAGTTCGGCAGTCTGCGCGGGCGTGATCCGGCGCGGGAAAACCTTGCCACGCCAGCGCATGCCCCAGCCGGGACCGCGAACCGGTAAAATGGCGCCCCAATCCGATCCCGGGATGCGTCCCGGGCTGCTTCCCTGGCCTTTCCGCCTCGCCGTCACCGGCGCCAGCGCTGTGCCGAGGGCCATTGCCTCTACCCGATTCCAAAAGCCGTGAGTTCGCTCGTTTCCGAAATTGCGCGTCGTCGCACGTTTGCCATCATTTCCCACCCGGATGCGGGTAAGACCACGCTGACCGAAAAGCTGCTCTGGTTCGGCGGCGCCATCCAGGTTGCCGGCGAAGTGCGCGCGCGCAAGGCAGACCGCCACGCCACGTCCGACTGGATGGAACTGGAAAAGCAGCGCGGCATCTCGGTGACGTCGTCGGTGATGCAGTTCCCGTATCAGTCGCGCGCGGACCAGGCCGAGAACATCGTGAACCTGCTCGATACGCCGGGCCACGAGGACTTCTCCGAAGACACGTACCGCACGCTCACCGCCGTTGACTCGGCCGTGATGGTGATCGACTCGGTCAACGGCGTGGAAGCGCAGACCATCAAGCTGCTGAACGTCTGCCGCCTGCGCGACACCCCGATTCTCACGTTCATCAACAAGCTCGACCGCGAGGGCCGCTCGCCGATCGAACTGCTCGACGAAATCGAGGACGTGCTCAAGATCCAGTGCGCGCCGATGACCTGGCCGATCGGCATGGGCAAGGCGTTCCGCGGCGTGTACCACATGATCGACGACAAGGTGCAGCTGTTCGACCCGAAGGGCGAAAAGGGTACCGCCGCCATTCTCGACGGGCTGGACAACCCCGAACTCGACCGCATCCTGGGTTCGCAGGCCGACGAGCTGCGTATGGAGATCGAACTGGTGCGCGGCGCGTCGCACACGTTCGACAAGGACGCCTTCCTGGGCGGCAAGCAGACGCCGGTGTACTTCGGCTCGGCGATCAACAACTTCGGCGTGCAGTCGCTGCTGGACGCGCTGTGCGAGCTGTCGCCGCCTCCGCTGGCGCGCCAGACCGAAACGCGCACCGTGGAGCCGCAGGAAGGCAAGTTCAGCGGTTTCGTGTTCAAGATCCAGGCCAACATGGACCCGCGCCACCGTGACCGCATCGCGTTCGTGCGCGTGTGCTCGGGCCGTTTCGATCGCGGCATGAAGCTGCTGCATGTGTCGCAGGGCAAGACCGTGGCCATCAACAACGCCATCACGTTCATGGCGCAAGATCGCAACACCACCGAGGAAGCCTTTGCTGGCGACATCATCGGCGTGCCCAACCACGGCACGATCCGCCTGGGCGATGTCTTCACCGAAGGCGAGCCGCTGCGCTTCACCGGCATTCCGTCGTTCGCCCCGGAGTTCTTCCGCCGCGCACGCCTGAATAACCCGCTGAAGGTCAAGCAGTTGCAGAAGGGTCTGCAGCAGCTGGCCGAAGAGGGCGCCACGCAGATGTTCCGTCCGCTAATGTCGAACGAGCTGGTGCTCGGAGCCGTCGGCATGCTGCAGTTCGACGTCGTGGCTCACCGCCTGGAGCACGAATATGGCGTGGATGCGATCTTCGAGTCGCACGAGTGCGCCACGGCCCGCTGGCTCAAGGGCGACCCGGCCGAGATCGAGAAGCTGATCGACAAGAACGGGCACAACGTGGCGGTGGACGGTGCCGGCGACCATGTCTATCTGGCGCCCAGCATGGTCAACCTGCGCCTGACGCAAGAGCGCTTCCCGAACATCCGCTTCCTGGAAACGCGCGAAATCGCCTGATCCTGGCCGTGTGCCGCCCCTCTCCCGCTCGGGCGAGGGGTGGGGCATGCGCGCGGTTCAAATCGCGCGCAAGGCGCCCGGCAGATCCTCGCTGCCCGCCCCATTGTGTCCTTCCCGATACAGAGATGCCCGGCACGTTGGCGCCGACTCGGCTAGAATCGTGAGCTTTGTACGCGATTGCGTACATTGCCTGTCTCCTGCGTCCTCAGGGCGCTTCCAGCCTCATGTCCAACGCCCCCGCGCTGCCGGCCGACGAGCCGGCTACCGTCTTCCGTGACCCCGCCTTCCGGCATTTCTGGTTTGCCCGGCTCTGCACGACCATCGGCTACCAGATCTTCACCGTGGCGGTGGGCTGGCAGATGTATGACCTGACGCGCGATCCGTTCATGCTCGGGATGGTCGGTCTGGTGCAGTTCCTGCCGTCCATCGTGCTGTTGCTGATGTCCGGCCATGTGGCGGACCGCTTCGATCGGCGGATCATCGTGCGCACCTGCCAGATGCTGGAGGCCGTCATCGCTGCCTCGATGGCCGTGGCCAGCTTCTCTGGATGGGTCACCAGCGAGCACATTTTCTTTTTCGTGGCCGCGATCGGCGGCTGCCGCGCGTTCGAAACGCCCACGCTCCAGGCGCTGCTGCCCAGCGTTGTCACGCCGCGCCAGTTGCCGCGTGCCGTGGCGCTGGCCAGTTCCGCCGCGCAGACGGCCATCATCATCGGCCCGGCATTGGGCGGGTTTGCCTATGTGGCCGGCGCGGGCGTGGTCTACACGATCAGTGCCGCGCTGTTCGCCATCGCGGCGGGGCTCGTGTTCACGCTCAAGCTGCGCCAGGCCGCGCAGCGCCTGACGGCCCCCGTCAGCA
>DAIOET010000299.1:0-5496 GCA_036746135.1 Cupriavidus sp.
CCGCGCTTGTGGTCGTGCGTGGCCACCGCCAGCATGGCGTGCGGCCAGTTGTCGTGGCGTGCCAGCATTCGCTCGTGAAAGCGTTCGGCGGCGATGGCCAGCGTGCCTGGGTCGCTGCCAACCTCATTGCGCGACAGCAGCCGTCCATAGCGATAGAACGCCGTGTCCTCCGTCGATTTCGCCGCCAGCGCCGGCATCAGTTGCTGAAGCTTTGTGCGTAGCTGTCCTGCGTCGCTGTCGAGGGCGGCATCGGCCTGCAGGCTGGACAGGATGAAATCGAGCGCGGCCGATTCTTCGGGGGCAAGGTGATGGCGTGCCGCATTGGTTGCGGCTGCGACCATCTCGTCGTCGAACGCGCGGTTCGCGGGCGTGTCGCTCGCAGCGGCGTAGTAGCTGCGGTAGACCGGGATCGCGGTCATGAAGGACGTCAGCGCGTGATGGAGTGCGTGCCTGGACAAGTCGCGCGTGGCCGGATGGCGGCGCGCCTGGTCGTGCAGACGCGCGCAGAGCGCATCGACTTCGGTGATCAGGTGACGGGCCAGGATGCGGTGCCGGCCGGCGCGTACATGGTCGGCGAACGGGCGGTCATCACCACTGATCCGCATCCACAGCATATTGAGACGGGCTTCGCCATGCGGATCGTGGAGCACGGCACTGACCTCGTCCATGAAGTCATAGCCCGTCGAGCCATCGACGCGCCAGTCACGAGGCATCGGCTCCTGCTCGCCGAGAATTTTTTCGACGACCAGCCACGGATGCATGCGCGCCAGTTCGGCGGGGCGTCCGGGCCGCAGCGCATCGAGCCGTTCGCGGATGCGGCGGCAATAGCCGGCGGGATCGGCCAATCCGTCCACATGATCGATGCGCAGGCCGTCGATCCAGCCTTCGCGGTAAAGCCGGAACGGCAGGGCGTGGACGGCCTCGAACACGTCTTCGCATTCTTCGCGCACGCCCACCAGGTCGGTGATCTCGAAAAAGCGCCGCCAGTTCAGCGTGGCAGCGCCCGTGCGCCACCACGCCAGCCGGTAGTGCTGGGTCTCCAGCAGCGCGTGCAGTGCCTGCGCGCCATCGGGCAACGCGCCTGCATCGGCCGGTTCGGCCAGCGGCAGGTCGTGCTTGCCGTAATGCAGCGTCAGCCGGCCATCGTCACCGCGCCGCGCCTGGAGCGCCCCGGCTTCGAGCGTCTGCCAGTATGGATCGCCGAGAATCGGCAGCAGCACCTTGCCACGCAGGTCGGGGTCCGCGCATTGCCAGTCGATGTCGAAGTAGTGGGCGTGCGCACTCTGCTCGCCGCGCGCCAGCACATCGCGCCACCAGGCATTGTGTGTGACGTCGGCGGCCATGTGGTTGGGCACGATGTCCAGCACGATGCCGAGGCCCGCCTCGCGTGCGCGACCCGCCAGGTCGAGAAATCCTGCCTCGCCGCCAAGCTCCGCGTTGATCCGCGTGAAATCGGTCACGTCATAGCCATGCGTGGAACCGGGGCGCGCGGTGGTGATCGGTGACAGGTACAGGTGGCTGACACCCAGCCCCGCGTAGTAGGGCAGAAGCGCGACGACATCGGCAAACGTGAAGCCGGCATGCAGTTGGAGCCGCGCGGTGGCGCGCGGCACGCCGGAGTGATCCAGGTCGACGGGATCGGTCATGGCAGGATCACGCCGGTTTAAGACACGCTACGCAGCAATGTGGAGGCAGGGTGCCGGCATTGAGCGAGGCGATGGCGCCAGACTGGCTGGCGTGCAGCATGCGGCCGCCTTCGCAACTTGCCTCAATCGGTTCCGTGCCGAGGTTTAGCCAGATCGACAGCAGGCTTCCGTCGCCCATGCGCCAGCGGGCCACCAGCGCCTGCCCGGCCAGGGTCGTGACACCGGCGGACTGGCAATGATGCAGCCGAGGGACGATTTCATGCCGCCGGATCGACAGCAGCTCACCGTAGTAGTGGTTCCATGCGCGGCAGTCGCCGTCGGTATCGTCGCAGACCGGGCGCGATGCGTCGAACGTCTCCGGCGCATTCGGGTCCGCAATGCGCGCGGCGTGCGCATCGTCACGGAAGGCCGACGATGCCGCGAACTCGCGCCGCCTGCCGTCACGTACGGCCTGCGCCAGCGCTGGCGGATGGTCGGTGAAGTAGAGGAAAGGTGTGCGGGCGCCATGCTCCTCGCCCATGAACACCAGCGGGATCTGCGGGCAGAGCAGTTGCAGTGCCACGGCGGCGCGCAGCGCGTCGGGGTCCGCCATTGTCGTCAGGCGGTCCCCGAACGCGCGATTGCCGGTCTGGTCGTGGTTCTGCAGGAACATCACGAACGCCGTGGGTGGCAGCGCGGCACTCGGCTGTCCGCGCCGCACCTCGCGGTCCTGCAGCGGCCCGTTCTCGTCGCCGCTGCGGTGCGGGGATACTTCTCCCTGCCACGCGAAACCCTCGGCCAGCACGCGCGCCAAGTGATGCAGCGCCGGTGTGCCGACGGCATTCACGGGCGCGGCGTCCGGCAGCCCGGCCTGGTATTCGCGGTAATAGCCATCATGCTCGCCGGTCAGCAGCACATGCAGCGCATGGTGGGCATCGTCGTTCCATTGCGCGTCATAGCCGCTCTGGATCAGCGCCACATCGTTGTGGTCGTTCTCAAGGATCAGGTGGATATGGCGGCCGGGCAGGCATCCCCGCAATTCGCCGGCAAGCCGTGGCAGCCACCCTTCGTCGTCGATGGCATGCACGGCGTCCAGCCGCAGCCCGTCAAAGCGGAACGATTCCAGCCAGTAGCGGGCGTTTTCGCCAAAGAAGCGCCGCACTTCCGGGCGCCGGAAATCGATGGCGGGACCCCACGGCGTCTGGCGGTCGCTACGGAAGAAGGCGCTGGCATAGCGGTGCAGGTAGTTGCCCTCGGGCCCGAAGTGGTTGTAGACCACGTCGAGCAACACCATCATGCCCAGGCCGTGCGCGGTATCGATCAGCGCGCGCAGCTCGTCGGGCGACCCGTAGCTGTGTTCGGGCGCGAAGGGCAGCACGCCGTCATAGCCCCAGTTGCGGCTTCCGGGAAACTCGGCCAGCGGCATCAGCTCGATGGCCGTGAAGCCGAGCGCGGCCAGCCGGTGCAGCTCGGACGTCACGCCCGCATAGCCGCCGAACAGGCCCACGTGCAGTTCGTAGATCACGGCTTCATGCCAGGGGCGGCCATGCCATTCCATGTGCCGCCAGGGGTACGCGGCATCCCGCTCGGGCAGGCATAGCACGCTGGCGGCGTGCACGTCGTCCGCCTGCAGGCGCGAAGCGGGGTCGGGCACGATCGTGCCGTCGTCGAGCCGGAACCAGTAGCGCGCACCGTTGCAGCATGGCGCCACGGCTTCGAACCATCCGTGCTTGCCCGTCGCCATGATCAGGGGAGCCATACCCGCCATCTCCAGCCGGATGGCATGGCCTTGCGCCGCGGCGTCGGGCGCCCACAGGCGGAAGCGGACCCGGCCATCGCCCACCGGGACAGGGCCGAACCAGTACGCATCGGCGGCATCGTTGCCGCAGGGCAGCAGCCTGGCATCGGCGCCGAGCGTTTGCCAGTTCTGTGTGGAGGGCACGCCATCGCTTGGCGGCACGGTCGGCGTAGCAGTCATCATGGAGAGCCACCTTCACGCACAGCAATCACCCAGGGGAAAAGCAGCCGCATGCCCGTCAGGCGGGCGTCGCGGCGGCACCGGTGTCGCCAGGCGACAGCACAGGTGTCTCCGGCAGCACCACCGTCCGCCGTCCGCTGCGCGCGGGCTGTATCGTCGCCGCTGCTTCGGGCGGCCTTGGCGCGATGACCGGCATATCGGCCAGCGTGGGCGCCAACGTGCCGTACATGGCCAGATACTGGCGCGCGGGAGCTTGCCAGCTGAAGTCGGTCTGCATGCCGGTACGCTGCACGCTGCGCCAGTGGTGCGGGCGGCCATACCATCCTAGTGCACGCGACACGGCGGCGCACATGGCTTCGGGTGAGTCGCCGTCGAACACGATGCCATTGGCGCGGGCGGCCGGTATGGGGCCGTGGCCGATGTCGCGCACGGTGTCTGCCAGTCCACCCACGCGCGAGACGACCGGCACCGTGCCGTAGCGCATGGCATAGACCGGGGTCAGGCCAAATGGCTCGAAGCGGCTGCCATGCAGCAGGATGTCGGCGCCCGCGTGCAGCAGATGACCGTCTTCTTCCCGATAACCGATCGATACCCCGATACGGCCAGGATGCTGCCGCGCCAGCGCGCAATAGGCGGCTTCCAGCTTGGGATCGCCACAGCCCAGCACTACCACCTGCGCGTCGGTGTGCGCGTCCAGCGCCAGGGCAATCGCGTCGAGCGCCACATCGGCCATCTTCTGATGCGTGAGGCGGCTGCCCGTGGCGATCAGCGGCCGTTCCGGGTCCGCCGGCAAGCCGTGACGCGCCTGCAACGCGGCCTTGCAGGCGCGTTTGCCGGCCAGGTTGCGCGCGTCATAGCGTTGCGGCAGCAGGCGGTCGGTATCGGGCGACCACGCATCCGTGTCCACCCCGTTGGGGATAGCACCGAGCACGGCCGCGCGATGCGCGAGCAGGCCCTCCAGCCCATGACCGAAGCGCGATGTCAGGATTTCCCGCGCGTATGTGTGGCTGACCGTGGTGACGCGGCTGGCATAGCGGATGCCGGCCTTGAGGAAATTAATCTTGCCCCAGAACTCGATACCGTCCGGTGTCAGGCAATGAGCCGGCAGCCCCAGCGGGGCAGCGGCGTTCATCGGAAAGATGCCCTGGAACGCGAGATTGTGGATGGTGCAGACCGACGGAGTGCGCAGGCCGCGCACGTGCATCAGAAGCGGCGTCAGGGCCGCATGCCAGTCGTGCGCATGGACCAGGCTGGGCGCCGATAGCGGTGTTTCACCGGCGGCGATGGCCGTGGCCGCGTGCGCCAGTGCGGCAAAGCGTTGCGCGTTGTCGCAGAAGTCCCGACCCGTGGCGTCAACGTAGAGCGATCCCGGGCGGTCGTAGAGCGAGGGGCAATCGAGGAATGCCACTGGCGCGCCACTGTCCGGCATCAGGCCCAGCAGCAGACGCGCCGGGCTGTGTCCGGGCGGCAGTGCCATCGGCAGGCGGATGGCGCCCAGGCTGTGAACGTCGCGCGCCGCGGCCACGGCACGCGGGTAGCCGGGCATCAGGATCGTGACGTGAGTGCCGCGCTGCCGCAGCGCCTGTGCAAGACCACCCACCACATCGGCCAGCCCGCCGGTCTTGGCCAAGGGCTGGGCTTCTGCCGCCACAAACAATATGTTCGCGTTCAAGGGGGGACTCCCGGTTTGCTGATTGTTTGCTGATGCTTACGGGTGCTTGCAGGACCGCGCCATCGAACGACGACGCAAGGCTTCGGCTACGCGAACTCTGTGCCAGCGGGTGGGACGGCCGGCGGACGGCATGGTGGCGGGCGCCATTGCCGCGACCCCGGCGGATCGTGGCAACGGTGGTGTATAAGCTGCCCGCGCCGTTGTAGAAACTGCCGTGGCGC
>DAIOET010000300.1:0-5474 GCA_036746135.1 Cupriavidus sp.
TAAAGCGTCCCATCTTGAAGAAATCGTGAATCATCGTCGGGTAGTCGGCCAGCGTCGCCGTGACACCCGATGCCTGCAGCTTGCCGGCATAGGCCACGCCCTCGTCGTGCATTGGGTCATAGCCGGCGACGGCGATCCAGGCCGGGCAAACGCCACGGACATCGGCCCCCTGCCCGCCACCGTCGAGCGGCGCAAAGCGCCAGTCGTCGCGGCTCGATGCTTCGTCCAGATACTGCGAAAAGAACCAGTCGATCATCCCGGCCGTCAGCAGATAACCATCGGCCAGCGCGCGGTGCGATGGCGTGTCCTGGCGGGCACTGGTGCCTGGATAGATCAGCATCTGCAGAACCGGCGCCAGGGCCGCATTGCGCGCTTCAATCGCACAGGCCGCCGCCAGCGTGCCGCCGGCGCTATCGCCGCCGAGCGCAATGCGCGCCGGGTCCGCGCCCAGACGGGCAGCTTCGTCGAAGACCCAATGCAGCACGTCGAATGCATCGTCGGCCGCGGTGGGAAATTTCCACTCGGGGCCAAGCCGGTAGTCGACCGAAAGCACCAGGCAATCGGCGCCGTTGCAGAACACGCGGCACAGCGAATCGTGCGAATTGATGCTGCCGACCGTGAATCCGCCACCGTGGAAGTAGACCAGCAGCGGCAGCGGGTCGGCCCAACTGGCGGCGCGCGGCGCATAAAGCCGCACCGGAATACCGAAACCATCACGCGCCGCGACCGTGAAATCCTCGACGCCGTGCACCGTCGCCGGCGACAGATCCAGGATCGGCGCACTCTTTTCGTAGCCGATCTTGGCGTCCGCCGGCTCCATCGTGTGGATGGCCGGACGTTTGGCCCGCGCAATCAGCTCCAGCAGCTGCGCGACCTGCGGGTCGAGCGGCTGTACGGGCAAGCCAGGAACGGACGGAGAAGGCTGGGCGGACATATGGACAATCGAAACCGGACAACCGGTCATGTTAGACCGATACCGGACGGGGGCACACCAGGTTCAGTGATGCAAATTGTGAACGGTCGTTCGATTTCCGAATCATGCCAGCAATTGCAACGGCCAGCAGTACAAAATAACCCTCAACATCGCCCCTGCTACACCTTTTGCGCGATCACCGGCCATGCTGCCAACAGCACGTTTGCAGCCTATGCTGGAGGGGATGCCGCACGTCGAATGACACCTGCGGCACCGGCAGCCCCTTCAAATCAGGAGACACCATGACTGGCGAACACTTTCAGGTTGTGCACGGGGATATCACGCGAATGGAAGTCGATGCAATCGTTAATGCCGCCAACAGCGGGCTGCTGGGCGGTGGCGGTGTGGATGGCGCCATTCACGGCGCGGGCGGACCGGCCATCATGACGGCGTGCCGGGCCATCCGCGACGCGCAAGGCGGCTGCCCGACCGGCGAAGCGGTCATCACCACGGGCGGCCTGCTGCCGGCTCCGTACGTCATCCATGCCGTGGGTCCCGTCTGGCACGGCGGCGCAAAGAACGAGGACGCACTACTGGCCAGCGCCTATCGCAACAGCATCCGCCTGGCGGCCGATCACAACCTGCGCACCCTGGCATTCCCCAATATCAGCACGGGCGTGTACGGATTTCCGCGCGAACGGGCCGTCGATATCGCCATCGCAGCCGTGCGCGAGGCGCTGGCCAAGGCGCCTTCGATCGAACAGGTGACGTTCGTCTGCTTTGACGACGAAAACTTCAAGCTCTATCGGGCACGCCTGCACTAGGACCGGACGGACATCACGGCAGCGCGCTGCGGATCAGCATGTTGATCCGCTCGGGCTGCTCGTGGATGACCCAGTGCGTACCCTCGGGAATCCGCTCCAGCCGAAGGTCGGGCACGAATTCTTCCAGCCCGTTGACCAGCGACTTCGGCAACGCGCGGTCATTCTCGCCCCAGATCACCAGCGTAGGCACACGGATTACGAACATGGCCGGATCGAGCCGCGAGATGTCGGGCGCGGTCTCGCCAGTGGCCGGCGGATGCATCGGCGTGGCGCGGTAGTAGTTGACGCCGCCGGTCAGCGGATGCGAGCCTTCATCGCCCGGCTCCGACCATGCCGCGTGATACTTCGCCCGCGTTTCACCGTTGAACCACGCCGGGAGGCTGCCCGCCTCGCCGGTCAGCATTTTCTCCAGCAGCGCGAAGTCGTTCGCGGCCAGCGCCTGTTCGGCGCCGGGCTTGCGCAGCCAGTTCATATAGGCCGATGCCTGCTGCTGGGCGGGGTCCGCCGACAGCGCTCGCGCGAACAGGTACGGATGCGGAGAGTTGATGATGACAAAGCGCTCGATCAGGTCGGGAAACTGCGCGGCCAGATTCCAGCAGACCGCCCCGCCCCAATCGTGCGCCACGATCACGCAACGGTCATAGCCAAGCACCCGGATGAACTGCACGAGGTCTTCGACGAGCAGCTTGGGCTTGTAGGCCTCCGCCCCGGCGGGCTTGCTCGACAGATTGAAGCCGCGCAGATCGGGCGCCACCGCAAAATGGGTCTGGCCGAATTCAGCCAGCTGACGCTCCCACGCGAACCAGAACTCCGGAAAACCGTGCACGAACAGAATCAGCGGTTTGCCCGGCTCTCCCGCACTGCCGTAATGCAGCCGCGTGCCGTTGGGCAGGTTGGCGAACTGCAGGTGGTGAATCACGGCGGGTGCGGTCATCATGGTCTCCATCTCTGCCATCACAGTCTCCCGGTCGACGATGCAAGAAAGTGGCCAGGTCAGCCGCGCAACGCGGCAACCAGGCTGGCCCGAACTTCGGGCTTGTCGCCAAACGGATCGCCAGGATTGCGCTGGTTGACGATGTCCTCCATGCGGTGCCGCACCGTGGCCAGCGCCTGCGGGTGGGAATAAATATAGAAGTTTTCGTCACGAATAGCGTCGAACGTCAGCTGCGCCACATCGGCCGCCGTGACCTTGCCCGAATTGACTGCCTTGTCGGACAACGCCTGCGACACCATCTGCGAGCGCGTCGGCGGCGCTTCGTTCGTCAGCCCGGCCGGGCGGTTGCGGTGCGACTGGCTGATGCCGGTCGGCACGAAGTACGGGCACAGCACCGAGCAGCGCACCTGTTCGGTGACCAGACTCAGATCCTGGTAAAGCGTCTCGGTCAGCGATACCACTGCGTGCTTCGAAACGTTGTAGACGCCCATCGCCGGCGGATTCAGCAGGCCGGCCATCGATGCCGTATTGACGATATGGCCCTGGAAAGTCGGATCCTTCTTGGCGGATTCCAGCATCAGCGGCGTGAAAATGCGCACGCCGTGAATCACGCCATACAGGTTGACGCCCAGCACCCACTCCCAGTCTTTCTCGGTGTTTTCCCAGAGCAGGCCACCGGCGCCCACGCCAGCGTTGTTGAAGACGAGATTGACTTCGCCGAAAGCGGTCATCGCCGCATCGGCCAGTGCCTGAACCTCCTCGGCTTTCGATACATCCGCACGCAATCCGATGACCTGGGCGCCCTGCCCCTTGAATTCGGCCACCGCGGTGTCGAGCGCATCTTCCTGGACATCGGCCAGCACGAGCTTCATGCCCAGCTGGGCACCAATCCGCGCGAATTCCTTGCCGAATCCCGATGCGCCACCGGTAATGACGGCCACCTTGCCTTCGAACTGCTTCATGGTTGTCTCCTCCGTTTTCGGATCTTGTCTGTGTGTCTCACGCTCCCGCATGCGGCAGCGCGGATAACGTTCGGCAGTTCAGCCCGCTGCCTGCACGTGATAGTTCTGACGCGGAAAGTGCACGTTGACCGCCCCTGCGCGCATGTCCTGCCGGCGAATGGTCACCACATGCTCAGTCAGTGTCAGCAACACGCCAGCAACAGGATCTTTCGCGTAGTCGGTAGGCGTGACGGTTACCGCGTCGCCAGCCGCAAAGCCGGCACCGGGCAAGATCGTCGGGTCATGCTGGACCGGATCGTGATCGTAGGCATCGGCAATCGCCGATTCCGAAGGAATCACCCGGAGCTTGCCGTGCCCGTAGGCCTGCATGCGCGCAAACCACGTCTTGACCAGCGGATAGCCGTCCAGCAGCGCGGCCAAGGCCGGTGCGCGACGGATAAACCAGATGCAATGGAACAACGAGAAATCGGCAATCGACAGTTCCGGGCCGGCCACGTGCTGCACGCCGGTCGAGAATTGCTCCTGCAGTTGCGCGAACGTTTCATGCAGCACGGCCGCGGCTTCGGGCAGCGGCATGCGCAGCGCGTTCGTATCGCCACGCATGGCCTTGCGGTCGGCCATGAAGGCCTGGATCTGGCCCGGCGACAAATGCGCCAACATCGACTGCACGCCCGCCGGCTGCATGGCATAGGTGACCGTGGCCGTGAACAGCGCACTGTCGATCCACGCGGCCATGATGCGCGACTGCGCTGCCTGGGCGGCCGGATACAACGGCGGATTCGGCACCATCTTGTCCAGCACCGCGCAGATCAGCGCCGTATCGCAATAGATGTCCGCGCCGATCTGCATGACCGGGGTACGGCGGTAGCCGCCAGTCAGCGCGGTGACGTCGGGCTTGGGCATGATCGGCGGAATTTCCACCGCGCACCAGGACAAGCCCTTGGCGCCCAGCACTAGCCGAACTTTCTCCGAGAACGGCGACGTTGCATATTGATGAAGGATGATGTCTGGCATCTTGGCCTTTCAAAAAGGGATTTTTGGTTTTCGACCCCTTCTTAATCGAGCAGATCCGGCTGTTCTTTAACAATTCGTGCGTATAACGGCTGGAACTGGAACCAGCCGGCCTGGGCCGTTCCCACAATCGAATAGGCCTGGCGGGCCGCCGCGTCGCCAATCAGCTTGGGCGCCTGGCCGGTACGGGCGGCCGCCGATTCGGCCAGGATCTGCACCTGGCACGACCGTTCCATCGTGATGAACCACCACGCGGCCTCGTCCACGGTCTTGCCAACCGTCAGCAGCCCATGATTCTGGAGGATCGCTGCCTTGTTCTGACCCAGCGCGTTGGCAATGCGCTGGCCTTCGTCGAGTTCCACCACCACGCCGCCAAAATCGTCATACAGCGCATGATCGTTGTAGAACGCGCAGACATCCTGCGTCAGCGGGTCGAGCTTGCGGCCCAGCGTGGACCATGCGCGGCCATAGGTGCTGTGCGAGTGCGCGGCCGCCACGGCATCTTCGCGCGTCTGGTGCACGCGCGAATGAATCGCGAAGGCGGCGGCGTTGACAGGATAGTCACCCTCCACGACGTTGCCGTGGTGGTCGCAGCGGATCAGGTTCGAGGCCTTGACCTGGCTGAAGTGGACACCGAACGGATTGACCCAGAACGTGTCCGTAAATTCGGGATCGCGGGCGGTGATATGGCCGGCCACGCCTTCATCAAAACCGAACTTCGAGAACAGCCGGAACGCCGCAGCCAGCCGCTGCTTGCGATGAAGCCGCTCCTGTGCCGGCGTATCGAACTTCGGCGGACGCGGCAGGTTGCGGTAGCGGGCCTTGACCTC
>DAIOET010000301.1:0-5467 GCA_036746135.1 Cupriavidus sp.
GTGACGGCATTGCCGTACTGTTTCCACCAGGCCTTGAGGCTCTCAAGCTGTTCCTGTTCTTCTAGATCGTAAGCCATGTCGAGGCAGTTACCCGCGTTGGTTGAAATTGGCACGGCCGCTTCCTCCCGGGACAGCGGCCGTGCGGCACGAATCTGACGGTGAGCTTATTGCTCGTCGTCCTCGTCGTCGGATTCGATTTCATCGACCATCCGGTCGATGATGAAGTCGACGACGCTTTCGGCCGGCACACTGGTCTGAGGACCGCCTTCGGCCGCATTGCCGCTGCGCAGCTGCTTGACCTGCACCGTGCCCGCGGCGATTTCATCGTCGCCAATGATAACGGCAAAGGATGCGCCACTCGCGTCGGCGCGCTTCATCTGCGACTTGAAGCTGCCGCTCTTGCCGTCCGGCGTGGCGTGCAAGACCACGTCGAGCCCGGCATCGCGCAGCCGTTCGGCGGCGATCATCGCCTGCTCGCCGGCGGCCTGGCCCTGATGAACCATATAGACATCGCAGCCCGGTGCCTCAGGCACAAGCTTTTCCTCGCGCAGCAGCTCGATGATGCGCTCGATACCCATAGCCCAGCCGCAGGCCGGTGCCGACTTGCCACCCATCTGCTGGATCAGCGGATCGTAGCGGCCACCGCCGGCGATCGTGCCCTGGGCACCAAGCTTGTCGGTGATCCACTCGAACACCGTCAGGTTGTAGTAGTCCAGGCCACGCACCAGGCGCGGGTTGATCTTGAACGGGATGTTGTTCGCCTTCAGGATCCGTTGCACGCCTTCGAAGTGGGCCAGCGACTCTTCGCCCAGGAAGTCGATCAGCTTCGGCGCGTTGGCGGCCATTTCCTGCAGCGCGGGATTCTTCGTATCCAGCACGCGCAGCGGGTTGGTGTACAGCCGGCGCTTGCTATCCTCGTCGAGGATGTCCTTGAAGCCTTCCAGGTACTTGATCAGTTCATCACGGTGCGCGGCGCGCTCATGCGCCTGGCCCAGCGAATTCAGTTCAAGGCGTACGCCGACCAGACCCAGGTCGTCCCACAGGCGCTGGCACATCAGGATGATTTCGGCATCCACGTCCGGGCCGGCAAAGCCCAGAGCCTCGGCGCCGAGCTGATGAAACTGGCGATAGCGGCCGCGCTGCGGCCTTTCATGGCGGAACATCGGACCCGTGTACCACAGGCGCTTCGGGCCGTCGTACAGCAGGTTGTGTTCGATCGTGGCACGCACGGCAGCCGCCGTGCCTTCCGGGCGAAGTGTCAGGTTTTCACCGTTCAGGGCATCGGTGAAGGAATACATTTCCTTCTCGACGATGTCGGTCACCTCGCCAATACCGCGCACGAAGAGCTGCGTATGTTCGACGATCGGCGTGCGGATCTGCTGGTAGCCATAGGCACGCAGCATGCTGCGTGCGGCGTTATCAAACATTTCCCACAGCGGGGCGTCAGCGGGCAGCATGTCGTTCATGCCCTTCACACCCTGCAGTGCCTTATCGGCCTTCGTCTTGTCTTCGCTCATTGTTCTCTTCGTGATACCGGTGCTGCTGCCGACCTGGCGCCCCTGCGCTCAGGCCACTGCTTCCTGTTTTGCCTGCTTTGCGCCCGGGCCGTAGTGCGTGCGGACGTATTCGTCCACGATCGCCTGGAATTCCTGGGCAATATTCTCGCCGCGCAGCGTCTTGACCTTCACGCCATCGACGAACACCGGCGCCGCCGGCGATTCGCCCGAACCGGGCAGCGAAATGCCGATGTTGGCGTGCTTGCTTTCGCCAGGCCCGTTCACGATGCAACCCATCACCGCCACGTCCATCTCTTCCACGCCCGGATACTCGTTCTTCCAGACCGGCATCTGCTCGCGCAGATAGCCCTGGATGCTGGCGGCAAGCTCCTGGAACGTCGTGCTCGTGGTGCGGCCGCAGCCGGGGCATGCGATCACCATCGGCGTGAAGTTGCGCAGGCCCATCGTCTGCAGGATTTCCTGGCCGACGTAGACTTCCTTCTCGCGCGGCGCGCCCGGTTCCGGCGTCAGCGAAATGCGGACTGTGTCACCGATGCCCTCCTGCAGCAGCACCGACAGCGCGGCCGTCGATGCGACGATACCCTTGCTGCCCATGCCGGCCTCGGTCAAGCCCAGGTGCAGCGCGTATTCGCAACGGCGCGACAGCTCGCGGTACACCGCCACCAGCTCCTGTACCTGCGACACCTTGCACGACAGGATGATCTGGTTACCCGCCAGACCGATTTCCTCGGCCTTCTGTGCCGATTCGATCGCCGACGTAATCAGCGCTTCCACCATCACGCTCTGCGCAGGCCACGGCTCGGCGCGCTGGGCGTTTTCGTCCATGACACGCGCGAGCAGGTCCTGATCCAGGCTGCCCCAATTCACGCCGATGCGCACCGGCTTGTTATAGCGGCACGCCATTTCAATCATTTCGGCGAACTGCTTGTCGCGCTTGGCACCCTTGCCGACATTGCCCGGGTTGATCCGGTACTTCGACAGTGCCTGCGCGCATTCCGGATAGTCGTGCAGCAGCGTGTGGCCGTTGTAGTGAAAATCACCGACCAGCGGCACGTTGACGCCCATACGGTCCAACTGCTCGCGGATCGCCGGCACCGCAGCCGCGGCCTCGGGGGTGTTCACCGTGATGCGGACGATCTCCGAGCCTGCACGCGCCAGATCCTTGATCTGGATGGCGGTGCCGATCGCGTCGACCGTATCCGTATTGGTCATCGACTGCACGCGCACCGGTGCGCCGCCGCCGATCGTTACGATATTGTCGCCCCACACGACGCTGGCCTGGCGCGACACGCGGCGTGGCAGCGGACCCGGAATTACGGGTTGGGAAGCTTTCTGGTGCATTGCGTTACCACCTTCAAATGGCATGGCTGATTGCGCTGCCCGGCAGCATTACTGCAGGGTCAGGCGCGCCACATTGTTCCGGTCGGCGGCCTTGAAGTTCACCGGCACACCATTGTGCGCCAGGGACTCAACGCCCTTTACGTTGCCGAGCACGACCTTGTAGGGACCACCCGCGCCGCTGCCGGCCACGGCGTCGCCGGCCTTGGCCGTACCGCCCAGGATGACCTTGCCGGTGCGGTCGCGTACTTCATACCAGCTGTCCGAGGCAAAGCGGATCTGCACGGCGCCATCGCCCGACGCGGCAGGCGCCGCCGGTGCTGCGGCGGCCGGTGCCGGAGCTGCCTGGGACACTGGTGCGGGCGCGGATGCGCGTGTTTCCTGCGGCAATCCCACTGCGCCACCGGTTGCCAGCGGCATGCCCGTGGATGTGGTCGGCGCTGCCCTTGCGGGGACCTGTGCCGATGCCTGAGCAGGCTTGGCCGGTTCAGCCGGTGCTGCCTCGGACGGCGCCGGAGAATCATTGCCGGCCATCACCGGGGGCAGCGCGGCAGACACCGTGCCGTCGCCATTGCTCTGCGTGGCGCCCTCTTCCACCGGTTTCTCGGCCGGCTTCTCGGCTGCCGCGGTTTCCTCCGCGGCCTTGTTATGGGCTTCGAGCCATGCCTTGGCATGGTCGTATCCGAAATAAACCCCCGCACCCACAAGCGCGACAACGCAGACCAGCCACAGCCAGCGGCCACCTGCACCGCCCGAGCCCTTGGAGCCGAAACGCTTGCGATCGTCGAACGTCTGGTTGAGTGCGCCTTCGTGACGGCGCGTGATGCCTGTCACAGGAGTCGCCTGTGCCTGGGCGTGATACTGGCCGAGCAACCCGTCGATATTGATCTGCAGCGTGCGCGCATAGGCGCGCATCACGCCCTTTGCGAACGTCACGTCCGTCAGGCTGGACACGTCGCCCGCCTCGATCGCCACGAGCTTGTTCGGTGCGACCTTCAGGCGCGCTCCGACATCTTCCAGCGACAGGCGCTGTGCCTCACGACCCTCTTTCAGTTGCGCCCCGATTTCGCGGGCCACTGCCTCGCGGTCGGAGTCTGTCGCGCCGCCGGCAACTTGCGTTGCGGCCTGGCTACCGGCGCGCTCTTGTTCATTCATCCCAAGCTCCTCTCTCGTATGCGGTCAGCTCGCGCGAATCGGGGAAACGGTTACGCAGTTCCGCGATCATCGCGCCCTGCGTCTGGGTATCGCCCTGGCGGTGGGCAATGCGCGCACCCAGCCAGAGGGATTGCGCGGTGGCAAAGCGACTGCCGTTGATACGGCCAGCGAATTGCCGGGCTTGTCCCAAGTCCCCGCCCTGGAAATACAGTTGCGCGAGGTTCATGAGCACTGACGGATCATTTCGGTCGTATCCGTAGGCCGTTTGCAGATTTTTTTCCGCTTCGGCCAACTTCCCGTTCCGCATTTCGCAGACGCCGAGGTTCGTCAGCGGCTTGATCGGCCCGTTGGCCGAAGGTGTCTGCACCGCGCGCTGCAGCGTGGCCTTGCCCTCGGCATAGCGGCCGGTCTGGCACTGGAACCAGCCATAGTTGTTCAGGATATCCGGATCGCCCGAACGCATGCCCAGCGCGGTGCGGAAACTGTCCTCGGCCAGCGCGTTCTCGTTCATGCCCATGTAGATCAGGGCGCGAACGTGATAGGCATCGACATTCGAGGGATCGATGGCGATAGCCTGCTTCACCTCATCAAGCGCCACCGGATACTGGCGCGCTTCCAGATACTGCGTGGCCAGGCGCAGCCGAAGCGCGGTGCGCTTGTCCACGGCAGTCTGGTCGGAAGCGGTCTTGATGTCCTGCGTGGGCCCGGCGGGCAGCGTGCAGGCGGACAGCATCAACAGCCCTGACAGGGCAGCGACAAGCAGACGGGTCATGCAGGACGGGCCTCCCGAGCGGTGCCGGCAACCACCGGAACCAGTGGCGTGATCTTGCCGAACTTGCCGCGCTCGGCCAGACGGGTACGATCCATGACCTCGCCAGCCAGTTGCCCGCAGGCGGCGTCGATGTCGTCGCCCCGGGTCTTGCGGATCGTCGTGACAATGCCCGCATCCATCAACACCTGGGCGAAGCGGCGGATCTGCTCGTTGTTCGAGCGCTTCAGCCCCGATTCCGGGAACGGGTTGAACGGGATCAGGTTGAACTTGCAAGGCACGTCGGCCACAAGCTTCAGCAGTTCCCGCGCGTGTTCGACGGTGTCGTTGACCCCATCGAGCATGCAGTATTCAAAGGTAATGAAATCTCGCGGCGCGAATTCCAGGTAGCGGCGGCATGCCGCCATCAGATCGGCCAGCGGATATTTACGGTTCAGCGGTACCAGCACATCGCGCAGCGCATCGTTGGAAGCGTGCAGCGACACGGCCAGCGCCACGGGCAGGTCCTTGGACAGACGGTCCATCATCGGCACCACGCCGGACGTGGAGAGCGTCACGCGGCGGCGCGACAGGCCGTACGCGTTGTCGTCGAGCATCAGCCGCATGGCCGGCACGACGGCATCGTAATTGAGGAGCGGCTCGCCCATGCCCATCATCACCACGTTGGAGATGACGCGGTCGTCCTTGG
>DAIOET010000302.1:0-5460 GCA_036746135.1 Cupriavidus sp.
AGGCGAATAGGCGATTGAGCGTGCGGGGCGAGATGTTCTGGGCCTTGGAAATTGTATTGAGGTCGAGCCTGGAATTCTGGAGGTTTGCGCAGATATATCGCTTGACTTGGCTCAGACGCTTCAATTGGGCAGTCGTCTCTTCCGAGTTTCCGGACAAATCGACTTCCAGTGCCGTAACCAAGATGTCTAACGCAGAAGCGCTGATACGCTTAGTCGCTTCGTCGGACAGGCTCTCTAGAGTAATCAGTTGTCGTACAATTGTCGACGCGAGCACTCCAAGAGTTGCGTCGCGAGCGATCCGACGGGCGACAAAACTGCTTGCCTCCGGCAAGCGCGACGTCATCAGTGGACGTGGAATAGTAACAAGGATCGCTCGATGCTGTGGTCCGAATTCGAGGGCGAACGGTTGAGCCTGGTCTTGTAGGACCAGGTCACCAACTTGCATACGAGCAGCGAGTCCGCGTTGAGCAAACACAGCATCCCCCTCGAGAGTGAGCCACAACTGAAAGTCGTCTCGACGATCTTTGCGAAGATCAGACGACGTGCGTATCACCGTTACCAGTTCATCTGCCAGCGTGCCGGTGGATATGTCGCTGATCGCCAGTGATCCAAACGCGCGAATAGATATCTGTCCGCGGAAACTTTGCGTGGCAATGGGTCTACACTCAGTCAGAGAGTAGTTCCTGCAAGTGGCCATATGCCAATGATCGAAGCTGTCACCCGGTTTGACGTTGATCGGGACTTTCTCCGCCTGCATAGAGCCCCCCAAAATGTTGAACTCGAAATCAGCAACCCGCATTTCGGTAGTCGTCAAATTGATTGCACAACGCGCCGGTTTGAGCTCTTCCTGCCGCGGCCCGCAACGACGCGAACCGTCGCGACATGCGATTGCATGCTAACATCGCTATTACGTTCTTGTATATGGCAGTTAGAGTCCACCGTGTGGCAATTACAGTCAAGTCGCGAACCACCCTCTATTCTACTCGCCCAATATTTCGTGCTCGGCAAAAGGCGACGATCCGCCTGCAGCTAAGTGCTGAAGTAGAGCAGCTCGACTCCGACCCCAGCACTATTGCGTCGTTGGTAATTTAGCTCCCCGGTGGGATCACTAGCGCATCCAGGCAGCACCTCAAGAATTCGCCGGTATCTCGGGCCGGCTTGAAGCCGCTTTAGCATGCAGCGCCCCGCACCCACCCGAACCGGTCGTTGGGCGCACCGCCAAGCCAACCGCCGAATGCTCTGAAGAACAGCGTGACCGAGCCGCGCAGACCCGCATCGGCGTTGTAGATCCCGAAGGCTGCCATCAGGGCCGGAATGACGAGGCTGAACATCTGGCCGTGCAGAGCATCAAGCCTCCAGCAGCCCAAGCTTGCGTGGTGGGCTTTCAGCCGAATATTGCGCATTTATCCTTTGAAAGATGGTTGAAGAGCGTGCGGAATCTCCTGCGGCTGGGGTGAAAGAAGGGAAGTCTTCCGCAGGGCCCAGGTATCTTTGCCTATTGGCAAGTTGTCCGCCGCGAATGTCGCCGTCGTTCGGATTTGGTATCGCAGTGTTTGCAGGAGCAGGTTTTCGACGATTTCACCTGTGTGTCGCTCATGCTTGGAATTTAGACGTAGATGTGCGCCGCACGCGAGATAGCGTGCGGAGCTGCGGCTCGTAAACCTACGTAGGTTTCGGTACCTGATAGCAAAAAGCGAATAGCCTGGCGGGCATCCCCAATTTGGTAGATGACAGCACAGAGGTGCGCGGCAATGCTTTGCTGTACGATAGGAGCAACTTACTGTCTGTCACTGGGAGAACTCGCATCGAAAACCACGCAACGTGCATCCTTGGCCCCCGCGTTTGACGGCGATCTCCGACTGTGTTCAACGATGACGACGAGGAACAAATGCTGTTGGTGGCCGGCAGCGCGGTCTTGTGGGTCTTCCTCGAGGCTGGCCACCGGCGGCCCGGGAGCTGCAGCGATCCTCTTGCAAAGCTGGATAAAGGTTCTGCGGCGATGGCCGGTCGCGCAGATCCTCGAATTGCCGGCCGCGGTCTATGGGAGTCGAAAATGCCGCTCCACAGCCTGTCAGATCAGTTCTTGCCCGTAAAAACCGATCTCCTTCAAGATGCCAGCGAATACCGTCTCGCGGTACAGGGATGGCATATGGATTGTCAGCAGATTTCAGCTGGTCAACTCAAAAGCAAATTGACTCAAGTATCTCTCGGTCACGTGCAGGTGATCCGCGTGCGGACCAACAGGGCTATGATGAATCGAGGCGTAAGTTGGCCGGGTTCGATCGTCCTCACCTTGCTTCTCGCGGCATCAGGGCGTATGGGCACGAGATTGTCCCATCCTCTGACCTGATTGCATGTGAAGCTGATTTGCCGGAGCTTCTGACGCCCGACGAATTCGATTTATTGACCCTGGCAATCGACAAGAAATGGTTCGCTACCAAGGCCTGAGTACGGTTGTCAGCTGATCGCCGAGCTCACGTGGAAGGGCATGCTGCGGATACCTGAGATACAGTACGAAAACCTGCAAACTAGCCTTCGAACTCTGCTGGCATTGACATCAGAGCGGCCGCAATTGTTGGCGTATCCAGAGGCTAGGGAACAGATCGAAGACAACCTACTGGCACGACTTTTTGAGGCACTGGTCCCGGCACGTTTCGGGGGCTGGATTGCAACGTCGGCTATGCAGAATTCCTCTGCACCTTGGAACGGAATATCGTGGCGCTGCCGCGGACGCTCGCGCCCAAGGAGGTGGCACCCTACGCGGATGCGGGCCTCACGGCCTATCGCGCGGTCAAGAAAGCTACGCGTCATCTTTTTCGGGCGCATTTTGTGTCGTTATCGGTGCAAGTGGATTGGGCCACATTGCGATCCAATGCCTCAAAGCAATGTGCGCCGCCGATATTGTTGTGGTCGAAAAGTCCGAAGCATCGTATCCGTCCGCCGAAGGCCGCCTTGCCGAATGAGGCGTGTTGTTGCGAACTGTCCTTATGGACTGTGATAGGCGCAGTGCCCAAGTCGGACGGCTTGAGGTGGTTGACACGGGCCGGCGGCGGCGCTCGTCCGAGGATGAGAAGCTCAAGATCGTCCTGGAGAGCTCACAGGCACCGCGCCAGGTCGCGGCTACAGCGCGGCGGTATGGCGTTTCGCGGTCATTGCTGCTGCGATGGCGACGTTCGTTTCGCCCGGAGCCGAAGGATGCAGCCCATCAACCCTGCTTCGTACCAGCGATAGTGGTCGCGGAATCAGGGCCGACGCCTGGTCCAGTCGCGCCGGCCAGCAGCGGCGGGTCGATCGAGATCGAGTTTGCGGCCGGGGCTCGGATGCGGATCACGGGCTCGGTCGACGCGGCGACGCTGAAGGCCGCCGTGGCGGCGATTGCAGATGGACGCTTACGGTGATCCCCATTGCGTCGGGCGTACGGGTGTGGATTGCGACCGGCCACACCGATATGCGTCGCGGCATGAACTCGCTGGGCTTGCTGGTGCAGGAAGCCTTCAAGCGAGACCCGCACGGCGGCGACCTCTATGTGTTCCGTGGCAAAAGCGGCAAGCTGATCAAGATCCTTTGGCACGATGGACTGGGCATGTCGCTCTATGCCAAGCGGTTGGAGCGCGGCCGGTTCCTGTGGCCGTCGTCAGCTGATGGCGTGGTGACAATCACCCCGGCCCAACTTGGCTACCTGCTGGAGGGCATCGACTGGCGGATGCCGCAACATACCTGGCGACCGCAGGCGGCGGGCTGATCGCCGGGATTTGAATCGGTGGCAGGATCAGCAGTTCGGACAGAGATCGCGTCTTGTGATTCCCTGGTCGGCGATGGGCGCTGATGATTCGCTTCCCGACGATGTGACCACGCTGCAGGCGATGCTGCGCGCCGAGCGAGTGGCCCGGCTGGCCGCGGAGGCGGAAGCCCAGGCGGGGACATTGCTGATCGAGAAGCTCAAGCTCACGATCAAGAAGCTCCGACACGAGCAGTTCGGACAGTCCTGCGAGCGTGGCGCATTGCTGGACCAGCTTGAGCTACAGCTCGCCGATCTGGAGGAGAACGCCGCGCAAGCCGAGACCGCGGCGCAGATGGCAGCCGAGAAAATCGCGGTGCCATCGTTCGAGCGTCGCAAGCCAGCCCGCCGGCCGCTGCCGGAGCATTTGCCGCGGGAGCGCATTGTCTATCCGGTGCCTGCCATCTACCCATGCTGCGGCGACCGCCGGTTGCGCAAGATTGGCGAGGACGTGACCGAGACGCTGGAGCTCGTTCCGCGCCAGTGGAAGGTGATCCAGCACGTGCGCGAGAAGCTCGTCTGCCGGGCCTGCGAAGCGATCACGCAGCCGCCGGCTCCCTCGCATCCGATTGCGCGCGGTCGTGCAGGGCCCAAGCTGCTGGCCCATGTCCTGTTCGCCAAGTACGGCCTGCACCTGCCGCTTCATCGTCAGAGCGACGTCTACCAGCGTGAAGGCATCGATCTCGACGTATCGACGCTCGCGGACTGGGTAGGTGCCTGCGCGGCAACCCTGATGCCTCTGGTCGATGCGACCCGGGGCCACGTCTTCGTAGCCGAGCGCATCCACGCAGATGACACCACGGTGCCGGTCCTGGCCAAGATTAGGACCCGGACCGGCCGGCTCTGGACCTACGTGCGCGACGACCGTCCGTTTGCCGGCCCAGATCCGCCGGCGGCCGTGTTCTTCTACTCGCCCGATCGTGGCGGTGCGCATCCGGAGCAGCATCTGGCCGGCTATGCCGGGCTGATGCAGGCCGACGCCTACGCCGGCTTTGGCAAGCTCTACGAGGCCAATCGCAAGGGCGGCCCGATCATCGAGGCCGCGTGCTGGGCGCACGGCAGACGCAAGTTCTTTGATCTGGCACGGCTCACCAAGGCGCCGATCGCGGCAGAGGCGGTCAAGCGCATCGATGTCCTGTTCGCCATCGAACGCGAGATCAACGGTCTTGCTCCGCAGGAGCGCCTGCGTGTGCGCCAGGAACGTAGCCGCCACCTGATCGTCGAGCTGGAGGCGTGGTTGCGCGAGCAGCGCGCCAAGCTCTCCAAGAATAACGACACGACCAAAGCGATCAATTACTGCATCAGCCGCTGGGATGCATTTAGCCGCTTCCTTGATGACGGCCGGCTTTGCATGTCGAACAATGCTGCCGAGCGCGAGCTACGGGCGGTCGCTGTGGGACGAAAAAATTGGACCTTCGCCGGGTCCGACGAGGGCGGCCGGCGTGCGGCCGCCATCTACAGCCACGGCAAAACTCAATGACATCGATCCGCAGGCTTGGCTTGCCGACGTGCTGGCGCGCCTACCGGACCACCATGCCAAGCGCATTGACGCACTCCTGCCTTGGAATTGGCAGCCTCAAAGCGTCGCTCACGCCGCTTAAGCTCGATCAGCGTTCCGCCAAAACGAACTAGCCGGAAGCCTTCGCCGGATGCGTACGTCGAAAGTGACCCTGAGCGGTCAT
>DAIOET010000303.1:0-5458 GCA_036746135.1 Cupriavidus sp.
GCGCCATCAGGACCGACAGCATCGTGTACGAGTCCTTGCCGCCGCTCATGCAGACCATGACGGTGTCACCGTCCTCGATCATGCCGAAGTCGCCAATGGCCTTGCCGGTCAGCGACTGCAGACGGGTTTCAAGGCGATAGAAGTTAGCCGAGTGACTCATAAGACGTACCTGTAACGGGCGCGGCGCTGAATAATGGCCATTCGCCCGAAAGAAATGCCGGAATTGACGGGGCGATATTCTACTGGACCGGCTCGCCCGGTGCGCTGCCCCGTCCCGGCCGTCGTCAGCCCTGCTTGATGTGGAACACCTCGACGCCGACCGATTCGCAGTCCGGGTAGACGTCGGGTTTTTCGGTCGACACGCGCACGGCACGCACCTTCGGATGCAGCAGCATGGCGCGAGCCACATCGTCGCACAGCGTTTCCTGCAGGTGGATGTGCCCCTGGGCCATGCGGGCCGCCACCGTGTTGCGCATGAAGTCGTAGTCGACCACTTCCTCGAGCTTGTCGGCCTGCGGCGTGGTTTCCGCCAGCGACACGAACAGGTCGATGTTCACCAGCACGCGCTGTTCGCCCTTCTTCTCGAATTCGTGCACGCCGATGTTGATCTGCACTTCATAGTTGCGCAGGAACATGCGACGGCAGTCTTGCAGGCTGGGATGGGAAAGGGCGGCAAAAGTCATGGCAGGGTCAATCAAGATACAGCGTCATTCAGTCAGGAACATCACGTCGCGGGCCAGCGGCATCAGGTGCTGGCCACCGTCGACGTACAGCGTGGAGCCGGTCACGGCGCGCGCCAGCGCCAGATAGGCAACGGCCTGGGCGATATCGTCGGGCGTGCTCGACTTGCCGAGCGGCGTCATCCCGTGGGCACGCACGAAGCCCGGGTCCGACTGGTCGCCCGACACCAGCGTGATGCCCGGTGCCACGCCCACCACGCGCAGGCGCGGCGCCAGGGCCTGCGCCAGCTGCACCGTGGCGGTCTGCAGCGCGGCCTTCGACAGCGTGTACGACAGGAAGTCCGGGTTCAGGTTGTTCAGCTTCTGGTCGAGCAGGTTGATCACCACGCCACGCTGCTCGGTATCGTTGCCGTCGGCGCCAAGCGCCTTGTGCATCTCACGCGCCAGCAGCAGCGGCGCCGCCACGTTCGTGCGCATATGGGTGTCGAGCGATGCGTATGAAAAGCTCGTGGCCACGTCGTACTGGAACAGCGATGCATTGTTGACCAGGCACGTCGGCACGCCGAGTTCGGCGACACAGCCGGCAATCAGCCTGCCCGTGGCGGCTTCGTCGGCCAGGTCGGCCTGCAGCACGGCGGCCCGGCGGCCCAGCCCACGGATCTGCGTGGCCAACGCTTCGGCTTCATCGCGCGAGCGGTTGCAGTGGACGGCTACGTCCCAGCCTTGCACGGCTAGCTCCAGCGCGATGGCACGGCCCAGGCGGCGCGCCGCGCCGGTGACCAGCGCCACGCCGCGCGATTGGGCGCCAACGGCGCCCTGAGTCTTGGAATCTGGCATTGCTACAATTCGCGGTATGCAGAAAGTCGCTAGTCTACCCCTTCCCTCCGCGGATGCGCTTGACGCGTCGACCGCCCTTTCCACCGTCATCGGCGACGCCATCGCGGCATCCGGTGGCTGGATCGGCTTCGACCGCTATATGTCGCTCGCGCTCTATGCCCCGCGCCTGGGCTACTACAGCGGCGGCGCCGCCAAGTTTGGACGCAGTGCCGACGACGGCAGCGACTTCATCACCGCCCCCGAGTTGACCCCGTTCTTCGCACGCACGCTGGCACGCCAGTTCGCACCGCTGCTGGGTATGTCCCTGCCGCATGTGATGGAATTCGGCGCCGGCACCGGCCGCCTGGCGGCCGACCTGCTACTGGCACTGGAATCTGAAGCCGCGCTGCCGGAAACCTACAGCATCGTCGAACTGTCCGGCGAGCTGCGTGCACGGCAGCAGGAAACGCTGGCCCGGCGCGCGCCGCACCTGGCTAGCCGCGTGCAATGGCTCGATGCGCTGCCCGACGCTTTCACGGGCGTGATCGTCGGCAACGAGGTGCTCGATGCCATGCCGGTGCGGCTGTTCTCCCGTGTTGGCGGCCACTGGCACGAGCGCGGCGTGGTACGGCAGGGCGATGGATTCGCATTCGAAGACCGGCCGCTCGACCCGGCCGCGGTGCCGGCGCAGTTGCATGACGTCCCCGGCGACCACGACGTGGTCACCGAAACCCACGCCGAAGCCGAGGGTTTCACGCGCGCCGTGGGCGCCCTGCTGAAGCGTGGCGCGGCGTTCTTCATCGATTACGGCTTTCCGGCGTCGGAGTACTACCATCCACAGCGCGTCGGCGGCACGCTGATGTGCCACTACCGGCATCATGCGCACCCCGATCCGTTCCTGTATCCGGGCTTGCAGGACATCACGGCCCATGTGAACTTCAGTGGCATTGCCGAGGCCGCTGTGGACGCCGGCCTGAGCGTGGCAGGCTTTGCTTCTCAGGCACGTTTTCTGATGAACGCCGGCATCACGGAACTGATGATGTCGCTGGACCCGTCCGACGCGCGCAGCTTTCTGCCACAGGCCAATGCCGTGCAGAAGCTGCTCAGTGAAGCGGAAATGGGCGAGCTGTTCAAGGTCATCGCGTTGACGCGCGATCTCGACAATGCGCTACCGCTGGCCGGATTTGCTCGCGGCGACCGCGCTTACTCGCTCTGATTCGACATCATGCTGCGCTGGACCCTCACTATCTTCCTCTGCGTGATCGTACTGTCGGCGGCGCTGCCGTGGCTGCAGAAGATCGGCCTGGGACGCCTGCCGGGCGACGTGCGCTTCCGGCTGTTCGGCCGTGAATACGTGCTGCCGTTTGCGTCGACGATATTGCTGTCGCTGGTGGCGTTGGTGATTGGGAAAGTGCTGTAGGGATTGATGCGCCCGCCCTCTCCCTAACCCTCTCCCGCAAGCGGGAGAGGGGACGTGCCCCCGCAATTTGAAGAACCCGTGGCCAGCTCGCTCGCCCACTTAGCGGGCCGGGGACGTGCCCCGCAATTTGAAGCCCCCGAGGCCGGCTCTCTCGCCCGCTTTGCGGACCAGGACGTGCCCCCGCGATTGAAATCCCCCGCGATTTGCTCCCCTCTCCCGCTTGCGGGAGAGGGGCCGGGGGAGAGGGCCGGCGCGTCTAATCCGACAGCCCCAGCCTTTCCGCCACCGCCGCCACGCGCGCCTGGTGAACCCGGTCCTTGATCAGCTCGACCCGGTCCTCGCACGCCTTCGCAATCGCACCGGCATCTATCGATGCCGCCGCGTCGCGCACATCCGTCAGCCGTTGCGTCTGCGGATACTGGCGATCCTCGAAGCCCAGCCGGCCGCGTGCATCGGCTTCGCATGCCTGCAACGCCTCGGCAAAACGGTCGGGCTTGCGCAGGGCGTCGCAGCGCTCCACCAGCCGCGTCAGCGCCGCCGCGCCAAACTCGTTCGAGCGATGGATATTGCCGTGCTCGCGCGCCACCAGCATTGCCAGCTCGCGGCAATCGTTCGGCACGCGCAGCCGTTTGCAGACATCCTCAAGCAGGTCGACGCTGCGTTGCTCGTGGCCGATATGGCGCGGCAGCACATCGTCGGGCGTGGTGCCCTTGCCCAGGTCGTGCGTCAACGCCGCAAACCGCACCGGCAACGAAAAGCCGCGCCGCGCCGCGTAGTCGACCACCATCATCACGTGCACGCCGGTATCAACCTCGGGATGATGGTCGGCACGCTGCGGCACCCCCCACAGGCGATCGAGCTCCGGCATCAGCCGCGCCAGCGCGCCGCATTCGCGCAGCACATCGAACATGCGCGACGGTTTCGCCTCCATCAGGCCGCGCGCCAGCTCCTGCCATACGCGCTCAGGCACCAGCGCATCGACCTCGCCCATTTCCACCATCCGGCGCATCAGCGCGACGGTCTCGGGCGCCACCGTGAATTCATGAAAACGCGCCGCAAAGCGCGCCGCGCGCAGGATACGAACCGGGTCTTCGGCAAACGCGTCCGACACATGGCGGAACAACCGCGCCTGCAGGTCCTGCCGGCCGCCGTACGGATCGATGATCGGGCCAACCAGGTTGTCGTCGGCGTCCACGGCCTGCGCCATCGCGTTGATGGTCAGATCACGCCGCACCAGGTCGTCTTCGAGCGTGACGTCAGGGCCGGTATAGAACGCAAACCCCTTGTAGCCGACAGCCGTCTTGCGCTCCGTTCGCGCCAGCGCGTACTCGGCCTTCGTTTGTGGATGCAGAAAGACCGGAAAATCCTTGCCCACCGGCTTGTAGCCGGCGGCCTCCAGCTCGGCCGGCGTGGCCCCCACTACCACGTAGTCGCGGTCCTGGCTGGGCTTGCCCAGCAGTTGGTCGCGGATAGCCCCGCCGACGGCGTACACCTGCATGGTCATCCCGTGACGATAATGGCGTCGGCCCGTTCAGGCTGCAGGCGGTACGGTTCGTCGGCCGGCACGAAGTCGCGCTCCTCGCGGGCCGCCGCCACCCACTCCTGCATGGCCGGCAAGGCCAGAATGAAATCGGCGTATGCCTTTGCTGCCTCGGGCAGATGCACGCCGTACGTGGCAAAGCGGCTCACCACCGGCGCATAGAATGCGTCGGCAATGGTGAAGGCGCCAAACAGGAACGGTCCCTTGGCACCGTGACGCGCGCGCAGGTCGGTCCAGATCGCGGCAATGCGGTCGATATCCTGCTGGACCGCCACGTTCCAGCCGAGGCCCGGCAGCACGGCGGTGGCATTCATCGGCATCTGGCTGCGCACGTTGCCGAATCCCGAATGCATCTCGGCGCAGACCGAACGCGCCCAGGCGCGGTCCGCGGCGTCCGCCGGCCACAGTTGCTTCTGCGGAAAGCGCTCGGCCACGTATTCCGAGATCGACAGGGAATCCCATACGGTGACGCCGCCATCGATCAGCGCCGGCACCTTGCCGGCCGGCGAGTAGCGCGCGATCTCGGCGTTAAATTCCTTCGTGAACAGCCGCAGCGAAATTTCCTCGAAATCGATGCCCGCATGGCGCAACAGCAGCCACGGACGCAGCGACCAGGAAGAGTAGTTCTTGTTGCCGATGACGAGCTTCATCGTGAATTCCTTGGGGGCGGAAACGGGAAAAGCGGGCGCCGGCACGCGGCCGTGCGTCCTGAACCAGACATTCTATCGGCGCGGCGCGCGGCCTCCAAATGAATTGCGCTCGCAAGCCTGTGAGCACAAGTCACATCGGCCACGCGCCAGGTGGGTCAGCGATGCACGCTGCCGCGCATCGACTGCAGGAATGCGTCGCGGTTGCGGCCGGCCAGCACGTCGGTCATCACCGCTTCCAGGCTCACCGGATGCACGCCCAGCTCGTCCGCCATCGGCTGCCCCAGCACGTTGTCCAGGCGCATCGAGTCGAGGTTGTCGCGCGACAGCACCGTGCCGCCGGGCATATGTTCGA
>DAIOET010000304.1:0-5449 GCA_036746135.1 Cupriavidus sp.
TGCTGGAATGGAACGGCGTGTGGGTGCCGAAGGGCACGCCGCCCGAGGTGGTGGCGCGGCTGGCGAAGGAAGTGCAGGGCGCCGTGGCCGATCCGCAGGTGCAGGACAAACTTCGCCAGATGGGGCTGGAGCCGGTTGGAAATTCGCCGCAGCAGTTCGACAAGTTCGTCAAGGGCGAAGCGTCGCGCTGGGGTGCGCTGGTCAAGGCGCGCAATATTCGCGCCGAGTGAGGGTGGAGCACATCATGCGCAGCAAACTGTTTGTGCCGGGATCGCGTCCGGAACTGTTCGACAAGGCGCTGGCGAGCGCCGCCGATTCACTGTCCTTCGACCTGGAGGATGCCGTGGCCGAGCCGCGCAAGGCGGAAGCCCGCGCCGCGCTGCGTGACCTGCTGGTATCGGGCCGTACTGCGGTAGCAGGCGGAGCGGGCAAGACCATGATCGTGCGGGTGAATGCACCGGACACCGTGCACTTTGCGCCCGATATCGCCGCTGTGGTCCAGAACGGGCTGCACATGATCAATGTGCCCAAGGTCGAGGAGGTTGAGCAGGTTCACATCGCCGCCCGTGCCGTGGCCGAGGCGGAGGCCACCAACGGCGTGACCGCGCCGGTCACGCTGCTGCTCAATATCGAATCGCCGCGCGGACTGCGCAAGGCCTATGAACTGGCCGCCGCGGACAAGCGCGTAGCGGGGCTGCAACTCGGCTATGCCGATCTGTTCGAGCCGGCCGGCATTCACCGCCGCGAAATGCTGGCGGTTGCGCAGACGATGTACCAGATGCGGATGGCCACGGCCGAAGCCGGCGTTTTCGCCTATGACGGCGCATTTGCCGACGTCAAGGACGCCGACGGTTATCGCGCCGAAGCCGAACTGGCGCGACGGCTTGGCTACCTTGGCAAGAGCTGCATCCACCCGAGCCAGATCGCGCTGGCCAACGATGTCTTCCGCCCGACGGAGGCGGAGATCGCCGCCGCGCAGCGCATTGTCGCGGCGGCGGCGGACGCCGACGGCAAGGGCGTGGGTGCCTATCTGGTCGACGGCAAGATGGTGGACCGCCCATTCGTCGAGCGCGCCCGTGCCGTGCTGGCGCAGGCGCGCGCGATGGGCTGGACGGGCTGAGCCGATATCAGCCGGTATCAGCGCGCCGCCGTGCCGGGCTTGCAATCCTTGACGTAGCCGGTGACGCGTCCCTTGCTGAGCATCGGCCGCCAGTCTCCGGCGCTGCGGATCTGCACGTCCGTGCCCTGCCGGGCCGCGCGCAGGTTGATCAGATACGAATAGCCCGCATCGGTACGATGGCCGTAACCCACGCGCACATCGACCTTGCCCGGCTCGGGATAGGCCATCACGTTGGCGTCGTCGCCGAGCTTCTGCTTGAGGCACAGGACCAGGTCGCCCACGCTGGCGTCGGAGTGAAGCTCGCTGCCATCCTGGGATTCCAGGTATTCCATGCTGGTGCCGCTGGCACATGCGGCCAGTAGCGGAGTGATGATGGCCGCGATAAGAAGTGGCCGGAATCCGCGCGTTGAGGCTCTCATAAGTCCTGTTGGAAGTCGTCCGAAATAGTTGCCCCGCGATGCTGCCATGCGCGGCGCGGCGGGTCAAAGCCCGCTTTCCTTGAGGAAATCGACAAACGCCCGCAAAGGCGCCGGCAGATGGCGGCGCCCTGGGTAGTACAGGAACGGCCCCTGAAATTCCTGCCACCACGGCTCAAGGACCGGTTCGAGCGCGCCGCTGTCCAGATGCTCGCGCAGCATGCCTTCGAACAGATGGATGACGCCGGTGCCGGCCAGTGCCATCCGGATACATAGATCGATGGCCGCGCCGGGGCGCGTCAGCAGCCGGTGCGGTGGATCGAGCCGCAGCACTTCACCATCGCGCTCGAAATCCCAGGTGGGCATGGCCCCGCCCGCGAACTGGCCGCGCAGGCAGGCATGGTCCAGCAGTTCGCGCGGATGCATGGGGCGGCCATGCCGGTCGAGGTAGCCAGGCGTGGCGGCGGTGGCAAAGAGCTGGACGCGCGGGCCGATCGGGATGGCCACCATGTCCTGTTCGAGCCGTTCGCCGTAGCGGATACCGGCGTCGCAGCCAATCGACAGCACGTCGACAAAGCCGTCTTCGACCACCACTTCCACGCGGATATCGGGATACGAAGCCAGGAACGGTGCCAGCACCGCCGGCAGTACGATGCGCGCCACACTCGACGGCACATTGAGCTTGAGCGTTCCGGCCGGCTTGTCGCGGAATGCGTTCAACACGTCGAGCGCCGATTCCATTTCGCCAAACAACGGCGTGAGCCGTTCCATCAGACGCTGGCCGGCTTCAGTGGGCGCCACGCTGCGCGTGGTGCGGTTCAGCAGCCGCAGGCCCAGCCTGGTTTCCAGGCGCCGCACCGCGATGCTGAGACTCGATGCCGAAACGCCGCTGATGCGCGCGGCGTCACGGAATCCGCCCGCGCGCGCGACCGAGACAAAGGCAGCCAGGTCGTTGAATTCCATCGCATTGTTCAAAATCTTCAACAGGGCATTCAATCTAGCCCCGGTTATCAAACAATGCAACGCTGCCCATACTGGCTCCGTCAATCCGTTACCAAGGACCAAGGACTTAGCCATGACCACCACCCCTACTCGCGGCGCCGATACCTGGCTGCTCGGCGATCGTCGCGTGAACCGCATGGGCTACGGCGCCATGCAATTGGCCGGCCCCGGCGTATTCGGTCCGCCGAAGGACCGCGACGCCGCCATCGCCGTGTTGCAGGCGGCCATCGCGGCTGGCGTGAATCACATCGACACGAGCGATTTCTATGGCCCGCACGTGACGAACCAGATCATCCGGCAGGCGCTGCATCCCTATGCCGACGACCTGCTCATCGTCACCAAGGTCGGCGCCGTGCGCGACGAAAAAGGCGCCTGGCTGCCAGCGATGGAACCGGCGGACCTGACGCGCGGCGTGCAGGACAACCTGCGCAACCTGGGCCTGGCGCGGATGGAAGTGGTCAACCTGCGCATCGTCGGCAATGTGCACGGCCCGGCGGAAGGCTCTATTGCAAGCCAGGTGGAAGCCTTGGCCGATCTTCAGGCGCGGGGCCTGGTGAAGCACATCGGCCTGAGCAATGTCACGCCCGCCCAGGTTGAAGAGGCGCTGAAGATCGTGCCAATCGTCTGCGTGCAGAACCACTACAACCTCGTACACCGCGAGGACGATGCGCTGATCGACACGCTCGCCGGCCAGGGCATTGCCTATGTGCCGTTCTTCCCGCTGGGCGGCTTCACGCCGATTGCGTCGACCAGGCTGTCCAGCCTTGCGGCATCGGTGAACGCCACGCCGATGCAACTTGCGCTCGCATGGCTGCTGGACCGCTCGCCGAACATCCTGCTCATTCCGGGCACGTCGTCGGTGGCCCATCTGCACGAAAACCTTCGCGCGAGCGATCTGGCGCTGACCGATGCGCTGCGCAAGGATCTGGATGCGCTGACGCTGTAACCCTTCCAAAAAATATTACCCGGATGTAATTGACTCGCTAAATATCATCCGGGTAATATTCGATCCCATCACAAATCACAACCGGGGATGGAGATCATTCATGGAACACAACGAAACCTGCACCGCGTTTGCCGGCGAGCGCCGTCTGGTGGCGGGCACGCCGGTCCAGGTTGCATTGGCGGTGGCGGCGGCGCTGCGTGAGGACGCCGGTCAATCGATTCTTGTATTCGAAGACCTGAGCGGCCGGCAGGTGGATTTCGATCTGCGAGGCAGCGACGCGGACATCGCCGCGCGGCTGGCCCCGGCCGTTGCCGATGACGGGCAGGCCAGGAAGGCCGGCCGGCCGAAACTTGGCGTGGTTGCGCGCGAAGTCACGCTGCTGCCGCGCCATTGGGAATGGCTGGGCGAGCAACCGGGCGGCGCGTCGGTGACGTTGCGCAAACTGGTGGACGCCGCGCGCAAGGGAGCCGGCGTGGACCTGGCCGCTGGCCGCGCCAAGGCGGCGGCCGACCGCTTCATGTCGACCATGCTCGGCAACCAGCCGGGCTACGAGGAAGCGTCGCGCGCGCTCTATGGCGGCGATCAGGAACGCTTCCTCGCGCTGTCCGAGGCCTGGCCCGCCGACTTGCGCGACCACGCGCGCCAGCTGGCCGCGCAGGCATTCGCGGGCGATCAGCCGAACGTGAACGCATAAGCCTGCGCGCCTGGGTCGAGGAAGCGAATCTCGAACGTGTGCTCGCCCACGTCGCCAGCCTGGCGCACCAGCTGATAGAGCCGCGTGGCGGTGATCGCGCCATTGCCGCTGGCGTCGGTGTCGGCGCCGTGGCTCGCGCCCGGTGCCTTGCCATCGATCGTCACGACAAAGCGCACCGCGCGGCCGTCGGCTGCCGGCCCGAGCACCAGATGCAGGTCGCGTGCACGGAAGCGGTAGCGGATGCTGCCGTCCGCGCGGTCGAGCATGGCCTGCTCGGCGCCGACGGTCCATTGGCCGTTGAGGCCCCACTGGTTCAGGGGCAGGGTGCCGCCCACGCTGTAGGCGCGCGATGCGTCCGGGCGGATGCCGCCCGGCGATGCGAAGTTCGACGCCTGGCTGTAGCCCACATAGGTCTCGCCCGAACGGACGTTGCGCAGATCGGGAGCCGCCTGCGCGCCCTGGGCGTCCGGGATCACGACATCGCGCGACGTGGCGGGCCGGCCGGCTTCGGCCAGCAGGGACTGGATCACGCGCTCGGAGTTGGCGTAGTCGCCCTCGCCAAACTGGTGGTGACGGATATTGCCGCGTGCGTCGACGAAGTAGGCAGCGGGCCAGTAGTTATTGTTGAAAGCGCGCCAGATGTTGAAGTCGCTGTCCAGCGCCACCGGGAATCCGATCTTGAACTCGCCGATTGCGCGGCGCACGTTGTCGGGGTTCTTCTCGAATGCAAACTCGGGCGTGTGCACGCCGATGACCGTGAAGCCCTGGTCCTTGTACTTGTCGGCCCAGGCGCGCAGATAGGGCAGCGTGCGGATGCAGTTGATGCACGAGTACGTCCAGAAGTAGACCAGCGTGACCTTGCCTTGCACCTGCTGGCGCGTGATGGGTGCGCCGTTGGGCGTGTTGAACCACTTCGCCGCGCCGTCGAACGCGGGCAGCTGGCCTTCCACCGGCAGGCGGTTGCCGAATCCGACGCTGGTGTCGTTGGCGGCCAGCAGCATGCCGGTGCCGGCGGCCGGTGCGTCGTTGGCAACGGCAACTTCCTGACGGATCTGCGGCGCGGGCGCCGCATCGTTGTGCAGCCGGTTGATCAGCGCCTGCTCCAGCCGGGCCGGGCCGGCCACGGACAGTCGTGCCAGCAAACCGGTATCCGCGCCGATCGCAATCGCCGCCACGCCACCCAGCACGCCGACACCGAGGCCACGGCGCAGCCATTCGCCAGCACCCATCGACCGCTTCATGGCCGCGAACAGCCGGCCACCCACGCCCAG
>DAIOET010000305.1:0-5444 GCA_036746135.1 Cupriavidus sp.
TGATCTCGTTCCGCAATCACAACGAGTTCCACGAGCAATGCGTGGAGCGGATCTTTGTCGACGTGCAGCGCATGTGCAAGCCGGTGAAGCTGGCCGTGTACGCGCGCTACACCCGGCGCGGCGGACTCGACATCAATCCGTTCCGCACCAACTTCAATACGCCGTGGCCCGATAACCGGCGCAACGCGCGTCAGTAAGCAAAGGCTGCCTCAGAACTCCGCGTGCGCGCGGATGCCGATGAACTTGGCCGGACCGCGATCGCGGTTATAGCCCGGGTTTCGCACATACTGGAAATCCGGGCTTAGCGTCAGCGTTTTCCAGACCGCGAAGCTGTAGTAGATCTCGACGATCTGTTCCGGCCCATAGCGCAGCGCGCCATCGCCAAGGAACGCCCCAAGGCCGCCAGCGGCCAGGTAGCCACGGTGCGCCGATCCCAGCATGTTCACCGCCACCGCCAGCCCGACCTCATCGTTCGGGCGGCCCCATCGCGCACCCTTCATCGTGCCCCCGCCTGCCACCTGCCGGCCGATTTCGGTGAAGGCGTATGTTTCGGTCTTGTCGTCGGACCAGTTGGCCCGCAGGAACACGCCGGTGTCGTTCGCCACTTCCTGCAGGAATGCCAGGCCCACGCCCCACTTGCTGTGCTCGCGGCGCACGTCGGCCACATCGGGCGTCACGCCATTGGCCTGGCCGAATGCGATGGCATCGTTGAACGCGCCCATCTTCGCCTTGTTCCGCCACAGCAGCAGCCGCGCCTGTCCCGGCCGTCCAGCAATCGCGTAGCGCTTTTCCAGTTCCAGCATCTGCCCGTAGTGCTCGAACAACCGGGTGTCGAGCGCGCGCCCGTTCGATTCGACCGGCTGCAGGAAATGGCCAACCCGTGCCGACCAGCCGTCCCCGATGTATTCCAGCGCCGCGCCCCAGTTGTAGCCGCGCGAATCGGCCGGATAGTCCCACGAACCGTGCGTCATGAACGACCAGTTCATGAACTGCGTGCGCGGGTCCGATCCGTACGGGTTCTGATCGAACACGTCGATCACGCCGAAATTGCCGGCGGTCAGCACCAGGCGCTGCTTGTCCACGGTTCGGGCGAACTGGTTGAAATCGGATTCGAGCGTTTCGTCGCCGCCACCCATGCCCCAGTACTGGCGAACAAAGGCGCGCGCGCGATAGAACTTGGGCGTCGTGCTGGCGGTCTTCGCCAATTCGCCGTTGGACAGGCCGCCCATCCCGTGCAAATTGGAAAACGGCACGCCCTGCGCCACTTCGGGGTTGAAGTGGAATTCCGCGCCGCGCCAAAGGCGCAGGCCGAGATCGAGCGTCCCCGTGAACGAATAGCTCTTGGCCCGATCGGGCGTCAGGCTGTTTTCGCCTGAATAGGCCGCGTTGAAGGCCGGCTTGCGGGTCCAGATGTAGGTGGTCTGGCCGTGAAAGGCGAACGGGCTTTCAGTGTCCGGCTCGACCTTCGCTTCCTGCGCGAGCGCTGCCCACGGCAGTGCCGTACTCGCCACCAACAGGGCAGCCAGTCGACGGACAAAGCGCGGGCGCAGCCGCGACAAGGCGGCCGGGAAACGGAAACGCAGCATAGGAAACCCAAGGATGCGGATGCGCCACCCACGGGGCACCCTTCTTGACTGGCGCGAGCATAGCCAAGCCGACATGACATGTCTACCCTGTTTTGCTGCGTCGCAGCATTCCGTCCACGCTTGTCTTGTCAACGCTTGCGGGTGCCGTGGAGTCGATGTTGTAACCGGCCTTGTATTAATTAATTCGCAAATTAATATTGAGCCGATACCCCGCATTGACTGTCCATGAGCACCAAGCCACCTTCCGATCGTCCGCGCCGCCCTGGCCGGCCCACCGCGCAAACCACCGATGCCGGCCAGCGAGACCGACTGGTCGACGCCGCCGTGACGCTGTTCGCGCGCCACGGCGTGGCGGCGACCTCCACCAAGGCCATTGCCGCCGAAGCTGGCGTCACGCCAGCGCTGGTGCACTACTACTTTCGAGACCGCGAGACGCTGCTCGATGCCGTATTCGACGAGCGCCTGCTGCCATTGATCGATCACGTGTTCGGCGCACTCCAGGCTGCTCCGGCCGAGCCGGTGGCCCGCATCCAGGCATTGGCGGGCCAGATCATCCGCACGGCCTCGGCAACGCCCTGGTTCCCGGGGCTGTGGATCCGCGAGATCGTCGGCACCGATGGGCTGCTGCGCGAACGGCTGCTGCAACGGGTCGCCCTGCAACGCGCGGAACTGATCGCCGGTCCGCTGGCCGCTGCCCATGCGCAGGGGCAGCTCAATCCAGGGCTGGAGCCCGCGCTGATCATGGTGTCGCTGGTCGGCCTGACGCTGCTGCCGTTGGCCACCACGCATATCTGGCGCGCCCTGCCCGGCGCCGCCGACATCGACACGGACACCCTGGTGCGCCACGTCACCGCCCTGCTTGGTCACGGCCTGTCCTTGCCGCCGAAAGACCCCGCCTGAACGCCGAATCACGGAGCCTGCATGATGTTTCCCACCCCGATCCGCACCTGGACCCTGCTGCTGACCTGCACGATGTTCGCAGCGTGCAGCAACGACAAGGCCACCACCTGGCAAGGCTATGTCGAAGGCGAGTTCGTTGCCGTGGCCTCACCGTTCGCGGGACGGCTGGAAAAGCTGTCGGTCGATCGCGGCCAGCAGGTCAGCACCGGTGCGCCGCTCTTCGTGCTTGAGTCCGACGACGAGCGCGCCGCGCGCCAGCAGGCCGCCGAGCAGGTTCGCGTGGCCGAGGCGCAATTGGCCGATATCCAGACCGGCAAGCGTCCCGTGGAAGTGGCGGTCAACCAGGCGCAACTGGTGCAGGCGCAGGCTCAGGCCGGACGCAGCGCCGCGCAGCGCAAGCGCGACGAAGCCCAGTTCGATATCGGCGGCATCTCGAAAGCCCAGCTCGACGAAAGCCGCGCCACCGCCGATGCCGACGCCGCCCGCGTGCGCGAACTGCAGCGCGATATCGACGTGGCGCGCCTGCCCGGCCGCAAAGACCAGCTCGCGGCACAAAGCGCGCAGATCGATGCCGCGCGCGCCGCGCTGGCGCAGGCCGAGTGGAAGCTGTCCCGCAAATCGGTCAATGCCACGGTCTCCGGCCTGGTCTATGACGTGCCGTTCCGGCCGGGCGAATGGGTGCCCGCTGGCAGCGCCGTCGTGCGCATGCTGCCGCCGGGCAACGTCAAGGTGCGCTTCTACGTGCCCGAGGCCGTGGTGGGATCGCTGAAGAACGGGCAGGCCATCACGATCCGCTGCGATGGCTGCGCGGCGCCGATCGCCGCCAGGATCACCTACGTATCGAACGAAGCCGAATTCACGCCGCCCGTGATCTACAGCAATGAAACGCGCCGCAAGCTCGTCTTTCTGATCGAGGCACGCCCCAGCGCCGACGATGCCCCGAAGCTGCGCCCCGGCCAGCCCGTGGAGGTGGTCCAGTCATGAGCACGCCATCCTCCGCCGTCAACGGTGGCGCGCATCGCAATGGCGAACTCGCCATCGATGTGCACGACCTGAACAAGCATTTCGGCGACAAGCACGTGGTCAACAACCTGACCATGCAGGTGGCGCGTGGCGAAATCTTCGGCTTCCTGGGGCCGAACGGCAGCGGCAAGACCACATCGATCCGCATGATGTGCGGATTGCTGACGCCCGACTCCGGCTCAGGCACGTGCCTGGGCTATGACATCCTCAAGCAGGCCGCCGAGATCAAGCGCAACGTGGGCTACATGACGCAGCGCTTCTCGTACTGGGAAGACCTGTCGATCCGCGAAAACCTCGACTTCGTCGCCCGCGTCTACGGCATGGCAAACCGCCGCGAGGTGGTGAATCGCGCGCTGGAAGACCTTGGCCTGGAATCGCGTGCCGAGCAGTTGGCCGGGTCCCTGTCCGGCGGCTGGAAGCAGCGGCTCGCGCTGGCCGCCTGCCTGCTGCATGAGCCGCAATTGCTGCTGCTCGATGAACCGACTGCCGGCGTCGACCCGAAAGCGCGCCGCGACTTCTGGGAACAACTGCACCAGCTTGCCGCGCGCGGCATCTCGGTACTGGTCAGCACGCACTATATGGACGAGGCCGAGCGCTGCCACAAGCTTGCGTATATCGCCTACGGCAAGCTGCTGGCCCAGGGAACGTCCGACGAAGTGGTAGCCAGCCAGCACCTGAGCACCTGGAGCGTCGAAGGCGGCAACCTGGCCGAGCTGTCCGCGCAGTTGCAGGGCAAGCCCGGCGTCGACCAGACCGTGGCCTTCGGCACGGCGCTGCATGTGACCGGCAAGGACGCCGGCCAGCTGGAACAGACGCTGAAGCAGTACGCCGGCGCCGACAATCGCATCACGCAGACCGAGACGAGCCTCGAAGACGTCTTCATCCATATGATGGGTGGCGCCCAGGACAATATGGCCGCGGCGCCCGCGCAGAAGAAGGCGCATGGCGGCAAGGAGGCATCATGAACGCCGCGCGTCAGGTCTCGCGGCTGCGCCGGTCCTTCTCGGTGCAGCGCTGGTGGAGCATCGTGCTGAAGGAGTTCCTGCAACTGCGCCGCGACCGCATTACGTTCGGCATGATCGTCGGCCTGCCCATCGTGCAGCTCCTGCTGTTCGGATTTGCGATCAACAGCGATCCGCGCCACATGCCCACGGCGGTGATCATTGCCGAGCATAGCGATTTCTCCCGCACGTTCATCGCCGCGCTGGAAAACACCACCTACTTCAAGGTCGTGCGCACGATGCCCGATGAAAACGCGGGCCGTGAAGCGCTGTTGCGCGGCGATGTGCAGTTCGTGGTCAATATCCCGCCCGATTTCTCGCGTCGGCTGCTGCATGGCGACCGCCCGCAGATTCTGGTCGAAGCCGACGCCACCGACCCCTCCGCCACCGGCCCGGCCATCGGGTCGTTAGCGCAATTACCCGACACCGTCGCGCGTATCGACCTCAAGGGCGCCCTGGCGCCGCTGGCCGGCGGCAAATCGGCGTTCGACGTGAACGTACACCGGCTATACAACCCGGAAGGCATCACCCAGTACAACATCGTGCCGGGGCTGATGGGCGTGATCCTGACGATGACGATGGTGATGATGACCGGGCTGGCCATGACGCGCGAACGCGAGCGCGGCACGATGGAAAACCTGCTGGCCACACCGGTACAGCCGATCGAGGTGATCTCGGGCAAGATCGTCCCCTACATCTTCATCGGCCTGATCCAGGCCACGATCATCGTGCTCGCCGCGCATTTCGTGTTCGACGTGCCGTTCCTGGGGTCCGTGATCGCGGTGTATCTGGCCGCCCTGCTGTTCATCGCGGCGAATCTGACCGTGGGCATCACGCTGTCTTCGCTGGCCGCGAATCAGTTGCAGGCGGTGCAACTCACGTTCTTCTACTTCCTGCCCAATATCCTGCTGTCCGGCTTCATGTTCCCGTTCGC
>DAIOET010000306.1:0-5441 GCA_036746135.1 Cupriavidus sp.
GGCTGGGCGCATGCGAGCCCGGCTTCTTCCCTGTTGAACGCTCCCGGATGCGGCAGCACCGGGAGCGTATTTTTCTCCGGCCGGCACACAGCGCCAGCGCCACCACCTTCGTGGCACGGGGCAGGCCGCATGTGGCCCTTTCCGCACGTATCAACTTTGATACAAAGCCGGCATCGCCTGTAATCTCCTGGCTGGTACATTGGCCGCTCGGAATTTCCGCGTCTTTCTTATTTCCACACCACATGGACCTGTCGCAAAACCTGCCCATCCGTCTGCTGATCGTCGACGACGATCCCCAGATCCGCACCATGCTTGCCGAATACCTGGCCACTTTCGGTATGGAGGCGGAAGGTGCCGAGGGTGGCACGGCAATGCGCGCAGCGCTGGGTACGCAGGAGTACGACCTTGTGATCCTGGATCTCTCGCTGCCGGGCGAGAACGGCCTGACGCTGTGCCGGGAAATCCGCGAGCGCAGCGACCTGCCAGTGATCATGCTGACCGCGCGCGCCGAGCTGGCCGACCGCGTGGTGGGTCTGGAGGTGGGCGCGGACGACTACGTGACCAAGCCGTTTGAAATGCGCGAGCTGGTGGCTCGCATCCACACCGTGCTGCGCCGCAGCCGTGGTGAGGTGCGCCGGACGACGCCCGCCGCTGGCGGTCACGAGATGCGTTTCGGATGCTGGCGCCTGAATACGACGCTGCGCCAGCTCGTCGATGCCGAAGAGACCGTGGTGCCGCTGTCCAATGCGGAATTCCGCCTGCTGCTGACCTTTATCGAGAACCCGAACCGGGTGCTCGACCGCGAAATGCTGATCAACAATGCGCGCGGCCGCGACCTTGATGTGTTCGACCGCAGTATCGATCTGCTGGTGTCGCGCCTGCGCCAGAAGCTGCGCGACGATCCGCGCGACTCGTCGCTGATCCGCACCGTGCGCGGCGAAGGCTACGTCTTCACCGGCAACGTGGAGCACTGACGGCATGGCTGCTGCGACGCCGCCGTCGGCTGACGGCGCATCGGTTGTGCGTCCGGACCCGCGCGCCGGCGAACCGGCCCGGCGCCGCCGGTTCAATTCGATGTTCATGCGGTTGTTCTTCGTGATGACCGCCATCATGCTGGCCGTGCACGTGCTGGGCGTGACCGTGATCGAGAGCGTGTTTCCACGCCCGGGATCGGAGCGCTACATGGAGCGCATGCGCCGGGCCGCCTCCGAAGCCGAAGCCGCCGGCCGGCTGCTGCCCGGCCCGCCGCCCAACCCGCTCGAAGGCGTGTTCATGCCCGACCATCCACCGGGCCCGCCGCCTGGCATGCGCGGCAATGAACCGTTCGACTTCGATGGCCCGCCGCTGCGTCCCGAAGCGTTCCGCGAACGCCGTCCTGGCGATTGGCCGCCGGGGCCGCCAAAGGGATTCCATATCCGTGGCATCTGGCCACCGCATCTGGGGCTGCTGTTCCAGCTGGCGGCCATCCTGATCGCGTCCTGGGTGGGCGCCCGCCTGCTGGCGCGGCCAGTGCAGCAACTGGCCAGCGGAGCCAACCGCCTGGCGCAGGACGTGCACGCGCCGCCGCTCGATGAAGACACCGGTCCGGCGGAAGCCCGCGATGCCACGCACGCGCTGAACCTGATGCAGCAGCGCATCCGCACGCAGCTCGCGCAGCAGTCGCGCTTTCTGGCCGCGGTTTCGCATGACCTGCGCACGCCGCTGACACGCATGAGCCTGCGCATCGAACGCGTCGAGGACAACGACGTGCGCTACCGGCTGCGCCAGGATCTGGCCGAGATGAACGGCCTGATCGATGCCACGCTGTACTACCTGCGCGAGCGCGACGATGCCACGGGCCCGCGCCAGCGCGTGGACGTGCTGGCCTTGCTGCAGGCCGTTGTCGACGACGCGCAGGAAATCGGGCAGGACGTGCGGCTGTCCGGCGATGCCGCGCCGCTGCTGGCCTATCCGACCGAACTCCGGCGCGCGGTGGTGAACCTTGTGGAGAACGCGCACCGCTATGGCGGCGCCGCGCACATCATCCTGACCGATAGCCCCGAGCGCGTGTCGATCGACGTCTGCGATAGCGGTCCAGGCATTCCGCCCGCGGAGCTGCAGCGCGTGCTGGAGCCGTTCTATCGCGTGGAATCGTCGCGCAGCCGCGCCACCGGCGGCGTGGGCATGGGCTTGTCGATTGCCGCCGACATCGTGGCGCGCCACGGCGGCGAGCTGAAGCTGTCCAATCGCCTCGAGGGTGGCCTGCGCGTAAGCATCACGCTGCCGCGCGCCTGAGATAGGCGGCGCGGCGCGCTGTCATGCTCGCTGCGGCAGGCCGCTCTTGCCGATCGCCGCCAGTTGCACGTACTGGGACCCCCGCAGCCCGCGCGTGAAGTCCAGCGTGAAATCGCCTACGTCGATACGTGCCTGAAGCGCGCGACGTAATTCGGCCGTACCCGATGTCTTCATTCCCACGGCCGAGCGCACCAGCCACGCCGCGCCGATGTAGCCCGCCAGCGTGGCGGGCGAGGGTGGCTCGTCGAGATACTGCTTCATGCGTGCGACGTGTTCCTTCACCACACGCAGTGTCGATTCCTGCGGCCCCGGCGCAATTTGCGTGACGACCATGCCGCCCGCATAGTTGGTGCCGAGAATTTCGCGCGCGGCCGACGGACTCACCGCCGACAGTCCCACCAGAAAGCCGTACCAGTTTTGCGCCGCCAGCGCGCGGCCAAGACTGCCGTAGGCCAGCGTATCGCCCGCCACGATCACGGCGCCAGGACGGGACGATGCGATACGCCGCGCGCCTTCCTCCAGGTTGCCGGTCAGCACCACGGCGCGCGTCGACATGTCCTTTTCAAGCCGCGCCAGCCAGGGCGTGCCGACGCCGAGCGTGCCTGCCGCAAAGTCCGGCGATACCGCCAGCGCAATGCCGCCCAGCCCGTAGCTGCGCAACTGGTGAACCGCGGCATCGAGTTCGGCCTGGTAGTCGGCGCGCGTGAACCACACGTTGTCCGCAGCCAACGCCAGCCCCGACAGCGGCGCCACGATCTGCACGCCGCGCCGGGTCAGCTCGGGCGAATTGGCCAGCGTGGGCAGCAGGCTGTCGCCCGGCCCGAACAACACCTCGGCACGCTCGTTGTCAGCCAGCGCCGTGGCCTGCGCGGCGGCGGCGCGCGGGTTCGATGCATCGGCATCGCGCACAACGTGCACGACGCGCAGGCCACCATTGCTGGCCGGCGATGCATTGAAGGCATCGAACATCACTTTGGCGCCTGCCAGATAGTCGCGTGCCTGATCGGCCTGCGGGCCAACCCGGTCAACCAGGTGGCCGACGACGAGCTGCCGGCGAAGCACCTGGCCAGCCGGCTGTGCAAACGCGGGCAACATGGCGGCGGAAGAGAGTGCGCCAAGCATCCGCAGGGCGCGACGGCGGCCCGCGAACGCGGGCGCACAAGTGGGGATCGACTGCGGCAAGGCTGGGCGCATGGCAGTGGAGGTAGTCGGGTGGAACGCAGAAAGCGCTGCAGGCAGCGGAAACGGGCGGGACGACGTGGAGCCGGGGCCGAGACTATCGGCCCTTCATGACGCTTCCGTGACTTTCACCAGACTTGCAGCCCCCGCCTTCGCGGGGCTGGCAGGCGTACGGTTGCCGTGATTTTGATTGGCGTCAAAGTTTCACTACCGCGCGAGGCATAGCATCGGTCGTCACCCACGCCAACAAATCGAGTCCCCGCATGTTCGCCCCCAATTCCGACGTCGCCGGCACCGCGTTCGACCGCCGCGCACTTGCCGATTTCCGCAGCCTGGCCGGCCGTATCGATGGCAACGGCCCGCGCTATACCTCGTATCCCACCGCCGACCGCTTTCACAACGAAGTGGGCGATGCCGGCTATTTGCGCGCGTTGCAGGTCTGTCGCGCCGACACACCAGCGCCGCTATCGCTTTATCTGCACATCCCGTTCTGCGAGAACATCTGCTACTACTGCGGCTGCAACAAGATCATCACCAAGGACCACAGCCGTAGCGCGCAGTATGTGGATTACCTCTCGCGTGAGATGGCGATGGTGGCGGCACGGCTTGGCGAGCGTCGCGCCGTGATGCAGTCGCATTGGGGTGGCGGCACGCCAACCTTCCTCGATCCCGATGAAATGCGTCGCGTCATGGCGGCGCTGCACGAGCATTTCGTATTGCTGCCCGAAGGCGAGCACTCGATTGAAATCGATCCGCGCCGCGTGACGGACGAGCGCATGGACCTGCTGGCCGAACTCGGCTTCAACCGGATCAGCCTCGGTGTGCAGGATTTCGACCCGGAGGTTCAGCAGGCCGTCCATCGCGTGCAATCGTATGAAGAGACGCGCAATGTCGTGCTGGCTGCGCGGCGCCTGGGTTTTCAGTCGGTCAGCGTGGATCTGATCTACGGACTGCCGCACCAGACCACGGCGCGCTTTGGCGCGACGATCGAGCGCGTGCTGGAGCTTCGCCCGGATCGGTTGTCGGTCTACAGCTACGCGCATCTGCCGCATGTGTTCAAGCCGCAACGCCGTATCGATGCCGCAACACTGCCGCCGGCGGCGGAAAAGCTCGACATCCTGGTGTCGACGATCGAACGGCTGACCGCCGCTGGCTACGTCTACATCGGCATGGACCACTTTGCCTTGCCCGACGATGACCTGGCCATCGCCCAGCGCGAAGGCCGGCTACAGCGCAATTTCCAGGGCTATGCCACGCATGCGGGTTATGACCAGATCGGTCTCGGGGTATCGGCGATTGGCGCGGTTGCTGGCCACTATGTGCAGAACGCCCGCACCACGGATGCGTACTACAGCGCCATCGACGCCAGCCGTCTGCCGATCGTGCGCGGACTCGAGATGTCCGCCGACGATCATCTGCGCAAGGCCATCATCGGCGCCTTGATGTGCAACGGCACACTCGACATCGCTGCCGTCGAAGCGGAATACGGCATCGACTTCGCCACGACTTTTGCTGCCGAACTTGCCGACCTGGACAAGCTGGCGGCGGATCACCTGGTGCACCGTACGCCGGAGCGGATCGAGATCACGACGCTTGGCCGCCTGCTGGTACGGCGCGTGGCAATGGTGTTCGACCGGTACCTGCGCGAAGATGCCAGCCGGCCGCAGCCGGTTCCGTCATCGAATGACGCAAAGGTGATTCCGCTGGTGCGCTACTCGCGCGTGGTCTGAAGCCGCGGACGATCCGAAAAGACTTCGGCAAGAAACAAAAAAGCCCGCGAATCATCGCGGGCTTTTTGCTGAGCGTCTGCGGGAATTACTTCGCCGCGTTGGCCATGTAGTCCGACGCTGCAATCACGTCCGCATCCGGACCCGCGTAGCCGCCCTTGGGTGGCATCACGCCCTTGCCCTTGAGAGCGAAGTTGTGCACGGCGTCCATGCCTTCCTTGAGGCGCGGTGCCCAGGCAGCCTTGTCGCCGAACTTCGGCG
>DAIOET010000307.1:0-5394 GCA_036746135.1 Cupriavidus sp.
AAATTCCTGGTCATGGCCTATTCGAGCGTGCCGCGCATCACCGACGCCGGCAACAAGCTCACGATCCGCATCCCGCCCGCCTACACCGGCTATATCGAGCCGTTCGTCAAGGCGCAGATGAAGCGCTATGGCAAGAACGTGGCGCTGGTACCGGCCGACCACGACTATGCCAAGGCCTGGGTGCAGGCGTTCGTGCCGGCCTGGGAAGGCGCTGGCGGCAAGGTGGTGGGCAACAACCCGATGTCGTACACCAAGGCAACGGACTTCTATACCGGCGTGTCGCGCGCCATCGCCGACAAACCCGACGTGATGTTCGTGGGCGGCCCGTCCGAACCGACCGCGCTGGTCGTCAAGCAGGCCCGCGAACTCGGCTTCAAGGGTGGCTTCATCATCATGGATCAGGCCAAGATGGACGAAATGTCCAAGGTCACCAACGGCCTGGCCATGCTGGAAGGATCGATCGGCGTGATGCCGCTGGTCAACGACGCGCGCCCCGCCGCGCAGGCGTACAACGCGCGCTACAAGAAGCTGCATGATGGCCGCGACGCCACCACGGAAATGTCGCTGAACTACACGATGACGTGGGCACTGGCCAATGCGATGAAGCTGGCCGGCACCACCACGGACGCCGCCGCGATTCGCGCCAAGATGCCCGACGCAGTGAAGGCGCTGCCCAAGGACGTGAACCCGAATGAAGTCGACGGCATCGACGCCAAGGGCGGCTCGCTGGCCGATACCGTGGTGGGCTGGGTGCAGAAGGGCAAGATCGAGCCGGTGCGCCTGTCGGAGCTTGCGAAGTAAAGACCAGACGGACGGCTGGATAGCCGGCCAGGAAGAGAGAGAGGGAGAGAGGCGGAGGGGCGTTACCCCGCTGGCGGGCAGCCAGCATCGAAGTGGCAGTTAGAAAAAACGTAAGTGGAGAGAAACGAAGGGCGTCCGGTTTGACCGGACGCCCTTTGTCTTTGGACGCTGCCACAGCAGGCCAACCACCCGCGATGAGGCTAGCGGCGGTCCTCGTTACGCGCCTGTTGCGCGTGCCGCTCCTGCTGGACCCGCTGTTGCTGTTGTTGCTGCTGCTGTTGCTGTTGCCGCTGGCGATCCTGTTGCTGGCGCTGCTGTTCCTGGAACTGGCGTTGCTGCTCCTGAGCCTGCCGCTGCTGCTGTTGCTGCTGCTCCTGCATATGTCGCTGCTGTTCCTGCGCCTGGCGCTGTTGCTCCATCTGCTGGCGCTGCATGGCCTGCTGCCGCTGCTGCTCGAACTGCTGCCGTTGTTGTTCCTGGAACTGGCGCGCCTGCTCCAGTTGCTGGCGTTGTGCCGCCTGCTGGCGCTGCTGCTCCATCTGCTGCCGTTGCTGATCCTGGAGCTGTCGCTGCTGCTGGTCGCGCATCTGGGCTTGCCGCTGCATATCCGCCTGCTGCCGTTCCTGCGCCTGGCGCTGCTGGTCGAACTGCTGCTGCCGTTCCTGCGCCTGGCGCTGGATATCCTGCTGCTGGCGCTCCTGTTGCTGGCGTTGCTGGTCGAACTGCTGCTGCCGCTGCTGCGCCTGGCGCTGAACATCCTGCTGCTGGCGCTCCTGTTGCTGGCGCTGCTGGTCGAACTGCTGCTGCCGCTGCTGCGCCTGGCGCTGGATGTCCTGCTGCTGACGCTCCTGTTGCTGGCGTTGCTGATCGAACTGCTGGCGGTTCATCGCGTCGCGGCGTTGTTCGTCGAGCTGGCGCTGCTGGTCCTGCGTCATACGCTGCTGGTCGAACTGCTGGCGGCGTTGCATGTCCTGCGACTGCCGTTGCTGATCCTGCAACTGACGTTGCTGATCATCGCGCTGACGTTGCAACGCCTGCTGTTGCTGGCGCTGGAAGTCCGCCCCCTGCCGCTGCTGATCCTGCAACTGGCGTTGCTGATCGTCGCGCTGGCGCTGCAATGCCTGTTGCTGCTGCCGCTGGAAGTCGGCGCCCTGCCGTTGCTGGTCCTGCAACTGGCGTTGCTGCTCGAACTGCTGGCGCTGGGCGTCCGATATTCCGGCTCGCGGCTGGTCGGGCCGATTCCCCGGTCCGCGTGCCGACTGCGCTGCCTGGCTCATGCGCACATCGGGCTGCCACGGCATGGCTTGGGCCTGCGACCCACGCCGCCCGTCTTCCCTGCCCGGCTGGCCCGGACGGCGATTGTCCGCACCGGGTGCTGGTCCGCGCCACGGCGCCCCCGCGCCGGCCGTTCCGCCTTCGCGTGCAAAGCGGCGCGCCAGATCGTCGCTGCCGATGCGCCCCGGCTGATGGGCCGCGATGGCCTGGCGCTCGAAGCCCTGCCGCGCCATCGGCGGCAGCCCTTGCGGCCGTGCGCCGCCACCAATCAGGCTGGCCTTGACCGGCGCCATGATCGGTCCGCCACGACCTTCGCCCACTGGCAGTTGGCGCCATTCGTCACGATGGCTGCCACGCAGCACGGGACGCCCCTCCACGAAATTGCGTGAAGGCATACCCGTGATCGCCCCCGGCACGTTGTGGTTCATCCAGCGATCCCGGTCGCCGCCGCGCATCCACGTGTTGTTGACCGTGATGTTGTTGATGCGTGTGACATACCGGGGGCTGGCCCGGTACACGGGGCGATAGACGTCGCGCGGCCCCAGCGGATACCAGGCCACGCCCGGCCCGCTGCCGATGCGGATGCTGGCGCCGCCGATGAAGCCGACCACGGCCGGCGCATAGCACGGCCGCACTGCCACCGGACCCGGCACCCAGCCCCAGCGGCTGCCAAAGTATGCCCAGCGTCCATAGTGCGAAGGCGCAAACCCCCAAGGGGCGTCGTCGATCCAGGTCCAGCCCCACGGCGCCACCCATGCCCAGTGGCCCGTGCTGTAGGGTGCCCAGCCCGCCGCCACGGTGCGCGGGAACCAGACCGCGCCGTAGCCGGGGTCCTGCTGCCAGTCGCCATAGTCGTCCAGCGCCGTATAGCCGGTCATGTCGGGCGGCACATAGCGCGCGGACGGCGAGGCATCCTCGCGCGCATCGCGGGCGGCGGCCCATTGGTCGAAGCTGTCCGGCGGCGGGTAATTGCCCGGTCCGGCATCAGCCAGGTCGGTACCGGCAAAACGCATACGCTGACCGCGGCTCAGCTCGATCGAGCGCGTATCGCCATACAGCACGGCACTGCCATGACGCATCGTCACGAGCGTGGTGGTGCCATCAGGCGAAACGTCGATCCGGTAATCGCCCGGCTCGCGCGGCACGAACGCCAGATTGGGCGTGTCCACTTCCACCTGCTGGTCGGCGGGCAGCGCCCGCACGCGCAGCTGCAGCGTGCCCTGCGTGAGCTTTACCTGGGTAGCGCGGTCGTCGAGGTTCAGGATCGTGGCGGCTGTACCACCGCCCAGCCGCACCGCCGTCGTGCCGGCGTGCAGTTCGGCGCGGCCGCCCGGGTCAACCCAGAGCCGGTCGCCCGTGGTCATCGGCCGGTTCGGTCCCACGGCCGCCCATTCGTCGGAGCCGGCCGGCGCAAAGCTGAGTCCGCCCGCCATGTCGGTCACCGTGGCGATGCGCGACGGTGGGTCGGCCATTGCGGCGGATGGGTCACCAAGGACGTTGGCGCTGGCGTCGTCGGGCGCCTGCTGCATATAGCCGGGCGGCACGCCGGGGTTGTAGTCCTGTGCACGGGCATGCCCTTGTGCAAGCAGCACAGCCAGCCCGATGGCGGTTGGCACGAGTACGAAGCGATAACGGGGTTGCATGATCCAATACCTGAGTCCAGCGGGCCGCGCCGGTAATTTGGCGGCACGCACCCGCTTGCCACCGTATATCGGATAACGGCGGAAAGACCGACCTGTGCACCGGACTTTGTAAGCACATATTTCCCGCCAGGCCTGCCAAGGCTTGCGGGATAAAGCCGGATACAAGTCTTGCAGATATGGGCCGAAAGCGCGCCGTTGGCGGGCGTTGCGCGAACGATGTCGCGGCGCAGCAATGCCTGCGCCGCGCCGTCCTGGCGCCGGTCAGCGCGGCTGGTTGCGCAGGAAGTCGGTGAGCCGGTCGGCCGGCATCGGCCTGCCGTAGAGGTAGCCCTGTGCCTCGATGCAGCCGTTCGCCAGCAGGAAGTCGCGCTGCTCGGCGGTCTCCACGCCCTCCGCCACCACACCGATCTTCAGGCTCTGGCCAACGTTGATCACGGAGCGGACGATGGCGGCGTCCACATTGTCCTGGGTGACATTGCGGATAAAGGACTGGTCGATCTTGAGCCGGTCCACCGGAAACGTCTTCAGGAAACTCAGCGACGCATAGCCGGTGCCAAAATCGTCGCAGGTCAGCGTCACGCCATCGCGGCGCAGCGCCTGGAGCTGGTCAGAAACTTCATCGCCCTGTTGCAGGGCGATGGTTTCGGTGATTTCGATCTCAAGCCGGTCCGGCGGCAGTTCCAGGGCGCGCAGCACGTGGCGCACCTCGGTCAGCAGCCGGCTTTCCGCCAACTGGGCGGCAAACAGGTTGATGGCCACGCGCGGAGCCTCGGGAAAGGTCAGCGACCACGCCCGGGCCTGGGCACAAGCCGTATGCAGCAGCCACATGCCCACGTCGGCGGCCACGCTGCTGGCGGCCAGTGCATCGATGAACGCGGCCGGCGTCAGCAGACCCAGCGTGGGATGGCGCCAGCGCATCAGCGCCTCGGCACCCACCACGCGGCCGTCGCGCAGGTCCACCTGCGGCTGGTACAGCAACTCGAACTGGCGCTGGGCATAGGCTTCACGCAAAGCCTGGACGAGCGACAGGCGCGTCGTCACGTCGGCCCGCATCTGGGGCTTGAAGAACCGGATGGTCCGGCCGCCGTCGTGCTTGGCCCGGGCCAGCGCCAGGCTGGCGGCCGCCAGCACGTCGGCCGTGCTGTCGCCGCCGGCAGGCATCACGCACGCGCCCACGCTGGCCAGCACGTGATGGCGGTTGCCGTTCAATTCGTAGGGAGCCGACAGCATCGACAGGATGGCGGCGCTCACGTGGCGCACCAGAGTGGGGTCGGAAATCGAGGTCAGCAGCACGCCGAACTCGTCCCCGCCCACCCGGCCGACCACGGCATCGCGCGGCGATGCATCGCGCAGGCGACGGGCCACCTGTTGCAGGATCGTGTCGCCTTCCATGTGGCCGTGCATGTCATTGAATGCACGGAAATCGTCGATGCCGACCAATAACAGGGCGAAGCGGGGCGTCGTCTCGCCTAGCAGACGCGTTTCCACCCGCTTCAAGAATGCCTGGCGGACGACCACGCCGGTCAGCGGATCCAGGTCCGCCGGCGGCAAGGCGCCAGTCGCCTGTGCCTCCGACTTGGCCACCATCCCTGTCCTATCAGTTGTGATGAACATGTTTCCCGCTCAAGCTATTTGGCAAGTGTGACGAAAACCTTGAAAAAAGCAAGCGCTTCAA
>DAIOET010000308.1:0-5394 GCA_036746135.1 Cupriavidus sp.
TTGTCATGCTCAAGAAGCGGCTGACGATGATCAACGAGATCATCTGGGATCGCCGTGTGCCGAGCATGGGCGGCACCACGCGCAAGTTCTCGTCGGTGCATGACAACATCGGTTTCTTTGCTCGCCAGCGCGACTACTACTTCGACCTGGACCCGGTGCGTATCCCGTATGACGCCGAGACCAAGAAGGCGCGTAGCCGGCCGCGATTCGAGGGCAAGAAGTGGCTCGAGGTGGGTTACAACCCCAAGGACTTGTGGAGCGTGCCGCGTATCCACCGGCAAGACCCCGAGCGCGCCGATCATCCGACGCAGAAGCCGCTGGAAATCGTCGAGCGCATGGTGCTGTCGAGCTGCCCGCCGGGCGGCATCGTGCTGGACCCGTTCACGGGCAGCGGCACCACGGCGGTGGCATGCGTGCGCCACGGCCGGCGCTTTGTCGGCTTTGAGATGAATCCGCAGTACGCCGCGCTGGTGCGTGACCGCGTGACCGCCGCGCAACCGGTGTACGCGCAGATCCAGCCCGATACTCCCGAAACGACCCAGGCCGCTGCCAACGACGATGCCAATGACGACGCATCGGCTGTGCAGCGCCTGATCTGATAGCAGCAAGGCCAACGACATGTCCCGTATCCAGAAGACTTTCGCGGCGCTTGCCGCGCAGAACAAGAAGGGCCTGATTCCGTTCATCACCGCCGGCGATCCCGCGCCCGCCCTGACCGTGCCGCTGATGCACGCGCTGGTGGAGGGCGGTGCCGATGTCATCGAACTGGGGGTGCCGTTCTCGGACCCGATGGCCGATGGCCCGGTCATCCAGCGCGCCTCGGAGCGTGCACTGGCACAAGGCGTGACGCTTGCGCAGGTGCTGGGCTGGGTGGCGGAGTTCCGCAAGACCGACGCCAACACGCCCGTGGTGCTGATGGGCTATGCGAACCCGATCGAGCGCATGGGCGAGGAAAAGTTTGCCAAGGCCGCGGCCGAGGCCGGCGTGGATGGCGTGCTGGTGGTCGATTACCCGCCCGAGGAGTGCGAGTCGTTTGCCGCACTGATGCGCGCCAACCAGATGGATCCGATCTTCCTGCTGGCGCCTACCTCCACCGATGCCCGCATTGCTGCCGTGGCGAAGGTTGCGAGCGGCTATCTTTATTACGTGTCGCTCAAGGGCGTGACCGGCTCGGCCACGCTCGACCTGGACAGCGTGGCGGCCCGCCTGCCGCTGATCAAGCAGCACGCCAACCTGCCCGTGGGCGTCGGTTTCGGCATCCGTGACGCGCAGACCGCACGCGCCATTGGCAGCGTGGCGGACGCCGTGGTGATCGGCAGCCGGCTGGTGCAATTGCTGGAAGATGCGCCGCGCGAGCGCGCCGTCGAGGCCTTGCGGGCGTTCATTGCCGAAATTCGCCAGGCGCTGGACGCCTGAGTGACTTCGGCCGTGTGACGCTTGCTGAAAAAATCAGCGCCAATTGTGATTCATAAGTATCAATTGGCGCGTTTTGCTTAGGCGAGTCGCTGCCCGGCGTGGTAAATTCGCGGCCTGATTCCCTGCCGTTCCTGTATCCGCCCTCTCGGAAGTGGGTGTAGATGCGCGAGCGGCAGCTATCCGAAAGGAGCTTTCATGAGCTGGTTGGATAAACTCCTGCCTCCGAAGATTCAACAGACCGACCCCTCCACCCGCAAGGGCATTCCGGAAGGGCTGTGGGTCAAATGCCCGTCGTGCGAGTCCACCCTGTACCGCACCGACGTGGAAGCCAATCTGCACGTCTGCCCGAAGTGCGACCACCACATGCGCATTCGCTCGCGCGAGCGTCTGGACAAGATGCTGGACGCCGAAGGCCGCTTCGAGATCGGCCAGGAAATCGTGCCGGTGGACGCACTGAAGTTCAAGGACACGAAGAAGTACCCGGACCGCATCAAGGTCGCTATGGAAGATACCGGCGAAACCGATGCGATGGTGGTCATGGGTGGCGCGATCCATACCATTCCGGTGGTCGTGGCCTGCTTCGAGTTCGAGTTCATGGGCGGTTCGATGGGCTCCGTGGTGGGCGAGCGCTTCGCCCGCGGCGCGCAAGCCGCGCTGGAGCAGAAGGTGCCGTTTATCTGCGTGACCGCCACCGGTGGCGCGCGCATGCAGGAAAGCCTGCTGTCGCTGATGCAGATGGCCAAGACCACGGCCATGCTGAACCAGCTGTCGAATGCCAAGCTGCCGTTCATCAGCGTGCTGACCGACCCGACGATGGGCGGCGTGTCCGCATCGTTCGCGTTCCTGGGCGATGTGGTGATCGCCGAGCCGAAGGCGCTGATCGGCTTTGCCGGCCCGCGCGTGATCGAGCAGACCGTGCGCGAGAAGCTGCCGGAAGGCTTCCAGCGCGCCGAGTTCCTGCTGCAGAAGGGCGCCATCGACATGATCGTCGACCGTCGCCGCCTGCGCGCGGAACTGGCCCAGCTGCTGGCGCTGCTGCAGAAGCAGCCGGCCGATGCGGTGGCCTGACGCGGTAGCGTGATTTGCAGGACAATGGCGCGGGTGCGCAAACACCCGCGCCATTTTTGCTTTTGAAGTGTCGTCAACCAGCATGCCCATCTTCCATAATCTCCCCGACTGGCTCCAACACCTGGAAACCGCCCATCCCGTGGGCATCGACATGGGTTTGACACGCATCACGCGCGTCAAGGAAGCGCTGGGGCTGCGCATCGACGCGGTGGTATTCACCGTCGGCGGCACCAACGGCAAGGGATCGACCTGCGCGATCCTGGAGCGCATCCTGCTCGAGGCCGGCTACAAGGTTGGCCTGCATACCTCGCCGCACCTGATCACGTTCAACGAGCGCGCCCGGCTGAATGGCGAGCAGGCCACCGATGCGCAGCTGCTGCCGCACTTCGAAGCCGTGGAGCGCGCCCGCACCAGCTTTGCCGATCCGGTCAGCCTGACGTACTTCGAATTCACGACGCTGGCCATCATTCACATGTTCGCGTCGGCGGGGCTCGACGCGATCATTCTGGAAGTGGGCCTGGGCGGCCGGCTCGACGCGGTCAATGTGATCGACACGGATTGCGCGGTCATCACCAGCGTCGACATCGACCATACCCAGTACCTGGGCGATACGCGCGAGAAGATCGGCTACGAAAAGGCCGGTATCTTCCGTCCGAACGTCCCGGCCATTTGCGGCGACCCACTGCCGCCGCAATCGGTCATCGACCATGCCGAAGCCATCGGCGCGGATCTCTGGCTGGTGGGCCGCGATTTCCGCCACCAGGCCGCGCCGGGGCAGGAACGCCAGCAATGGGACTGGTCCGGCCGCGACCGCAAGCTCAATGGCCTGGGCTATCCGGCGCTGCGCGGCGCCAACCAGCTGCTGAACGCATCGGCGGCGCTGGCCGCGCTGCAGGCCATGCGGCCGCGCCTGCCCGTCAGCGCGCAGGAAGTGCGCAACGGGCTGGCCTTTGTGGAGCTGCCGGGCCGCTTCCAGGTGATTCCGGGGCGTCCGGCCGTGATCCTCGATGTGGCGCACAACCCGCATGCGTCGGCCACACTGGGTCAGAACCTCGAAAATATGGGGTTTTTCCGCTACACCTACGCGGTATTCGGCGCGATGGCGGACAAGGACATCGCCGGCGTGCTGCAGCATGTGGCCGACAAGGTCGACCACTGGTGCCTGTGCGACTTGCCAACGGAGCGCGCCGCCACGGCTGGCCAGCTGCGCGAGGCACTCGATGCAACGGGTTTTCACGAAGGGCCGGACAACACTGCGGCGTGCTTTTCAAGTCCGGAACTGGCGTATCGCGATGCTGTCGAGCGTGCAACCGAGAATGATAGAATCCTGGTCTTCGGATCGTTCTATACCGTGGCGGGCGTGATGGCATATCGCGCCACGCAGGCCAACTGAATGCCAGGCTGCATTTCTGGCTGAACTCCCGGGCTGGAACGACATCACACCGAACACCACTCTTTGGGCATTTATGGGCCTGCTTTCGCTGTTCTCGTCCCGCAAGGGCACTGATCCGGCACCCGAACGCGGTCGCCGCACGCGCGCAGAGTCGAGCGCCGGCATTGGCGCGTCGCGCCGGTCGGCCGAGGAATATGCCGACGATACCCTCGATCCAGATTTTCCCCAGAAGCAACGCGCGCGGCGCCGCCTGATTGGCGCCGTGGTGATGCTGGCTGCGGCAGTCATCGTGCTGCCGATCGTCTTCGAACACAAACCGCGCCCGGTCTCGGATGACGTGGCCGTGAGCGTGGCCAACGGGCAGGGCGCGCAGAAGCCCAAGGTCGAACCCCGCAAGGCCGAGCCGCTGCCGCCTTCGGCCAATGCCAGCCGCAATGACGCGGCACTCGATGCTGGCGAGGAAATCGTCAACGCGCCGGCGGCGGACAAGCCCAAGGCCGACGCAAAAGCCGACGCAAAAGCCGATGCCAGGCCCGAAGCCAAGGTGGCAGACGCCAAGCCAGCCGCTGCGAACACCAAATACCTGATCCTGATCGGCGCGTTCTCTTCGGAAGAGCGCGCCAAGAACTGGTTGTCCAAGCTCAAGGAGAGCAAGGTACCGGCCTATGTGGAAAAGAAGACGCTGGCCGATGGCGACCGGCTTCTGCTGCGTGCCGGGCCGTTTGCCAGTCGCGATGCGGCCGATGCGGCCGACAAGAAGGTACGGGCTATCGGCCTGACCTCGAAGGTGGTCGAGCAGTAATCACGCCATTTACGCGGCAATTGCAGGGCGGCAGATCGCCCCCATCTGACAGGGACCCACGTCGCACGCATGGCTTTTACTTTTTTTGACTACGGCGTTGCCTTCATCCTGGTGGCGTCGGCAATGATTGGCGTGCTGCGGGGCCTGGTGCGCGAGGTACTGGCACTGGTGGGATGGGTCGTGGCGTTTGTGCTGGCCTATCACTTTGGCGGCATGGCCGCGCAGTGGATGCCCGGATCGCTGCCGGGCGGCGAACTGACCCGCAGCGCACTGGGTTTCCTGACCGTGTTTTTCGGCACGTGGATCGTGTCGGCACTGGCCGGGGCGGTATTGGGCCAGTTGCTCGAAACCACCGGCCTCAAGCCTGCGGATCGCGGTCTGGGCCTGGTATTCGGGCTGGCGCGCGGGGTGCTGATCGTGATGCTGGTTGTCGTGTTGGCGGGGCTCACGAAGCTGCCCGAGGAACAGTTCTGGCGTGACGCGGTGTCGCGTCCGTATGTGGTGCAGGCGATGGGCGAGTTGCGGCAGTGGCTGCCGCCCGACCTGGCGAAGTATGTAAAGACATGATTGAAGACGTGGGCACTTGAATCACGCGTGCCCGCGGCGCAGTATCAACGCAGATCCCGTCACGCCCATGACGGGATCGCGCCCCTGAATTAATTGCCTTTCCTGGGAGTTCGGCATGTGCGGTATCGTCGGCGTGGTTTCCACCAGC
>DAIOET010000309.1:0-5372 GCA_036746135.1 Cupriavidus sp.
GGCGGTCAGAACGAACGCGGCAGTTCGAGCACGTGCTCGGCCACGTAGGACAGGATCAGGTTCGTGGAGATCGGCGCCACCTGGTACAGGCGTGTTTCGCGGAACTTGCGCTCGATGTCGTATTCGGCGGCAAAACCGAAACCGCCATGCGTCTGCAGGCAGACGTTGGCCGCTTCCCACGATGCATCCGCCGCCAGCAGCTTTGCCATGTTGGCTTCCTTGCCGCAGGGCTTGCCGGCGTCGAACAGTTGCGCGGCCTTGTAGCGCATCAGGCTGGCCGCTTCCACGTTGACGAAGGACCGCGCGATCGGGAACTGCACGCCCTGGTTCTGGCCGATCGGCCGGTCGAACACGATCCGCTCGCGCGCATAGCCGCTGGCGCGCTCCACGAACCAGTAGCCGTCGCCGATGCACTCGGCCGCGATCAGGATGCGCTCGGCGTTCAGTCCATCCAGGATGTACTTGAGGCCGCGGCCTTCCTCGCCGATCAGGTTCTCGGCGGGAATCTCCAGGTTGTCGAAGAACAGTTCGTTGGTCTCGTGATTGACCATGTTGCGGATCGGCTGCACCGTCAGGCCGTTGCCGATGGCTTCGCGCAGGTCCACCACGAACACCGACAGGCCTTCGGACTTCTTCTTCACCTGGTCGAGCGGGGTGGTACGCGCCAGCAGCAGCATCAGGTCCGAGTGCTGCACGCGCGAGATCCAGACCTTCTGGCCGTTGATCACGTACTTGTCGCCACGACGGACGGCGGTGGTCTTGAGCTTGGTGGTGTCGGTGCCGGTGGTCGGTTCGGTCACGGCCATCGACTGCATGCGCAGTTCACCGGATGCGATACCGGGCAGCCAGCGCTGCTTCTGCGCCTCCGAGCCGTGGCGCAGCAGGCAGCCCATCACATACATCTGGCCGTGGCACGCGCCGGAGTTGCCGCCGTTGCGATTGATTTCTTCCATGATCACCGATGCCGCGGTCAGCGGCAGGCCGGAGCCGCCATATGCCTCGGGGATCAGCGCGGACAGCCAGCCGGCCTGCGTCAGCGCCTGCACGAATTCTTCGGGGAATCCGTTCTGTTCTTCGATGCGCTGCCAGTAGGCGGAGTTGAACTGCTGGCAGAGATCGCGTACGGCCTCGCGGATCTCGGGGTAAATCTGGTCTTGGTCCTGTGCAGCATGCATGGCAATGTCCGGTCAATGTCGGGGGTGAGGCCATTATTCCCGAGCCGTCGCCGCAGCAACATTCGCATTTGCTGAAGCGCGGCTTCTGTCCGGCTTAGGGTTTGCGCCGGACGCTCAGGGTTATCCCGTGGCTTTTCCGGGGCTTTGTCCACCCTTCGGCAAATCGGAATTGTGGACCGATGCGATTGCTTTCACGCTGACGCCCTGACGGATTCCAAGTTTGAACAGACGCGTGATACACGCGCAGACAGGAGACATTGCATGACTGTATTCCGGCAATTTTCGGCAAACCTGGCGTGGGCCGCACTGGCCGTGGCTACGGCGGTGGTCACGCCCGGCATCGCGCGCGCGGCCGACCCGTACCCTTCGCGGCCCATCACGATGGTGGTGCCGTTTGCGGCAGGCGGCCCCACCGACGTGGTAGCGCGCTCGGTGGCGGCGGCGATGTCGAAGTCGCTGGGCCAGAGCGTGGTAGTGGAAAACCGGCTGGGTGCCGGCGGCACCGTGTCCGCCGCCTTCGTGGCCAAGTCCGCGCCCGATGGCTACACGATCCTGATCCACCACAACGGCATGGCCACCGCGCCTGCGCTGTACTCGAAGCTGCCGTACAAGCCGCTGACCGACTTCTCGTTCGTGGGTCAGGTGGCCGACGTGCCGATGACGCTGCTCGGTCGTCATGACCTGCCGGCCAACACGCTGCCGGAACTGGTCAGCTATATCAAGCAGAACCAGAGCAAGGTGAATCTGGCGAATGCCGGTTTGGGCGCAGTGTCCCAGCTATGCGGGATGCTGTTCCAGAAGGCCATTGGCGTGGATCTGCAGACGATTCCCTATCAGGGCACCGCGCCCGCGCTGACTGCGCTGCTGGGCGGTCAGGTGGATATCCTCTGCGACCAGACCACGCAAACGCTGCCGCATATCAAGTCCGGCAAGGTCAAGCTGTATGGCGTGACCACCGCCGAGCGGATTCCGGCGCTGCCCGATACGCCAACCCTGCGCGAGGGTGGGCTGAAGGGCTTCGAGGTCAAGGTCTGGCACGGCATCTACGCGCCGAAAGCCACGCCGCCGGCCGTCATCGACAAACTCAACGGCGCATTGCGCGCCGCGCTCAAGGACCCGGCCGTGATGGCGCGCATGAAGGACCTTGGCGCGGTGATCGTGCCGGCCGACAAGCAGACGCCGGAGGGCCTGCATACCTGGCTGGCTTCGGAGATCGACAAGTGGTCGCCGATCATCAAGGCAGCCGGCGTACAGGCGGACTGATCGCTCGATGCACCCAAGGGTGATCTCCTTCTCCCATGCCTGGGCGAGGGAGATCACCGGACTCACACCGGTTCTCGTGCCGCTTCGGCCAGATACTGGATCAGCGTTTCCGCGAACTGCGGCAGTTCGCGTCCGGGCCGGCGTACCAGCCGCAGTTCGCGCCGCGCCCATTCGTCTTCGAGCTTGATGAAGCGCAGCACCTTGCGGCTCGCATAGCGCCGCGCGCAACTGTTCGGCACGATGGCGATGCCCGCGCCGGCTTCCACCATGCGGCATACCGCGTCGAAGCTACCCACCTGGATGCGCAGGCTGATGCGCTTGCCCATGCCGCTGGCAATGCGGTCCAGGAACGACTGGATCGCCGACGACTGATTCAGGCCGACGAATCGGCAGGTGTCGAGCAGATCCGCGAAGTGGAGCGCCTTGAAAGCCGGAAGGGGATGATTGACTGGGGCGATGACGATCAGCTCATCGCAGCAGAGCTGCATCGTATCCAGGTCGGCGGTGGCCACTTCACCGGCGACGATCCCCAGATCGGCCGCACCGTTGCCGACGGCCGACACGATATCGGCCGACAGGTGCTCCTCCAGCTCGACGTCGACATCGGGGTTCTCCGACAGAAAGCGCGACAACCCGTTGGCCAGGAACGAGTTCGTGGCCGTGGTATTGGCCAGCAGCCGCACGCGGCCCTTGACGCCCTTGGCATAGGGGCGCAGATCGGCGTGCAGGCATTCCAACTGGCGGAACACCTCGCGCGCATGACGCAGCAGTTCGTCGCCGGCCGGCGTCAGCCGCACGCCCTTGACCTGGCGGATCAGTAACTGCGTTTGAAACGCCTCCTCAAGTTGCTTGATGCGCGAACTGGCGGCGGGCAGCGACAGGAAGCTGCGTTCCGCGGCACGGGTCAGGTTTTCGGTTTCTCCGACGTTGAGAAAGAGGCGCAGGTCGGTCAGGTCGTAGTGCATGGGTTCAGCGAGCGTGAAGCCCACTTTTGTCATTTGTGAATTCCAGAAACTCCGCCGTCAATTTATCGTATCCGCCTCGGCATTAAAACGGGGACCGTTCCGGAACCCGGCAATCTGGTAGCTAAGGAGGCGAAGATGAGTGGAATGATGGCAGGCAAGGTCGTGGTGGTGACGGGCGCGGGCGGCGGCATTGGCCGCGGGATCGCGCTGGGCATGGCCGCTGCCGGTGCGCGTGTGGTGGCCAACGACCTCGGTGTATCGATGAGTGGTGAAGGGGGCGATGCCGGACCGGCACAGCGCGTGGTGGAAGAAATCCGGGCGGCCGGCGGCGAGGCCGTGGCCAATACGGACAGCGTATCGACCTGGGCCGGTGCCAATGCCATCGTCCAGTGCGCGCTCGACAATTTCGGGCGCATCGATGCCGTGGTCAACAATGCCGGCAACCTGCGCGATCGCATGTTCTTCAAGATGAATGAAGAGGAGTGGCGGTCGGTGATCGATGTGCACCTGCACGGCACGTTCTTCGTCAGCCGCGCGGCAGCGAACTATTTCAAGGATCAGGAAAGCGGCGCCTACGTGCATATGACCTCGACGTCGGGCCTGATCGGCAACCTGGGCCAGGCCAACTACTCGGCGGCCAAGCTGGGCATCGCCGCGTTGTCGAAATCGATCGCGCTGGACATGCAACGCTTCAACGTGCGCTCGAATTGCATCGCACCATTCGCCTGGAGCCGGATGACCAGCTCGATCCCGGCTGAAACGCCGGAGGAGAAGGCTCGCGTGACGCGCCTGCAGAAAATGGAAGCCGGCAAGATCGCCCCCGTGGCGGTGTTCCTGGCCAGCGATGCGGCCAGCCAGGTCAACGGCCAGATCTTCGCCGTCCGGGCGAACGAGATCATGCTGATGAGCCAGCCGCGTCCGGTGCGCTCGGTGCATACGAGCGAAGGCTGGACGCCGGAGACAGTGGCCGAGATCGCCATGCCGGCCATGCAGGGCAGCTTCTTCAAGCTGGAGCGGTCGCCTGACGTGATCAACTGGGACCCGATCTAAGCCCCGCCATATCCCTCCACAGGCGTGCCGCCGCGCGTTGCAGTGCAGCAATCCGCGCGCGTGGCACGCAATCTGCTCATTCCCCTGTAGTGATGTCGATCAGGTAATTCCGGAACGACGGCGCGCACCTGGACTGTGCGGCACGGGCAAATGCAGACGCAAAGCGGTGCATGCCAGTGCAGCGAGGGGCGCCGTCATGCGTGTTGGCACTCTCGCCTCGACAGTGCTGATGCGCGACCGGTGCCCGGCATGCGGCGTGTGGTCGCATGTCGTGATGCTGTCTCGGTGACGTCCATGACAAGCGCAGGGTCATGTGTCATCGATACCGGATGGATGAGCAAGAGGGTACGTGCGATGGCGCACGTCAATGATGAAACCGGATTGTTCAGGTCGATATGAGAAATCCGGTGCAAATCATGCGTTTGCACGATATCGGCCGCAGTGGTGTCCGCGCACAGTCCTTTCATCATATGTAGGAGTGGGGCGGACAACGATTGTCAGATGTTTCCGGATTTGGTTGGCTCGTTACACAACACGCTGTGCATCATCCGCGCTAAAGGTGTAATGTGTGTCACAAGCATGGTCAATGGCCCGTCGCTGCAGGGTGATGACGCGAGTGTTTGGGCGATGAGATGCATGTCATGAGCGTGCATCGCAATCACTGAACTGACAGACGCCAAAGGCGGTCAACTCCGGATTCACGTCTGCCGTTATTTGACTATGATGAAGTAAAGACTTCGCAACTTGGCAACTCCACCAAGCCGGGGTGGCGGACACGCAAAGTTGCCGCGGAGTCTTAGGGGAGTAGAACTACCTTCGCCTCGGACGTGGGACTCTGACGGGAGTGAGGTATGGACATTTTTGGCCACTACGCCACGCGCTTCGAAGCTCGCAAGGAAGAGGAATACAGCATCCAGGA
>DAIOET010000310.1:0-5369 GCA_036746135.1 Cupriavidus sp.
CTTCCGGCGCCGGCTTGCTCATCGCGACGAACCACTGATCAGTCAGCATCGGCTCAATCACGCTGCTGGTGCGCTCGCTGCGCGGCACCATCAGCTTGTGCTTCTTGACCTCGCCCAGCAGACCCTGGGCTTCCAGGTCCGCAACCATTTTCTTGCGGGCGTCGAAACGGTCCATGCCGGCATAGGCAGCCGGGGCCTCGGCAACGATCTTCGCGTCCAGCGTCAGGATCGACAGCTGCGGCAGGTTGTGGCGCTGGCCGACGGCATAGTCGTTGAAGTCGTGGCCCGGGGTCACCTTGACCACGCCGGTGCCGAATTCACGGTCGACGTATTCGTCGGCAATCACCGGAATCTTGCGATCGGTCAGCGGCAGATGCACGAACTTGCCGATCAGGTGCGCGTAGCGCTCGTCCTCGGGGTGCACCATCACGGCGGTGTCGCCAAGCATCGTCTCGGGACGCGTGGTGGCTACCGTCAGGTGGGTCAGGCCGCGCACGGTGTCCGGCTCGGCCAGGGGGTAGTGGATGTGCCACAGCGAGCCGTCTTCCTCGACGCTATCCACTTCCAGGTCGGACACGGCCGTGCCCAGCACCGGGTCCCAGTTGACCAGGCGCTTGCCACGGTAGATCAGGCCCTGTTCGTACAGGCGCACGAAGACCTCGGTCACGGCCTGCGACATCTCCGGCGACATCGTGAAGTATTCGCGCGTCCAGTCGATCGACGCACCCATGCGGCGCACCTGGCGCGTGATGGTGGAGCCCGACTCTTCCTTCCAGGCCCAGACCTTCTCGGTGAACTTTTCGCGGCCAAGGTCGTGGCGCGATACGCCTTGCGCCTCCAGCTGGCGCTCCACCACGATCTGCGTGGCGATACCAGCGTGGTCGGTACCCGGCACCCACAGCGTGTTGGCGCCGCGCATGCGCGCGTGGCGGGCCAGGCCGTCCATGATCGTCTGGTTGAACGCATGGCCCATGTGCAGCGTGCCGGTCACATTGGGCGGCGGCAGCTGGATGGCAAAGTCCGGGCGGGCGGGGTCGAACGTGGGCTGGGCAATGCCGCGGCGCTCCCATTCTGGGCCCCATTTCGCCTCGATGGCGGCGGGTTCGAAGCTCTTGGCGAGGGACTGGTCTTCTGCGGTCATGCTCGGATGTCTTGGGATGCTTGGAATGCGGGTCGGGGCTCGGGCCCGGCAGGCGGCATGGCGTGCCACGATATTCGGCCGGGAAAACGTCAAATTATAGGGGAGCCGGCGTGCCGGTGCGCATTTCCGCCCCTGGAGCGGGCACTCGGACGCTCCGGCGCCGGGGTGCCGACAGGTTTGGGCGGTGCCCGCCGGTATAATTGCCGCCTACTTTACCGGCCCCGATCCGATGTCCAGCCTGCTTGCCAATCTCAACGCCGAACAACTCGCCGCCGTCACTTTGCCGGACGAACCGGCCCTGATCCTGGCCGGCGCGGGCAGCGGCAAGACCCGCGTGCTGACCACGCGCATCGCCTGGCTGATCCAGAACGGGCGGGTTTCGCCGGCCGGCATCCTGGCCGTGACGTTCACGAACAAGGCCGCCAAGGAAATGCAGACGCGGCTGTCGTCGATGCTGCCGATCAATACGCGCGGCATGTGGATCGGCACCTTCCACGGCCTGTGCAACCGCATGCTCCGCGCGCACTTCCGCGACGCCGGGCTGCCCCAGACCTTTGCGATCCTGGATTCCCAGGACCAGCTTTCGGCGCTCAAGCGGCTGCTCAAGCAGCTCAACGTCGACGACGAGAAGTACCCGGCCAAGAACCTCCAGTACTTCATCAACAACGCCAAGGAGCAGGGGTTGCGTCCGGCCGATGTCGAGGCCAACGACGACTTCAACCGCCGCTTTGTCGACCTGTACGCCGCCTACGACGAGCAGTGCCAGCGCGAGGGCGTGGTCGATTTTGCCGAGCTGCTGCTGCGCTGCTATGAACTGCTGCGCTACAACGAACCCATCCGCCAGCACTACCAGCACCGCTTCCGCCACGTGCTGGTGGACGAGTTCCAGGATACGAACGTGCTGCAGTACCGCTGGCTCAAGCTGCTGGCCGGCTATGGCGCGGGCAACGCGGCGGCGGTGTTCGCGGTAGGCGACGATGACCAGAGCATCTACGCGTTCCGGGGTGCCAACGTCGGCAACATGCGCGATTTCGAGCAGGAATTCCGCGTGCGGCACCTGATCAAGCTCGAACAGAACTACCGCTCGCATGGTCACATCCTCGATAGCGCCAATCACCTGATCTCGCATAACGCGCGCCGGCTGGGCAAGAATCTGCGTACCGACGCCGGGCATGGCGAGCCGGTGCGCGTGTTCCAGGCCGGCTCGGACGGGCAGGAAGCGTCGTGGATCGTCGAGGAAATCCGCGACCAGATCGCGCAGGGCATGACGCGCTCGGAGATCGCGATCCTGTACCGCAGCAACGCCCAGTCGCGCGTGATCGAGCATGCGCTGTTCTCGTCGGGCATTGCGTACCGCGTTTATGGCGGCCTGCGCTTCTTCGAGCGGGCGGAAGTCAAGCACGCGCTGGCGTACCTGCAACTGATCGAAAATCCGCGCAATGACGCCGCCTTTGGCCGCGTGGTGAACTTCCCGACGCGAGGCATCGGCGCCAAGACGCTGGAAAACCTGCAGGACGCCGCGCGCCAGTACAACTGCTCTTTGGCCGAAGCGGTGGCCTACGTGCCGGGCAAGGGCGGCACGTCGCTGGCCGCCTTCCTGCGCCTGATCGAGCAGATGCGCGGCGAGACCAGCCGCATGACGCTGGCGCAGACCGTCGAATACGTGACCAATACGAGCGGGCTGATTACGCACTATCAGACCGAGAAGGAAGGCCAGGACCGTATCGAGAACTTGCAGGAATTGGTGACCGCCGCCCAGGCCTTCGTGGTGGAAGATGGCTACGGACTCGATGCGCTCGCCCGGATGCTGCCCGTCGGGCGCGATGTGCCGCCCGCGCTGGCGCTGGGCGATCAGGACCAGCAGGTGCTCGACCCCGAGCAGCTGCCGGTCGTGATGACGCCGCTGGTGGCCTTCCTGACCCATGCATCGCTGGAAGCTGGCGACAATCAGGCGCAGGCCGGCCAGGACGCGGTGCAGATGATGACCGTGCACGCGGCCAAGGGTCTTGAATTCAACGCGGTATTCATCACCGGGCTGGAGGAAGGGCTGTTTCCGCACGAGAACAGCGCAATGGAAGCAGACGGCCTGGAGGAAGAACGCCGCCTGATGTACGTGGCGATCACCCGTGCGCGCGAGCGGCTGTACCTGTCATTCGCGCAAAGCCGCGTGCTGCATGGCCAGATGCGCTACCACGTGCGCTCGCGCTTTTTCGAGGAGTTGCCGGAAGAAGCGCTCAAGTGGATCACGCCGCAGGGCCAGGCTTCCTATGGCAACTATGGCGTCAGCCGCCAGGAGCGCGACAGCGCCTGGGGCCGGGACTGGTTCAAGCGTGCGGAAGACGTGCCGTACACGGGCAGCAAGGCGACCGGCGGCATGGATACGGGGAAGAATTACGCGGAGGAAAAACGTGCCGCGGCCACGGGCTTCCGCGTGGGACAGAACGTGTTCCACACGAAGTTTGGCGAGGGAAAGATCAAGGCGCTGGAAGGCGAGGGCGCCGATGCGCGAGCCAACATCGACTTCAAGCGCCACGGCGTCAAGTGGCTGGCGCTGGCCGTGGCGAAGCTCGATCCGATCGATTGAGCGGTGTTTTGGCTCCCTTCTCCCATGCATGGGAGAGGGGAGCGGGAACGATCAGGACTGGGCTACGCTGCTGTCCGCCGCCTCACCAGGCGGCACGATATTGAAGCAGCCGCGATACGTGGCATAGAACGAGCAGTACAGGATCGCCAGCATCAGCAGCGAATACGGCGTGACCAGGAACGACAGCACGGCCTGCGCCCCGATTGCCGCAAAGACCGTTTCCAGAACCAGCGGCACCGCCACCAGCAGCACCGCGAACAGCACCGCATACGTGAAGAACGCACCGCGGTTGCGCCAGCAGGCCGTCCAGCTGAAGAACAGCGCTTTGACTGGCGGCACCTGGTGCCAGGCGGACAACAGCGGCGCGAACCAGAACATCATCGCCACCGGCGTGTACAGCACCGCGCCGATCAGCAACGCGAAATAGAGCTGCCGTACCGCCTCTGCCGTGGGTTCCTCGCCGCGCAGCACGATCGGTGCCACGGCGCCGATATCGACCACCGCGGTCGCAATCAGACTCAATGTGAATACCAGTACCGCATAGATGCTGCCCAGGATCAGCAGGTGCTTCGTGGCCAGCTTGCCGTTGGTGCGGAATCCGGCCAGCAAAATGGTTGGCAGCACGCGCTTGTTCTGGATGACCTCCCGGCATGCGGTCATGACGCCCACATACAGTCCCGGCGTGAACACCAGTAACGCGATGATGCCGAACAGCGGCACGAAGATCGCCAACTGCGCGGCAATCAGGTAGATAAATAGCAGCATCAGGAATGCAAGAGGGTTCTTGCGAAACAGCCAGATGCCCTGGCGTAGCCAGACGTAGCCTTCCTTGGCGGAAACTTCCAGTAGTTGCATGGCGAATCAGATCCAGGGGAGCGCCGCTCCATCGTCGATGCGGCGGCGCAGGATGCGTTCGAAATGGGTCGGATCGTGCGGCTGGAGCATGTCGGCCTCACGCGGCAGGTAGAAATCCCACAGCCGCGACACCCAGAAGCGCAGCGCGCCCGCACGCAGCATGTCCTGCCAGTGCGCGGCTTCCACGCCGGTCAGGGGCCTCACCGCATGATAGGCGCGCAGCATGGCCTGGGCGCGGCTCTGGTCCAGCACGCCGGTCGGCAGGTCGATGCACCAGTCGTTGACGGTCACGGCCAAGTCGAACAGCCACTTGTCGTTACCGGCAAAGTAGAAATCGAAAAAACCGCCCAGCCGGTGCTGGCCATCGATCGTTTCGAACAAGACGTTGTCCCGGAAGAGGTCGCAATGGCACGGGCCGCCTTGCAGTGCCGCGTAGTCGGCGCTGCCAAAGAAGGCGGTCTGGTGTGCGATCTCGTCGGTCAGCAGCTTGCGCTGGTCCGCGTCCAGGAACGGCGTGATTTCGGGCGTGGTCTGTTGCCACCAGGCCAGGCTGCGCAGGTTTGGCTGCTGACGCGGATAATCCTGGCCGGCCAGGTGCATGCGCGCCAGCATCGCGCCAACTTCGGCGCAGTGGTCGGCGGCCGGAGCCAGCTGCGACGCGCCCGGCAGGCGCGTGACGATGGTGGCGGGCTTGCCCTTCAGGTCGCGCAGGATCTCGCCGTCGCGCGCCGGCATCGGCGCGGGCACGCTGATGCCGTGGCGGGCCAGATGATCCATCAGGTGCAGGTA
>DAIOET010000311.1:0-5364 GCA_036746135.1 Cupriavidus sp.
GTGTTCACGCTCAAGCTGCGCCAGGCCGCGCAGCGCCTGACGGCCCCCGTCAGCATCAAGACGCTGTTCGCCGGGTTCGCCTATATCCGCGGCCATCAGGTGCTGCTGGGCGCGGTGTCGCTGGACCTGTTCGCGGTGCTGCTGGGCGGCGCCACGGCCCTGCTGCCCATCTATGCGCGCGACATCCTGCACACCGGCCCGTGGGGCCTGGGGCTGCTGCGGTCGTCGCCGGCCATTGGCGCGCTGGTGACGGCGCTCTGGCTGGCCCGCCATCCGCTGAACCGCCGCGTGGGCCGCGTGATGTTCGGCGCGGTGGCCATCTTTGGTGTGGCCACGATGGTGTTCGGTGTGTCGACGTGGCTGCCGTTGTCGATGGCCGCGCTGGTGGTGCTGGGCGCCTCCGACATGATCAGCGTCGTGGTGCGCCAGACACTGGTGCAACTCGACACCCCCGACGACATGCGCGGCCGCGTGGGTGCGGTCAACTCGGTATTCATCGGCGCGTCGAACCAGCTTGGTGAGTTCGAATCCGGGGTGACGGCTGCGTTGCTGGGCCCCGTTGGCGCGGTGTTGCTGGGCGGTGCCGGCACGATACTGGTCGTGGCGGCGTGGATGAAACTGTTCCCGATGCTGACCAACCGAGACCGCCTGCACGACCATCCCGCCGAACCAAAAGCGCAGCAAGGCGCGGCCCCCGCGCGCTGACGCAGCGGGGCGCGACGACGAGCAAGGGCGGCCAGACCGCCCTTTTTCGATGGCAAAGCGTACCCGTTTCTGCGTCGAGTCGTTCCTTCGCGCGGCCACTCGGATTGGGATAGAGTCACACCATGTCAGACCCCCGCCAGCCGCTCAGCGACAACGCCGTGTTCTCCGCGCTCGCGCAATCGCGTGCATCGCTCGAACGCGCCTGCGTGCTCGGCGATGGCCTGGGCCTCGCCCTATGGCGCAACCGGCACGACGACACCGCCTACGCGCGGCCGGGCCATCACACGATGTCGGTCTATCTGGAAGGTGGCTATTCCACCTTCCGCCGCGATGTGCCGGACCGCAAGGGAGGCCCGGACCGTCTTTGCATTCTGCCGGCCGGGCATGAGTCCGCCTGGCACGTGGGCGGTACACAGCGCTTTCTGCATCTCTATTTCCAGCCCGATCACCTGGCCTGGCACTGCGTGCGCGTGCTCGATACCGAGCCTCGCGCGCTGCATTTGCAGGATCGGCTCTTTGCCGAGGATACGAAGCTTGTTGCGCTCTCGCGCCGGCTGGTGGCATTGGACTGGCAGAACCCCGACAGCCGCATGATCGGTAATGCGATGGCGCACGAGGCCGTGACGCACCTGCTGGTCTCGCACGGCGCGCGCAAGGCGTCGGCGGACTGGCGCGGCGGACTGTCGGCCCAAGCGCGGCGCCGGGTGGCCGACTGGATTCAGGCCCATCCGGCGGAAAACCCGACGCTGGGTACGCTGGCCGCGTTGGCCAGCCTGTCCGAATTCCACTTCGCGCGGATGTTCCGTGTTTCGTTTGGCATGGCGCCGCATGCCTGGGTCATGCGCACGCGGCTGGAGCGCGGGCGAGCCCTGCTGGACGATGGCCGGTTGTCGCTACAGCAGGTGGCCAGCCGCGCTGGGTTTGCCTCGCCCAGCCATTTCAGCAACCGGTTTCGCGCGGCTTATGGCGTGACGCCGGGCCAGTGGCGCACGGCTGCAGGATTTTCAGACGAGTTGTAAATCCTGCACGTGCCGGGCTGCTTATGGCGTCGACGGCACAATCGGCAGCGGCGAAGGGCGCACACCGGCCAGCCCTTGCGCAGTCGCACCTCACGCAGAAACGGGTACGCTTTTACCTCGGCGGTGCGGGTTGCTGGCACGTCCTTCGCAAGTGTCGCGGGTTTGACACCCGGAGCCGACGCATGGACCTGAACCTGATCGATCACGCCAAGCTGGAAGCCACCTGGGCCTATCTGACCCAGTTCGCCATCAGCCAGGGGCTGAACTGCCTGGCCGCGCTGACCATCCTGATCATTGGATGGTGGCTGTCCGCCCGTGCCGCCAGAGCGCTGCGCCAGACGCTGCAGCACACGCACGTCGACGACACGCTGCGGCCGATGCTGGCCAGCATCGTCCAGTGGGTGATTCGCGTGCTGACCGTGGTGCTGGTGCTGTCGCAGTTCGGCGTACAGACCGCCAGCATCATCGCCATGCTCGGCGCCGCGGGGCTGGCAATCGGCCTGGCGCTGCAGGGCACGCTGCAGAACATCGCCGCGGGCATCATGCTGGTGTTGTTGCGGCCGTTCCGCGTTGGCCAGTACATCGATGCGCAAGGCGTGGCCGGCACGGTGCGCGAAACGGGGCTATTCATGACGGAGCTGCAGACGTTCGACGGCGTCTGCCTGCGCGTACCCAACGGCAAGATCTGGGGCAGCCCGATCATGAACTACAGCGAGAATCCCACGCGCCGCATGGACATGGAGGTCACAGTGACCTTCGACAGCCCGATCCAGGCCGGCCTCGACGCGCTGGCCGCCATGCTCGACAGCGAGAAGCGACTGCTGTCCGAACCGAAGCGCGAAGTCATGGTGGTGCGCTACACCGATCGTGGTGTGACGCTGAACGCGCGCTACTGGACGTCGAACGACAACTTCTGGGCCGTGCAGTTTGCGTTGTACGCCAGGTTGAAGGCGACGGTCGAGGGCGCCGGCTGCCGCATTGCCGTGCCGGTGCAGGAGGTGCATGTGCCGGAGACGGACCAGGCGGAAACGGCTGAGGCAGGCCAGGGCGATGGGCGTCGTGATACCTATCCGGGCAGGCCATCGGGGGCGGGACGGCCAAATTGAGGCACGCAGAAACGGGTACGCTTTCGCCGAAACCGTGTCGGTTTCTCCCCTCTCCCGCCTGGCGGGAGAGGGGCCGGGGGAGAGGGTTCAGCGGTTCAAATCGCTGAGACGTCGGCAAGCAGAGCCGCGCGGCCCTCTCCCCCAACCCCTCTCCCGCGTTGCGGGAGAGGGGAGACAACCGAGAGAAAAAATCAGCCCGGCCTCACGCCTCATCCGCAAACAGCGAACACGCGCCCGTCTCGGCCGTGCTCACATGCTTGCGGAAGCCGCCGAACAGATCGCGCCCCACGCCATGCCGATTCGCCGTGAGGTCGGGAACCTCGACCTTGCGCGCGGCCCAGTCGGCATCGCTGGTGAGCACCGTCAACACACCGGCAGGCGCGTCCACGCGCACGACGTCACCAGTGCGGACCTTGCCGATGGCGCCGCCCGCCAATGCTTCGGGACACACGTGAATTGCCGCCGGCACCTTGCCCGATGCGCCGGACATGCGCCCGTCGGTGACCAGCGCCACATGGAAGCCACGGTCCTGCAGCAATGTCAGCGTCGGCGTGAGCTTGTGCAGCTCGGGCATGCCGCACGCCGCCGGACCCTGCCACGGCAACACGGCCACGAAGTCGCGTTCCAGCTCGCCGCGCTTGAAGGCGGCCAGTACATCGTCCTGATGATGGAACACGATGGCGGGTGCCTCAACCACCTGGTGCTCGGGTTTGACTGCCGATGTCTTGATCACACAGCGGCCCAGCTTGCCGTCCAGCAGCTTGATGCCGCCATCGGGCGCGAATGGCTTGTCGGCGCCGCGCACGATGGTGTCGTCGAGCGTTGCTTCCGGGCCGTCCGCCCACGTCAGCTTGCCGTCGCGCAATGCGGGTTCGCGCGTGTAGTCGGCCAGGCCGCGCCCGACGATCGTGTTCACTTCATCGTGCAGCAGCCCCAGCGACAGCAGACCGCGAATCACCAGCGAGAGTCCGCCCGCCGCCTGGAACTGGTTCACGTCAGCCTTGCCGTTCGGATAGACGCGCGCCAGTAGCGGCACCGTCGCGGACAGTTCGTGAAAGTCGTCCCACGTAAGCTGGATACCGGCCACGCGGGCCATCGCAATCAGGTGCAGCGTATGGTTGGTGGAGCCGCCCGTGGCCACCAGGCCGACGATGCCGTTCACGAACGCGCGTTCGTCCAGCACCTCGGCAATGGGCGTGTAGCGCTCGCCGCCATGCACCAGCCGCAGCGCCTGACGCGCGGATTCTCGCGTCAGCGCTTCACGCAGCGGCGTGTTGGGGTTGATGAAGGCCGTGCCGGGCAGGTGCAGGCCCATGATTTCCATGAGCATCTGGTTCGAGTTGGCCGTGCCGTAGAACGTGCAGGTGCCCGGCCCGTGGTAGGACTTCGTCTCGGCCTCCAGCAGGCCGTGCCGGTCGATCTTGCCCTCGGCATAGAGCTGGCGGATATGGGCCTTCTCGTCGTTGCTCATGCCCGTGGTCATCGGGCCGCCGGGCACGAACACGGCGGGCAGGTGGCCGAACGACAGCGCACCCATCACCAGACCCGGCACGATCTTGTCGCAGACGCCCAGGCACAGCACGCCATCGAACATCTGGTGGGACAGCGCCACGGCCGTGGCCATTGCAATCACATCGCGCGAGAACAGGGACAGGTCCATGCCGTCCTGTCCCTGCGTCACGCCATCGCACATCGCGGGCGTGCCACCGGCAAACTGGGCCGTGCCGCCGGCTTCGAGCGCGGCTTCCTTGAGCCATTGCGGATACACCTGCAGCGGCTGGTGAGCCGACAGCATGTCGTTGTAGGCCGAGACGATGGCCAGGTTGGGCCGCTCCTGCGCCTTGAGCCGGATCTTGGCGTCATCGGGCATGGCAGCCACGGCGTGTGCCAGGTTGGTACATGAAATATTGGCGCGCTCGACCTTCTGCCCCGCCATCGCGCGGGTGCGGTCCAGGTAAGCCTGCCGGGTGGGGGCGCTGCGGGCCACGATACGGGCCGTGACCTTTTCCAGTACGGGATGGCGGGGCATCGGGTATCTCCTGAAAGGGCGCTTTTCAGCGTAGCCGAAAAAACAGGGCGCCACCGTCACGGTGGCGTCATCGCCATTGGCTATTAGCGGATGGGAGTGATGAAAGGCGCGGATGTTCCGCATCCGGCGCTCATTCGGGCACGCAGAAACGGGTACGCTTTGTTCCGCCTGGCAATGCGCCGCGCCTGTCCAAGCGGCCATGAGTGACGTAACATCACTGGAACCAATGCGCCGCCCGGCGGCACTTAGTAGTTGTCCCCGATATCCGGAAGGAGCCCAGGGTGAGCATGCCCGATTTCGATATGGTGCTGTTTGGCGGCACCGGTGACCTGGCGCGGCGCAAGCTGCTGCCGTCCCTTTTTGACGCGCACCGTTGCGGCGTGCTGCATCCGTCGGCACGCATTCTGGCTACCGGCAGCCACCCGCAGACCACGGAGCAGTACAAGGCCTCGCTGGAAGACACCGTGCGCCCCGGCCTGGAACACGCGCCGCCCGAGGCCTGGGC
>DAIOET010000312.1:0-5355 GCA_036746135.1 Cupriavidus sp.
AAGCTGTTCGTGGTCAAGAAGGATCCGGCGCTGTCGGAAGCCGACGTGATCGCGTTCTGCAAGGAGCGCCTGACCGGCTACAAGCGTCCAAAGTACGTCGAGTTCCGCACCGAACTGCCGAAGACCAACGTCGGCAAGATCCTGAGAAGGGAATTGCGGGATAGCCGCAAGGCGGCTTGATGGTTTGTAGCTTGCTCCCCTCTCCCGCGCGCGGGAGAGGGGCTGGGGGTGAGGGCCAGCCGTTCAAGCTGAGACAGGTCGCAATTTGAACCTCATTGCCCTCACCCCCGCCCCCTCTCCCGTTTTACGGGAGAGGGGAGAAAACATTTGGGGATACGAGTTTCTCAACACTCGTTCGACGGTGCCATCTGTGGCTGGGTTGCGCCATCGGGGTACACCAGCCGTACACAGGTACCCGTTTCCAGCCCCGGAGCGGCGGGGCCGTTGACCTGAGCCACCGTGCCATCGGTGGTGCGGACCTTGTACTGGTACAGGTCCATCTGCGCAGGGGGCTGCGGCCGGCTGAACAACCGGGTCAGGTCGACCGAGAAACCCATGCCGACACCCCCGCCACCGCCACCACCGCCAGCCACTCCTCCGACCCCTACGCCATATCCGCCATAGCTGCTGCCCTGCGGAATGTCGACGCGCGACAGGAACGTTTTTTCCGTGACGCGGCCCAGCTTGACCGTGGCATTGAGCGGGGTGACCTGCGGCCCGGCAGGCGTGCTGCTGCAAGCGGCAAGCAGGGCCGCAAGCAGGGTTGGCATCAGGCGAATGGCAATACGTGTCATGGCGTGGTCAGGCTGGCCTTGAGTCGGCCCAGCAGGCGGAAGAGTGCGCGTCGATCTGTTTCGGCAAGGCCCGAGAACAATTGTTCCACCCAGCTTTCATGGGCACGCGCCATATGCGAGAACGCCTCGCGACCGGCCGGCGTCAGGCGGATCAGGTAGGCGCGGCGGTCGGTGGGCAGCGCTTCACGTGTGACCAGGCCTTCTTGCTGGAGCTGATCGGTGATGCCAGTGACATTGCCGCCCGTCACCATCATGCGGCGTGACAGCTCGCCCATCTTGAGTCCTTCGGGATGGCGGTCGAGCTGTGACATCAGGTCGAAGCGCGGCAACGTTACCGCAAAGTCCTGGCGCAGGCGCGAGCGGATATCGCCCTCGATCAGCGTGGTGCAGGTAAGCAGGCGTAGCCAGAGCCGCAACGCCTCGTGATCCGATTCGCCGGCACTGGTCTCCAGATCGACCGGTGCGGCGTCGGCGGGGCTGCTGGCGGTGGAAGGATTGGGCATTGTGATTCGGGCAGCTTGAACATTTGATGCCTCAAGTATATGCGCTGCCCGGCCTTGGGTGGCTAGTCCACCTTGGCGCCAGAATCCTTGACCACCTTGGCCCATTTGGTGTGCTCGGCGCGAATGAATGCGGCGAACTGCTCGGACGTATTGCCCACCGGGTCGGCACCCTGGGCAAGCAGCCGCTCGCGCACGGCCGGCGTGCCCAGGCTCTTGGTCACTTCCTGCTGGATACGCTGGACGATCTCATGCGGCGTGCCGGCCGGCGCCAGCATGCCGAACCAGGAGCTGGCTTCGAAACCGGGCAGGTTGGCCGCTTGCGCGACGGTGGGCACGCCGGGCAGGGCCGGCGACGGTTTGGCACTGGTTACGGCCAGCGCCTTGAGCTTGCCGGTCTTGATCAGCTGCATCGAGGACGGCAGGTTGTCGAACATCACCTGCATCGTGCCGCCGGCCAGGTCGGTCAGCGCGGGGCCGCTGCCGCGATACGGGAAATGAACCATGAACGTTTTGGTCTGGGTCTTGAACAGCTCGCCAGCCAGGTGGATCGAGGTGCCATTGCCGCTCGATGCCATGTTCAGCTTGCCCGGATTGGCGCGCGCGTAGCCGATCAGGTCATTGACGCTGTTGATCTTGTTCTGCGCGGCAAACGCCGGATTGACCACCAGCACGTTGGGCACGGCGGCCACCTCGGTGATCGGTACGAAATCCTTGATCGGATCGAACGGGAGCTTGCCATACAGCGACTGATTGATGCCGTGCGTACCAACCGTGCCCATCAGCAGCGTGTAGCCATCGGGCGCGGCCTTCGCAACGATGTCCGAGCCGATATTGCCGCCCGCGCCGGGTTTGTTGTCAACCACCACGTTCCAGCCCGGCAGCTTGGAGAGCTCGGCCGAAACGGCGCGCGCCATGATGTCGGTGGTGCCGCCCGCCGGGAAAGGCACGACCAGACGGATCGGTTTGGTCGGGTAAGCATCTGCGGCCTGAGCCGACGCGATGGCCAGCGGGCTAAGGGCGATCGACAGAAGCAGCGCGACAGCGTGCCGGCGACGGTGGTGCATGGCAAGGTCTCCAGATGGATGGCGGCCGGGTGTTCCGGTCTGCAGGCCATTCTAGTCGGGCGCGCGCCACTTCGCGGATGAGGTGAAACCCGTTGAGACATTCACGCGCGGGCATGAAAAAAGGCGCCCGGAGGCGCCTTGAAAAAAGGAACAATGTCGAACGAACTGACGGTCAGAACTTGTGGCGGATACCCACTGCCACACCCACTTGGCTGGTCTTGCCCTGCTGCAGCGGGTAGCCGTTCGCAAAGCTCACGGCCGAGGTGTCGAAGTTCAGGCCCGAGTTCTTCACGTAGCCGGCCGTCAGGTAGACGTCGGTACGCTTCGAGAAGTTGTAGTCGGCCACGAAGCTGATCTGCCACGGGTTCTTCGGGTTGTCCTGCACGAAGGCGGACGATGCGCGCATCGTCTTCACATCGTCGTAGAAGTACGCGAGCGTCAGGCCCAGCGGCGCGGTGACCTGGTAGTTCACGCCGAACCAGTAGTAGTTGTCGCGCAGCAGTTCGTTGTCGTTGGCGTCGGTGGTGCGGCCATAACGGTAGCCGGCCATGACCTTCGCCGGGCCGAACTGGTAGCTGGCCGCGGTACCCACCTTGCGCGAACGGCCGGGCTGGCCGATCGTGATCGTCGGACGCCATTCGTCGTACGCGATCGTCAGGCCCAGCGGGCCGCTCATGTACAGCACGCCGGCACCGCCGCCCGCGTTGTTGTTGAAGTTGCCAGGCGTTTCGCCAGCGCCAGCGCCGGCCAGCGGCACGGGGCCGATCGCGGCCACGCCCGTGCCGAAGCTCCAGTGCGCCTCGGCGGTGACCGGGCCGAACACGGCCGTGTACTTGACGGTGTTGTCCGAACGGAAGTTGGTGCCCAGCTGTGCCACCACCGGTTCGTAGATCGTTGCGTAGCCGGTAGGCGAGAAGTTCGCGAACATATCGAACATCGTCGTGTACTGGCGACCGAACGTCAGACGGCCGTAGCTATCGCTCTGCAGGCCGAGGAAAGCCTGACGGCCGAACAGACGGCCACCCTGCTGCGAAACGCCGTTGTCGAGACCGAAGCCGCTTTCCAGCACGAACAGTGCCTTCAGGCCGCCGCCCAGGTCCTCGGTGCCACGCAGACCCCAACGCGAACCGGACAGGCCGCCGCCGGTTTGCAGGCCGACGCGGCTGCCGCCACCGGGCAGCGAAGGCGGGCGTCCGTTCGGACCCCAGGATGCGGGATTGGTGTTGAAGCCGGGTGCCAGGTTGTTGTTGTATTCAATTGGCAGGTCGACAACGCCGTAAAGGGTCACGCTCGTTTGCGCATTTGCAGCCGTGGCAAAAGCGCTCATCGCGGCAAGCGCGAGTAGCGATTTTTTCATGCTGGGTGATCTCCACTTAAGAATTATTAGTTGAAGCACGGCAGGACCTCCTGTCAGCCCTCTTCATCCCGCCGCGCTTGACTTCCTTGGAAGCTGCCGATCACTCTAGCAAAAGCGGTATTCTTTTGACCCTGTGGTAAACGTCTTGTCTGGTTTTCACAACTCAGGGTTATTGGGTACCCGGCCGTAGTACCGCCGCGCCTGCACCGGAGATCGGGCGGACCTGCACAAAGCGGCACGGGTACAATGCGGGAAATCCCGAGGCGCGTTCGAGGCGATGCTCTATTTTTCAGTGGGGCAGGCAAGCGATGCGTCGACAGACCTTCCATTGACACGCATGGATACGTTGATCCGAGAATTCGATGTCGCATTGCGCGCAATTGCCGGCGCGACCCGCGCCGACCGCGCCAATCCCGCAGACCGGCTGACGCCCGATACGGAACAGATGAGTGTGGACGAGCGCCGCCATGTGGCCGGTCTCATGCGCATCAACCATGTTGGCGAGGTATGCGCGCAGGCCCTGTACCAAGCGCAAAAGCTGACCGCGCGCAGCGCGCCGGTGCGCGCGCAGATGGATGCCGCGGCGCGCGAAGAGGAAGACCACCTGGCCTGGTGCGCCGAGCGCCTGCGCGAACTGGGCTCGCGTCCAAGCCTGCTCAATCCGGTCTGGTATGCCGGCGCATTTGCGATCGGCTTCCTGGCCGGCCGCGCCGGTGACCGCGTAAGCCTGGGCTTCGTGGCGGAAACCGAGCGCCAGGTCGAGCATCACCTGACCGGACACCTCGATCGTCTGCCTGCGGCTGATGGGCGCTCGCGCGCGATCCTCGAACAGATGCGTGACGACGAGGTACGCCACGGCGATGCCGCACGCGATGCCGGGGGTGTGCCGCTGCCGGGGCCGGTACGTGCGCTGATGCGGGCCGCTTCGAAAGTCATGACCACGGCTGCCTATCGCATCTGAACTGCCCATCGCATCTGAAGCATCTGAATGGCGCGGGGTTGAACCATGACAATGAAAATGGCGACGAGCGTCCGCGCATCGTCGCCATTTCCATTATTAGGAAGTATCCGATCGCTGCCTTGCGCGCTTGTGGAAAACCACCGCCAACCCTTGCTCGGACGGGGCTGACGGGAAAACGTTGTATCCTTCCCCACGGCGCGGAACTGATTGCAGATCGCGTTGCCGGCAGTATGCCCTCCAATAGTTCTCAGGTGGTTTCTCTGCTTTCCTCCCCAAGTTATTCATTTCATTAAGGATTCACGTTAACGGTGCGTGAAGTTGGCGCGCTAAGTCTTTGTTCTGATTAAAAAATCCCTGTTTTTCGCCCGATGGCGAGCCTTGACCGGCCAAAACGCTTCCTCTAAAGTGGGAAATAGTGTGAGGAAGTGTATTTTTGTGTGTTGAATCGGACTGTCTCTGCGATCATTCGCATGAGGTCGACCGGTTGCGGACGAGGACGAATCGACCTGCCGACGGGGCAAGATGCCGGCGGTTACCGGGGGAAAGAGCTTGTTTCAGGGAGCATCGGCGCTGTCGCTCGATGCCAAGGGCCGGATGTCCATTCCGGCCAGGCACCGCGAGGCGCTGCAAACGCAGGCCGAGGGCCGGGTGACGCTGACCAAGCACCCGGATGGCT
>DAIOET010000313.1:0-5344 GCA_036746135.1 Cupriavidus sp.
ACATGAAGTCCTACCTTTTCGCAGCCCTATCCCTGTCAAGCGCCACCGCCGTGGCCGCCTCGCAATCCGTCGTCCTGGAAACCCCCATCACCTACGCCCCCGGCGCCGAAGTGGTCGAGCGAGTCAAAACCGAATGCCATATCGAAGACATGCTCGCAAACCACGTCGGCGAAGTCCTGCGCAAACGCAACAAGGGCAGTGCAGGGACGATCGAATCAGGCGTCGATCCCAGTGGCGCCAAAGTCCTCAAACTCCAGATTTCTCACGTGCTCGGCATTGGTGGCGGCGCGTGGACAGGCCCGAAGGCCATCACCGTGATGGCGGATCTGGTGGAAGACGGCAAGGTTGTTCGACATACCAAAGTGAATCGCTGGTCCGTCGGCGGATTCTGGGGCGCATTCAAGGGAACCTGCTCGATCTTGGATCGCAGTGCCATCGTGATTGCCAAGGATATGGCCCGGTGGGTACGTGACCCGTCCTATGTCGTGAAGGATGAAGGCCCGCCGAAAGAAACGGGGGAAACGGCAGCGTCCGATCCCGTGGCCGCACCCCCCGACGCGCACGCAACCGAGCCTGCAGCGGCAACCGCTGAGTAACCACCCCTCCTGATCATTTGCCACGCTTTGGCGGGTGCGAAAGCCCCCGTCCGGCCCCAGTTACGCCGATGTCCTTCAAACCGTCGCACATTGCCACCGCCGCGTCACTTGCGCTCAGCCTTTCGAGTTTGCCGTCGTCCGTGATGGCGCAAGTCCCGCCGATTCCTAATCAGGCCGCCGCCGCTTTGAGCAATGCCGAGCAGGAGCAGCGCAACCTCCAGCAGCGGGAATCCCGCGAGCGTGCCGCCATCGTCGACGCGCCGGCCATGCGCGCCGAGGCCATCGCGCGGGCCGAGTATCCGCCGCTGCCGACGGAAGCCCCGTGCTTCCGCATCGAGCACTTTGTACTCGAGGTCCCCAAAGACCTGCCGGCCGATCTGCGAGAGAGCGGCGCCTCGGCCTTGCCGATGGACCCGTTTGCGTTCGCGCGACTCTGGCTTGAGCACTATCAGGGCCAGTGCGTCGGCAAGCAGGGCGTTGAGACGCTGGTGAAGGGCGTCTCGCAAGCGATCCTGTCGAAGGGATATGTGACCACGCGCATATTGGTGCCGGAGCAGGACCTGTCCTCCGGCGTGCTGAAGCTGGCCCTGATTCCAGGCGTGATCGGCGATATCCGCTTCAGCGAGCCCGACCTGTGGGGCACATGGAAGAGCGCCTTCCCCACCGCCCCCGGCGAACTGCTGAACCTGCGCGACCTGGAACAAGGTCTGGAGCAGATGAAACGCGTAGCCAGCCAGGACGTCGACATGCAGGTCGTGCCGACATCGGTGCCGGGACGCAGCGATGTCGTGATATCCGTCAAACGAGGCAAGCCCTGGACGCTGGTAGCCTCCGTCGACAACTCGGGATCGCGTTCCACCGGCAAGTGGCAGGGGAATCTGAGCCTGGGTATCGACAACCCGCTGGGCCTGAGCGATATGTTCAACATCGGCTACAACCAGGACCTGATGTTCAGCAACAAGGAACATGGCACGCGCGGTTGGAATGGCTTCTATTCGATTCCTTGGGGCTACTGGACGGCGACGTTGTCCGCCTACAGCAGCAATTACTTCCAGCAGATTGCAGGTGTGAATACGACGTTTATTTCCAGTGGTAAATCCGAGAACGTCGACTTGAAATTGCACCGGGTGCTTCGACGCAGTCAGAGCGATGTGTTCGGCATGCAGGTACGGTTGACACGTCGATTTGGTAAAAGCTACATAGACGACACAGAGATTCCGCAGCAGCGCCGCAATAATACAATCCTTGAGTTCGGATTGACCGACCGCCATTACTTCGGTCAATCACAACTCGATGCCACGCTGGCATTCCGCCAGGGTATCGGCGCGCTGGGCGCGCAGCCCGATGCGCTTGCCGCGGAAGACGGTCCGACCTGGCGTTACAGGATGATGGTGTTCGATGCCAACCTGTCGGTGCCATTCAAGGTTGCGGGTCAGCCTCTGCGTTATGTCACGACGTTGCGGGGTCAATTCACCAATGACCGGCTGTATTACGTCGATGATCTGACGATCGGCAGCCGATATACCGTGCGAGGCTTTGATGGAGAAAGCCAGCTTGCCGGTGAGCGCGGCTTCTACTGGCGTAACGAACTGCAACTGCCGTTTGGGACGAGCGGCCAAAGCGTGTACGCTGGCGTCGACTATGGCCGCGTATATGGCCCGTCGACGCAAATGCTGGTCGGAAATCAGCTGGCTGGCGCGGTACTCGGTATGCGCGGTGGTATCGGTTCGTCGACGTTCGGAAGCGTCTCTTACGATGTCTTTGTTGGAATGCCCGTCTACAAGCCGGAGCAGTTTCACACGGCCAGCATCACGGCCGGCATGCAGATTGTGTATCAGTACTGAATCCAGTGCCTCAGGCGGAAAAAAGAGTGCAAAACGCACCGCCCCACCTTTCGCCCAGGACGTAGCAATAGCGATTCAAAAACAGAGAGAGAAATGAAAATCAGCGGATTTACGTTCCTGCGCAACGGGACGATTCTCGGCTATCCGTATGTCGAGAGTCTGCGCAGTTTGTTGTCGGTGTGCGACGAGGTGGTGGTCGCGGTGGGTGCCAGTGAGGACGATACGCTGGAGCGCGTACGTGCCATCGGAGATCCGCGCATTCGCGTGATCGAGACAACCTGGAACGAGGCAATGCGCACGGCGGGTTATGTGTATGCGCAGCAGAAGATGATTGCGCAGTTCAATTGCACCGGCGACTGGGCGTTTTATCTGGAGGGCGACGAGATCCTCCACGAGGCCGACATCGGGCGGATTCGCGCGGCGATGGAAAAGCATCAGAACAACCCCAACGTCGAAGCGCTGGTTTTCGATTTTCATCACTTCTATGGCTGTCCGGACCTGGTCGCCCAAAGTCCCGGCTGGTATCGGCATGCCCCGCGGATCATTCGCAATAACCTTCGTACGCTTGCGCCAGACGGCTTGTTCTGGATGGTCATGGAGAAGAACCGTCGCAACCGCTATCCACGCGCGGCAATGGTCGGATGCCCGATCTATCACTATGGCCACGTTCGCAGCATCAACAAGATGCGCCAGAAGAACCAGCAGGTCTGCCAGTACTGGAATCACAAGTCCAATTTCCTGGACTACAGTCGCATCGACGCCGCGATCCTGCAGCCCTTCGACGGTACCCATCCAAGCATCGTGCAGTCGTGGCTTGAGGACTCAGCGGAGAAGACGTTCCAGCCTGACCCCGCGTATCGGCTCAGTAACCGCGACAAGCGGCACCGCATGCTGACCAGAATCGAACAGCTGCTGCGCCGTGATCTGACGCGCAAGCACTATGACCTGATCGCGTAGCGATTGGCTCATGCCCGAGGCGGCACGGCCTGCCAGGGCAACGCGGCCGCCAGGATGAATGGCGTGCGGCAACCGCTGCAACCACATCGCAAATGAAAAAGGCCCGGCATCATGCCGGGCCGTAAGTACCACCCTCGTTGCTGAGCTGCTCCCGGCGGTCAATCGGCCTGGATCGCAAACTCCTTCACCAGTTTTGTATAGCGCGCGTAGTCGGCCGCGATCAGCTTCTGCAGCACGGCCGGCTCGCCGCCCACGGGCGTCACGGCAATTGTTGCCATGCGCGCGATCACATCGGGCTGTTTCAGGATCTCGTTCACATGGCCGTTGAGCGTGCGGACGATTTCCGGCGGCAGATTCTTCGGACCCAGCAGGGCCTGCCACGCGCCGATTTCCACATCCTTGTAGCCCAGTTCCGCCAGCGTCGGCACATTCGGCGCGAACGGCGAACGCTTGAGGTCGGCCACGGCCAGCGGCACCAGGCTGCCATTGCCTACGTACTGCGCCACGGCGCCATAGGTGACGTAGGTCATCGGCACCTGGCCGCCCAGCACGTCGACGATGGCCGGTGCCGTGCCGCGGTAGGGCACCTGCGAGATCTTGACGTTGGCGGACTTGTTGAACAGCTCGCCCATGATGTGCATCGGCGATCCATTACCCGGCGTGGCATAGGTTTCCAACTTCCCGGCCTTGGCGCGCGATACGAGATCGCTCATCCGCGTGATGCCGCTGTTCTTGTTCACGACGACGAACAGCGATTGCGTGCCAAGTTCGGCAATCGGCGTCAGGTCGTTCAGCACATCGTAGGTGGCACCCGTGCCGGCCTTCAGCACCAGCGGCGCGATCGATACGGTGTTCGGCGCCAGCAGCAGCGTATAGCCGTCGGCGGCGGCACGCGCAACGTAGGCGCTGCCGATGGTGCCGGCGGCACCGGTGCGGTTTTCCACCACCACCGACTGCTTCAGCCGGGCGGCCAGCTTTTCCGCCATCAGGCGGGCCAGTACATCGGTGTCGCCGCCGGCGGGATAGGCCACCACAATCGTGATCGGCTTGTTGGGATACCCGCCCTGTGCCATCGACGGAGCGGTGCTGAGCAGGGCGGCAGTGCCAATGGCCGCGCCAATTGCGCCAAGGACGATGCGGCGGACAGTATTCGGTTTCATGTTTTGCCTCACGCTCAGAAGATGTGCTTGATGCCGACCATCGCGCCAATCTGCTGGCCGCCCGGCTTCGGATTGGCGCCGGCCTGCGCGCCGCTCACGGACATCGCCAGCGTGCCGTCGTTGTTGATGTAACCGGCGGTGGCGTAGACGGCGGTGCGCTTGCTGAAGTTGTACATGCCGCGAATGGCATACAGCATCGCCTTGTTGTCGCTGTTCTGGTAGTTCAGGTAGTAGACCTGGCCGGCCAGCGTGAAGGCAGGGGTGATGTCGTACGCGGCGCCGATGTAGTAGAGCTCCGACAGCGGCGTCGGGCTGCCCTGGTTCTCGCGGCGGATCACGCCGGCACCGATCTTGGTTCGGTCCAGCAGCACATAGCCGGCAATCGATGCGCGGTCGTCGCGCAGACTGCTGCTGGTCAGGCCGCCGAAGGCACCCGGGCCGCCACGCTGCGAATCGTACGCAGCCGTGATGCCCCACCATTTCTGATCCCAGCCGATCATCGCGGACCATTCGCGGCACTGGCTCTTGTTGGCCGGGTTTTCGCCGGCGCAGTTGCTGCCGGACGGGCTCGGGCCGGCATTGACGGTGTCGCGGCCAAAGCTGTACGTGGCGCCGAGGGTCAGGCCGCCGAACGTGCCTTTATAAGCGATCGAATTGTCGGCGCGCGTGTTGGGCAGATAGCTGTCCAGTGACCCGGAGCCGAACGCGTTCGGGCCCAGGATGTCCGGATCGAGCGTGGCCCAGAACAGCATCGTGTACTGGCGGCCAAACGAGATCTGGCCCCACT
>DAIOET010000314.1:0-5338 GCA_036746135.1 Cupriavidus sp.
GTCGCTGCCGTACGTCTTGTTGGCGTCCAGGCCGTAAAGATTGGCGTTTGGTCCGTTCAGAAACCAAATGGAAATTTTTTTGCTCACGTTCTAACCTCTATATCTTAACCTTCATGGGGGCGTGTGGCCTGCATGGCGGGCAGCTTCTGGAACGCCTCGTCCCAGCGTGCCGCGTTGCCGTATTGGGAGCGCCACTCGATTTCGGGATACCGAAAGTCCAGATAACCCAGCGCGCAGCCAATCGTGATATCGCCGATGGTGGGATCTTCTACGGCTAGCTCCGGCGCAATGGCGTCGATCGAATCGAGGCAGGCGTGCACTTTCGTAAGCAGCGCTTCGCGCCACGTAGACCACTGGACCTCCTCGGGACGCGCCGTTCTTTCGTAGCGCGCGAGGAGTGCGGCATCAAGAAGCCCATCGCCCAGCGCTTGGCGGTTCAGCGCAGCCCACCTGGCATGGCCGGCGGGGGGGAAGATGCCAGGCGCGTTTGCCCGGCTCGCCAGATATTCGCAAATGACCCGGCTATCGTACAAGGCGTGGCCATCCTCAAGGATCAACGTCGGGACTTTGGCCAGAGGATTGTGGGCCGCGATGCGCGGATCGCGCCGCACCGGATGGGCGGCGCTGTCCAGCAACTCGATGTGCTCGACCTGTCCAGTCAAGTGTGCGCAGACCATGACCTTACGCACGAACGGCGAAGTTGGAGCAAAGAGAAGTTTCAGCATGCTTAGTTGGAAGGCCGGTTCTCGGGGATCAGAACCAGCTTGCCGAAGACCGTGCCGCTTTCCAGCAACTGGTGGGACGCGACGGCCTCCGCAAGCGGGAAGGTGGTATGGATGCGCGGCTTGACCCGTGCGTTGTTCAGCAGCGGGATGACATGGCGGCGAAGGCTGTGGGCCATCCTGGTCTTTTCGTAATGGCTCTGCGGCCGCATGGTGGACGAGTGCAGGCTGACCTGGCGCTGCATCAGCGTCAGCAGTTCCACATTGACCGCTGATCCCTGCATGAAGGACAGGCTGACATGGCGACCGCCGAACGCCGTGACCGAAAGATTGCGGCGGACATATTCGCCGCCGACGATATCGAGTACCACATCGACGCCGCGCGCATCGGTGTACTTCATGCAGGCCTCTGCGAAATCGGTTGTCGGCCAATGGATCGTCGCATCAGCCCCCATGCTACGCAGTTCTGGGAAACGGGTCTCATCGTTATCGGTGACGATAATCGTCGCGCCGGCTGCGTGTGCCAATTGGATGGCGAGGGTGCCGATGCCGCCCGCTGCACCGTGGATGAGAACAGTTTCGCCCATGGTCAGGCGGCCTAACTCGAACAGGTTGTGCCATACGGTGAACAGCCCTTCAGGCAACGCTGCAGCCTCGACGTCGGAAAGAGCGGTTGGCGCAATGAAGGACTGATCTACCGGCGCCGTACACCAAGGCGCGTAGCCACCGCCGGGAACCAGACTCATCAGCCGCTGCCCCATAAGCTGGCAGTCCACCCCAGGACCGCAGGCAACTACTTCACCGCACACTTCAAGGCCGAGCACGTCAGTGACGCCGGGAGCGGGCTTCGCAATACCTTGGCGCTGCATGATGTCAGGGCGGTTGACGCCGGCGGCGCGTACGCGCAGCAGGACTTCGCCAGCGCCGGGTTCGGGTACGGGTCGCTCGGCCAGCGTCAATACGCTGGCGTCACCAGGTTCACGGGCAATAATGGCTTGCATGGAGCTGGGGAGACTGGGCATTGATAGGTTCTCTCAGGCCGAGTTGTCGTGTGCCTTCTGGGTCGATCTTGCTTTTTTCCGTTACGCGCGCTTCTGCGGGCTAAAAATGCTGACGCCCTCATCAGGTATCGCCAGTCCGGCGACCGAGCCGATGGGCCATTGCTGTATGGCTTTCAGGCCGGCACTGCGCACTGTTACGATCTGACGTGCAGTCGTTGGAATGTCGACATCGACGTACGTATTGATGTGGTCGCCTTGATAGACGTGGTGGATAACCGTGCCGCTTAACACCGATCCAGGATGCAGATTCTCAAGCCTGATGTGTTCCGGGCGTACGTACACGTCCAGCCTTTCACCGTCATGCGATGTGTCAGCGAGGCGAGCATGTGGAAAGCTGATCAGCCCAGACCCCAGACGCAGTTGCACATCCGTTGCCGTCTGTCCGTGGAAGTGCCCTGGCAGGATGTTGACGTCCCCCAGGAACGACGCCACAAACGGGTCTTGCGGGTTCTGATATAGCTCGGCCGGCGGCGCGATCTGCTTGATAACGCCGTTCGACATCACGGCGATCCGGTCTGACATGGCCAGCGCCTCGCCCTGGTCGTGCGTCACGAATACGGTGGTCAAGCCCAGGCGGCGCTGGATTTCCCGAATTTCCACCTGCATCGAGCCGCGCAGGTTCTTGTCCAGAGCCGAGAACGGTTCATCGAGCAAAAGCACTTTCGGCTGAATCACGAGCGCTCGTGCAAGTGCCACGCGCTGCTGCTGACCGCCCGAGAGTTCTCGCGGCTTGCGGTGCCCAAGGCCATGGAGCTTCACCAACTCCATCGCTTGATTGACACGCTGTGCGATTTCGTCTTTGCCAACACCTCTCATCCGCAAGCCGTAGCCAATGTTGCGCTCGACAGTCATGTGGGGAAAGAGCGCGTAATTCTGAAAGACGATGCCGATCTGCCGCTTGTGCGGGGGCTCGGAGGTCACCGGCAGGCCATTGATGAATATCTCACCGGTATCGGCTTCGGCAAAGCCGGCGATAAGGTTGAGGAGCGTGGTTTTTCCGCAGCCGGATGGACCCAGCAGGGTCAGGAACTCCCCGGATTGAATCTTCAAAGAGAGCTCGTGCAGCACGACGTGATCGTGATACTTCTTGACCACCCGTTCCAGGCTCACTGCAGTAGGGGGTTGTACAAGGTGTGGCTGTACGTGATGGGACTGCACGACAGGCGCTGCGTTGGCTACGTTCATAGTTGTGCGGAGAGTGAGAAGTATGCCGAGCTCCAAGCGTTGGCCTCATGGCATCGAGGCCGTGCTGGTACTGACATTCAGAATAAGGCAAACCACCTGGATCGGGTCTTTGCAGAAACCGATGACGTCCCTCGGAAAAAACTAAAGGCTCTCACCGAGCGCGCGCGGCGCGTGTAAGAGACATTGTGGTGCATGGTACGGAAGGATGGCTGGGCGCCTTTTGGTCGGATCTTTACTTTTTCCTAAGTCATGAGTCTGAAAAACGTGATTCTCAAATGGCGGGGCCTTTATCAAACTGGCTCCATCGATGAGTGATGTCTCAACGGCGCTAATACGCCTGACTGTCGATGTGTCCGTGCCGGCGCGACTGACCGGGCGACTATTCTTAGGGAAATCAAATGTCAGTTGAAAAAATCAACACTGTGGTGGTCGGTGCTGGCCAGGCAGGCATCGCGATGAGTGAACACCTTGCGCAGATGGGCGTGCAGCACGTTGTGCTGGAGCGAAGCCGTATCGCAGAGCGCTGGCGTTCGGAGCGTTGGGATTCTCTGGTCGCGAATGGGCCAGCGTGGCATGACCGTTTCCCCGGGATGAAGTTCGAGGGGATTTCCCCAGAGACCTTCCCTCCAAAAGAGCGTATGGCTCAGTATTTCGAGGCCTACGCTGCGATGCTGAAGGCTCCCGTCCGGACGGGGGTAGAAGTCAGGAAGGTGGAACGGCACCAGGGACGGCCCGGCTTCAAGATCGCGACATCAGACGGCGTAATCGAGGCCCAGAACGTTGTTGCGGCAACCGGCCCGTTCCAGACACCCGCGTATCCGAAAATCGTGCCCGATAGCGAGAAGATCCAGCAACTTCATTCCTCCGGCTACAAGAATCCAGGTCAACTGGCGGAAGGCGGAGTGCTCGTGGTGGGCGCCGGCGCTTCCGGCTCACAGATTGCAGAAGAGTTGCGCCAGGCTGGCAAGACGGTTTATCTCTCAGTCGGCGAGCATTACCGTCCGCCGCGCGCGTATCGGGGCCGTGACTACTGCTGGTGGCTCGGCGCGCTCGGTCTGTGGGATGAAGTGAAGATCCGACCGAAAAAGGCACACGTCGCCTTCGCCGTGAGCGGATATGAGGGGGGCAAGACCGTCGACTTCCGCCGTCTGGCCCATTCGGGCATCAAGTTGGTCGGTCTGACCCAATCCTACGCGAACGGGGTAATGACCTTCGAGCCAGGCCTTCCAGAGAACATCGCCGAGGGCGACCGTGCCTACTTTGACGTGCTGCGCGAAGCGGATGCCTATATCGAAGAGAACGGTCTCGCCTTTCCCCCAGAACCCGATGCATGGGAGCTGCTGTCGGATCCGGATTGCCTCAAGAATCCCATTCTCAGCCTCAATTTGGCAGAGGCTGGCATCACATCGATCCTTTGGGCCACCGGCTTCAAGTTCGATTTCAACTGGCTCAACGTGAAGAACGCCTTCGATGAAAAGGGCGATCCTTTCCACAAGCGCGGAATCTCCGCGGAAAGTGGTGTCTATTTCCTCGGCCTTCCGAACTTAGTCAATCGAGCGTCCTCGTTTATTTACGGTGTTTGGCACGATGCCAAGTACATCGCTGACCACATCGTCCTCCAGAACGGTTACATGACCTACGAGCGCTCGTGACGCTGCCTGTAAGGCAGCATGGTGATTGTCATCCGTAGTGAAATCTTGGACGAGCTGCCTGATCGCGGGCAGCTCTTTTTTCTTCTATCGAGGGAATTTCTATGGGCGAGATGACGTGCATTGAAGACCTGCGCATCCTGGCGAAAAAGCGCGTACCGCGTATGTTCTACGACTATGTTGACGGCGGGTCGTGGACCGAATACACGTATCGTGCCAATGAGGCGGACTTTCAACGCATAGAGTTCCGCCAGCGCGTGGCAGTCGACATCACTCAGCGCAGCACGGCCAGCACGATGGTGGGCCAGTCGGTCAGTATGCCGGTCGCGATCGCGCCGACCGGATTGACCGGCATGCAGCACGCTGATGGAGAGATTTTGGCCGCGCGCGCGGCCAAGCAGCACGGCATCCCATTTACCTTGTCCACGATGAGTATCTGCTCGCTAGAGGCAGTGGCAGAAGCAACGGGGCGCCATCCGTTCTGGTTCCAACTGTACGTGCTGCGCGACAGAGAGTTCGTCGCAAACCTGATTGAACGCGCCAAGACTGCCAACTGCTCGGCGCTCGTCGTCACGATGGACCTACAGGTCTTCGGCCAGCGGCACAAGGACAAGAAGAACGGTCTGTCCACGCCGCCTAAGCCAACCCTGCGCAACCTTCTGAACCTGGCGAGCAAGCCGCGGTGGTGCATGGGCATGCTGGCAACCAAACACCGTCAGTT
>DAIOET010000315.1:0-5309 GCA_036746135.1 Cupriavidus sp.
ACGCGCAAGGCAACTTCCGCGCCGACACCTATATCGAGCGCCTGGAATGGCTGGCTCCGTATGGTGCATCGGCCCTGTTTGCCGCTGGCGGCACGGGCGAGTTCTTCTCGCTGACGCAGCAGGACTATTCGAACGTGATCCGCACCGCGGTGGAAACCTGCCGTGGCAAGGTGCCCATCCTGGCCGGCGCCGGCGGCCCGACCCGCGTGGCCATCGAATACGCAAAGGAAGCCGAGCGCCTGGGCGCCCACGGCATCCTGCTGATGCCGCACTACCTGACCGAAGCCAGCGAAGACGGCATTGCCAACCACATTGAAGAGGTTTGCAAGGCCACCAAGTGTGGCGTGATCGTGTACAACCGCGCCAACTCGCGCATCGGCGCCGATCTGCTGGCCAAGGTCGTGGACAAGTGCCCGAACCTGATCGGCTTCAAGGACGGCGTGGGTGACATCGAGGCGATGGTGCGCGTGCGCCGCAAGCTGGGCGACCGCCTGGCCTACCTGGGCGGCCTGCCCACCGCCGAAGTCTACGCCGCTGCCTACAAGGCGCTGGGCGTGCCCGTGTACTCGTCGGCCGTGTTCAACTTCATCCCGAAGACCGCGATGGACTTCTACCGTGCCGTGGCCGCCGACGACCACGCCACGATCGGCCGCCTGATCGACGACTTCTTCCTGCCGTACCTGGACATCCGCAACCGCAAGCATGGCTACGCCGTGTCGATCGTGAAGGCCGGCGCCAAGCTGGTTGGCCACGATGCAGGCCCGGTGCGCGCGCCGCTGACCGACCTGACCGAAGAAGAAGTTGCCAAGCTGGACGCCCTGATCAAGAAGCTGGGACCGCAGTAAGCCTCAGCAGGCTGTATTGAGTTGAAGCGTTAAGAGCCGACATCGTCGGCTCTTTTTTTTGCACCGGCGCACACACCCGCGCACGGTATTGGGCCCTCGCACGCGCCATCGTGGTGAACCCGTCGGGATTCCGCCCCGCAATGGCTGGCCCGAAATCTGCATTGCCCAGTCCCGAAGAGTAGAAGCGTTCAACCGCCCTTTCCGCGTTCCGCATGGAACAGGCAGGCGGCAGGAAATTGCTCTTGATGTCCGCATCCGCCGCGGAAGTCGAGAGCCGGGAAACCCTCCCATGCATCTGGCGTTCCGTGGTCCGGCCGGACCCGTTCAACCTCTCCTGAACCCGGAACGACATGACCGACACTACCCTGCTCCTGCACGAACTGGCGCGCGAATCGCGCATGGGTGCCCACGGCACCGAGACCGACACGCGCGAGATACGCCGCATCGATCTCTCCCGGTTTGACCAGCGCAAAGCCGAAATCGCCGATCAACTGTGGCAAGCCGCCAGCGACATCGGCTTCTTCCAGCTCGAACACCACGGTATCGACCTTGCCGCTGTGCGCGCGGCGTTTGCGATGACCGAGCGGTTCTTCGCACTGCCCGAATCGGTGAAAGCCCGCTATCCGCTGCAGAAAGCCAACAATGCCGGATGGGAAACCCGCGCGCAGGTACGCCCGTCCACCGGCACACCCGACCAGAAGGAGTCGTACCAGATCACGCGCCCCCATATGGCGGCACTCTGGCCCACCGACACCGAATTGCCGGCGTTCCGCGAAACGATGCTCGCGTTCGAGCGGCAATGCTGGGACGTGGGCATGAAGGTGCTGTCCTGCTTTGCCAGCAAGCTCGGCTTCGATGCCGACTTCTTCACCCGCGCCCATGACCCGGCCGCGCCCGACTATCAAAGCACGCTGCGCCTGCTGCACTACTACGCGATTCCACCCGAGGCGCAGGACAAGCTCGACCTCTGGCGCGCCGGCGCGCATACCGACTTCGATTGCCTGACGCTGCTGTTCCAGCGCCAGGGACAGGGCGGACTGCAGGTGTGTCCCGGCAAGGAGATGGATGCCCAGGCCTGGACACCGATTCCGCCGGACGAGGACGTCATCACGTGCAACATCGGGGACATGCTGATGCGCTGGAGCGACGATCAACTGCCATCGAACTTCCACCGGGTGCGCAATCCTGTACCGGGTGAGTACATGGGGCCGCGCTATAGCCTGGCGTTTTTCTGCCAGGCCAACCGCAACACCCTCATCGAAGGACCTGCAAAGCAGCATCCACCGATCACCGCGGGGGATTTCCTGAGGCAGCGGGTAGCCGCGAATTTCAGCGCGTACAGATAAGCGCACCGGAGGCAGACACGCGCGCGCCACTCCACCACGGAAAACGGATTTGCTTAACTGGAAACATTCCTTGACGTGCGCGTCGTCGCATCCCAAAGATGGCATCAAGGAGCCACCGCCATGACCGACCTTCTCGACTGGTTCACCGCCATCTGCACCGTGGTGCTTGTCTACGCCGCGCTGCGCTATCCGCTGTATCCGCCGCATCACGACCCCGACCCCGCGGATCGGACGATGAACCGTTCGCCGCGCGCTTGAAGCAACGCTTCGGCACGCATATCGAAGTACGAAAAGATTTGTTCGCCTCGCAAGCGGCACTCCATAAGCTGGTGGCTTCGCTACATCGCCACACCAGACTTGATCATGCCGCGCCACGCCCTGCCCGTTCTTTTCGCTCTCCATCTCCGCCGACTGGTACTTGCATCGCTCGCCACAGTGGCCGCCTTTAGCAGCCCGGCCTTTGCCAATACGCCCGGCAGCACCTTTCCCACGAAGACGGTCCGCATCATCGTGCCGGTGGCGGCTGGCGGCAGTGCGGACAAGCTGGCGCGCACGCTTGCACAGAAACTCAGCGAGCAATGGCATCAGAGCGTTGTGGTGGAAAACGTGGCCGGCGCCAGCGGCACGATTGGCGCGGCACAAGTGGCACGCGCGGCGCCAGACGGCTACACGCTGCTGCTAGGCGGCGAAGGCGTGACACTGAACGCCTCTCTCTTCAAGCGCCTGCCCTATGACACGAACCATGCATTTCGTGGCGTCATCAAGGCGGTGGTCAGTCCGCAGATCCTGGTGGTGCGTCCCGATCTTGGCGTGCGCAGCTTCCAGGACTATCTGGCACTGACGCGGCGCAAGCCTGGCGAACTCGCGCTGGGGCTGCCAGGCAATGGCGGCATCGCACACGTCGCGCATGAAATGCTGTCACGCCAGCTTGGCATCCAGGTCAACTACATTCCCTACCCCGGCGGCGGACCCGCCACGCTGGACCTGCTCGGCGGCCATATCGATGCCACGCTGATTACGCTAGCCGCCGTCACCGACTATGTCCGCAATGGCCGGCTGACCGCCCTCGCCGTCACCACACCGTATCGGTCGAAGGCGCTGCCGCAAGTGCCCACGATGGCCGAAGCCGGCGCGCCGGGCTTTGCCGTGGAAAGCTGGCAGGGCCTGCTCGCGCCAGCCGCCACACCGGCCGACGTGATCGAACGGATCAACCGCGACGCGACAGCGGTACTGGCGCAACCGGCCACGAAGCAGTTGCTCGAAGAAGCTGGCTTTGTCGTGGTGGCGTCGTCCGCCCAGGCACTCGACGACACGCTGTCGAAGGACTTGCCGCGCTATGCGGCGGTCATCGCTTCTTCAGGTATCAAGCTGAACTGATGCGGCGCGCACCGCGCCGCCAGCCTATCCATCCATATCCAGAAGACTTTTTTTGTCCGGGCGGAAGGCAGCCCCTCCCGCCATTCCCAGACTCGTACTCCATTCGCCCTACATTCGCTCATGACCGCCATCCATCGCACGCGCGCCATTGCCGCTATCGCCCTTTCACTCCTCGCCACGCAATCCGCATGGGCCGATGCCACGCTCGACAAGATCAAGCAACGCGGCAAGGTATCCATCGGCGTGCTGGTCAACGGCGGCCCGTTCGGTTCGATCGACCCTGCCACGCAGCAACTCGTCGGCTGGAATCCCGAGCTGGCGCGGGATCTGGCGAAGCGGCTCGGCGTGGAGGCCGACCTCGTCCAGGTGAATCCGTCCAACCGGGTGCAGTTCCTGCAGCAAGGCAAGGTCGACCTGTTGATTGCATCGATGGAGTACAACGCCGACCGTGGCGAACTGCTGTCCTATGCACCCACGCCGTTCTATCGCGTGGGTGGTACCGCCGCCGTGCTCAAGACCAGCGGCGTTCATCAATGGGAAGACCTGCGTGGCAAGACCGTCTGCGCGTCGCAGGGCAGCAGCTTCGTAAAGCCATTGCAGGAACAATACGGCGCACAGGTACGCGGTTTCAAGACCGCGTCGGAATCGCTGCTCGCGCTGCGCGGCGGCCAATGCGTGGCGGCCGTGCATGACGCCACGCTGATTCACCCGCTGCTGCGCAGCAATACCGAGTGGGCCAACTACGCCGCGCCGATCCCGACCGAGATCCTGCCGGCGCCGTCGGTGGTATGGGCACGCAAGGGTGACACGGACACCGTGGCCGCGGTGGACAAGGTAGTGCAGGAATGGCATCGCAGCGGCTGGCTGATCGGCACTGAGAAGCGGCTCGGCATCACGCCGCCGCAGCCGCTGCTGCCCGAGCTGCAGGCAAAGTTCAAGCAGCAGGGCTGATGGCAGGGGCAACAATGAGCAGGCATCTTCTGATCGCGGCGCTGCTCCTGAGTGGTCCTGGATTGGCCCATGCAGCGTGGGCAGACACCTCGCTTGTGGCCGCGCTCAAGCCGCTGGGCCTCAACTATGCATTCTTGCTCGATGACGCCGAACGTTCGGCATTCCTGCACGGCCTGGTCGTGACACTGCAGCTCTGCGCGCTGACCATCCCCTGCAGCCTCGTCGCCGGCGCCGTGCTGGCGGCCATGCTGACGTCGGGACGGAAGGTGCTGGCCACGCCGGCACGTGCGTTCGTCGAACTGACCCGCAACACGCCCACGCTGGTGCAGCTCTATTGCGGCTTTCTGGTACTCAACATGCTGATCACCCAGCAATTGAACAGCCACGGCGGCAGCAATCCGCTGACGCCGTTCTTCTGGGTTGTTGCCGTGGTGTCGCTGCACAAGGCCGTCTTCCATGCCGAGGCGCTGCGTGCCGGTATCGAGGCCGTACCGCGCGTCACGCTGGAAGCAGCACGCTCGCTTGGCTTCTCCCGCCGGCAACTGCTGCTACAGGTGGAGCTGCCGCTGGCCGTGCGCTTCGCATTGCCGGCGCTGGTCAACAACCTGGTGGATCTGGTGAAGATGACTGCGGTGGCGTCAGCCATTGCCGTCGGCGATGTCACCTATGAATCGATCATGATCTGGACCCAGCGCGACAATGTGCTGGAACTACTGTTGCTGATTCTGGTGTTCTTTGGCGTACTGACCTGGCTGGTCAGTCGCGCGGGGCGATGGCTGGAACTTCAATT
>DAIOET010000316.1:0-5288 GCA_036746135.1 Cupriavidus sp.
GCCCCAAGCACGAGGAACGCGAAATCTGGGACGGCTTCCGCTTCGGCCCCGAAGGCGCCCGTGCGACGTTCGGCTTTGACGAGGCCCATTCGGTCGAGGACATCGACAAGCTGCTGCCTGCCCTGCTGGCCAACCGCGCCCAGCTGGCCTACCCGCTGGCCGCGACCGCCGACTTCGACGCCACTGTGCGCCGCTGGCTCGACGCCGTTCGCATGCAAGGCCGCGCCGGCGTGTCCGCGCCGGCGGTGGCGATGGATGTGCGCACGCTGCTCGACGAAATGCGCCTGTTCAAGGATGCCGGCGAGCTGGTCACGATGCGCCGTGCCGCGGAGATTTCCGCGCAAGCGCATGTGCGGGCGATGCGCGCTTCGCGTGCGGGGCTGCGCGAGTACCACCTGGAGGCCGAACTCCTCTACGAATTCCGCCGTCATGGCGCGCAGAGCGTGGCCTACAACTCGATCGTGGCCGGCGGCGCCAATGCTTGCGTCCTGCACTACCGTGCGGGCCCGGCCGAGCTGCACGACGGTGACCTGTGCCTGATCGACGCGGGCTGCGAGTTCGATGGCTACGCATCGGACATCACGCGCACATTCCCGGTATCGGGCCGCTTCACGCCCGCGCAGCGCGAGCTGTACGACCTGGTGCTGGCCGCGCAGGACGCCGCCATCGCCGAAACGCGCGCCGGCGTGCCTTATAACGTGCCGCACGATGCGGCCGTGAAGGTCCTGGCGCAGGGCATGCTCGATACGGGACTGCTTGACCGTAACAAGGAAGGCACGCTCGACGACGTACTCGCCAGCGGCAGCTATCGCCGCTTCTACATGCACCGGACCGGCCACTGGCTTGGCATGGACGTGCACGACGTGGGCGAATACCGCGTGCCCGGCCCGCTGCCGGCCGGCCAGGAAGGCGAGCGCCCGTGGCGTCCGCTGGAACCGGGCATGGTGCTGACCATCGAGCCGGGCATCTACGTCCGCCCGGCCGAAGACGTACCCGAGCGCTATTGGCATATCGGCATCCGCATCGAGGATGACGCCGTGGTGACCTCGGGTGACTGTGAACTGATCACGCGCGGCGTGCCTGTGAAGGCCGACGAGATCGAGGCATTGATGCGCGGCAATGGAGGAGCGTCGCGATGAAGACGTTGTTGAGCAAGCTGTTTGGCGTGGGTACACCGAAACACCGGAGCACGGTCCACCCGGTGGATCCGAACCAGCCCTTCGTGGTGAACCTGTATGACGACCGGCTGGTCGTGCATCGGCCGGACGGCCAGCGCGAAGAACTGGCATGGGATGCGCTGGAGCGCGTGGTGGTGCGGGTTTCCGACCGCGCGCCGTGGGCCGGCACGCCGTGGCTGATCCTGGCCGGCGACGCGCAAAGCCAGCAAGGCTGCGTGGTGCCGATGACGGCCGCCAACCACGACGCGCTGGTGCAGCGCCTGCGGCAGTTGCCGGGATTCCATCAGCAGAAGCTGGACAACGCCATGCGCGACGCAGCCGCTGGCAAGGCACGCACCGACGCAAACCTGTGGAAACGCGGCCAGGCCGCGGCGGCCGACACCGCGCCGGCCCAAGAGGAAGCCAACCATGACACAGCTGGCCAGCCCTGAGATCAACGGCACGGCCGACGGCGAGCCGGGCGATATTGCCATCGTTGGTGGCGGCCCTGTCGGGCTGGCGCTGGCGTGCCAGCTGCTACGCACCACGCCGTGGCGGATCTTGCTGATCGATGCCGCCACGCCGGCCCGCGCCGCGCGCGACCCGCGCGCCATTGCGCTGTCGCACGGCAGCCGGCAGTTGCTTGAGCAGATCGGCGCATGGCCGGTGCCGGCGCAACCGATCGAGCACATCCACGTCTCGCAGCGCGGCCGCTTTGGTCACGTCAAGCTGCATCACGACGACTATGGCGTGCCCGCCCTGGGCCACGTGGTCAAGTATGGCGACCTGTGCCAGACGCTGGAGCGCGCGCTGGCGCGTGCCGCCGAAGCGGCGCCAGGACGACTCGAACGCGCGTTCGAAACCCGCATCGACAATATCGACCAAGGCGAGCGGCAGGACGGCGCCGTGGTGCGGTTGACGGGTACGACGCACGCCGACCACGACGGCCTGCCCGTGGCCTATGCCGCGCGTATTGCCATTCAGGCCGAAGGCGGCCTGTTCCATCAGCAGATGCAGCGCCTGTCGCGCGGCACGGAAGCCACACGGCGGCGCGACTACGGGCAGACCGCCATCATCGGCCACGTCACCTGCACGCAACCGCAACCGGGCTGGGCGTGGGAGCGCTTCACGGACGAAGGCCCCCTGGCGCTGCTGCCGCATGAGGATCACGGCACCACCGGCTACGCGCTGGTCTGGTGCTGCCCGCCGGAGCAGGCGCAACGGCGGCTGGCATTGACCGATGCCGAATTCGCCGAGGAACTGGGCCGCGCGTTTGGCACGCGCATGGGCCGCTTTGCGCTGGTGGGCAAGCGCCATGCATTCCCGCTGGGCCTGAACGCGGCGCCGGTCACCGTCAAGGGCCGTGTGGCGGCCGTCGGCAATGCCGCGCAAACGCTGCATCCCGTGGCAGGCCAGGGCCTGAACCTGGGCCTGCGCGATGCCTTCGCGCTGGCCGATTCACTGCGGGCCGGCTGCACGCCGCAGGCATTGCAGACATTTGCGAATCGCCACCGTCTGGACCGGGCCATGACGATCGGGATCACCGATCTGCTGCCCCGCGTATTTGGCGTGGGTGGCCCGCTGGCGGCGCACGCGCGCGGCGCTTCGCTGGCCGCGCTGGCCTGCGTGGCACCGCTCAAACACGCGCTGGCGCGGCAAATGATGTTCGGAGCACGGCAGTAAGCAGGACGGGCCGGGGCAGCCCCCGGCCATGATATTTGCTCATTTATTGGGCAATCGTATCTATTTGGCGGTAAAATCCCGGCCTCGCACATGACCCCCGACGCTGTTTGCCGAGAAATCGGCAGGGGCCTGTTTTTCCTTTTCGCCTTATTACACAACGCGCCGCCACCGTGCAGATCGGTCCGCATCTCCTCCGCAACAACCTTTTTGTCGCCCCGATGGCCGGGGTGACGGACCGTCCGTTCCGGCAGCTTTGCAAGCAGCTGGGGGCGGGCTATGCGGTGTCGGAGATGGTGGCGTCGAATGCCCAGTTGTGGAAGAGCGAAAAGACCATGCGCCGCGCCAATCACGCGGGCGAGGTAGAGCCGATCTCGGTGCAGATCGCCGGCGCCGAGCCGTCGATGATGGCTGAGGCGGCGCGCTACAACGTCGACCGTGGCGCGCAGATCATCGACATCAACATGGGCTGCCCGGCCAAGAAGGTCTGCAATGTGGCGGCCGGATCGGCACTGCTGCAGAACGAACCGCTCGTGGTGCGCATTGTCGAGGCCGTGGTCGGTGCCGTCGGTGACCGCGTGCCGGTCACGCTGAAGATCCGCACCGGTTGGGACCGCGAGCACAAGAATGCACTGCGTGTGGCGCGCATGGCCGAGGACGCCGGCATCAGCATGCTGACGATCCACGGCCGCACGCGCGCCGACCTGTACCACGGCGAGGCCGAGTACGAGACCATCGCAGCGGTCAAGTCGGCGCTGCGCATCCCCGTGGTGGCCAATGGCGACATCACGTCGCCACAGAAGGCAAAGCAGGTGCTGGCCGCCACCGGCGCCGACGCGATCATGATCGGCCGCGCCGCGCAGGGCCGCCCGTGGCTGTTCCGCGAAATCGAGCACTACCTGAAGACCGGCGAGTTGCTGCCGGCACCTGAGGTAGCGGAGATCCGCGCGATCATGAACCACCACCTGGCGGACCACTACGAGTTTTACGGCGAGTTCACGGGTGTGCGCACCGCTCGCAAGCATATCGCGTGGTACACGCGCGGCCTGAAGGGCGCGAACCTGTTCCGCCATCGGATGAACACGCTCGAAACCACAGGCGCGCAGCTGGAAGCGGTCAATGCATTCTTCGACGAACAGGCGGCCATTTCAGACCGCCTGGTCTATGTCGACGACAATGCCGCCGCTCCGGACGAACAAGAAAACATCGACAACAACAAGAAACGGGAACTGCTTGCCGCATGAGCCGCAACGCTATCGACCAATGTATCCGGGAGAGCCTGGATACCTACTTTCGTGACCTGGACGGCGAAGTGCCATCCAATATGTACAACATGGTGCTGGAGGCCGTGGAACGGCCGCTGCTGGAAGCCGTGATGTTGCGCGCCGAGCGCAACCAGTCGCTGGCGGCCGCGTATCTCGGCATCAACCGCAATACCCTTCGCAAGAAGCTGCAGCAACACGGATTACTTTGAAGCGTTCCCCCAAGCCATGATCAAGCAAGCTCTTCTCTCTGTTTCCGACAAGACCGGCATCGTCGATTTCGCGCGTGACCTGAACGCGCTCGGCGTCACGCTGCTTTCCACCGGCGGCACCGCCAAGCTGCTGGCCGACGCGGGCCTGCCCGTCACGGAAGTGGCCGACTACACCGGCTTTCCCGAAATGCTCGACGGCCGCGTCAAGACGCTGCACCCGAAGGTGCACGGCGGCATCCTGGCACGCCGCGACCTGCCCGAGCACATGGCAGCGCTGGCCGAGCACAACATCCCGACGATCGACCTGCTGGTGGTGAACCTGTATCCGTTCCAGCAGACCGTGGCCAAGGATGACTGCACGCTGCCCGACGCCATCGAGAACATCGACATCGGCGGCCCGACCATGCTGCGCTCGGCGGCCAAGAACCACCGCGACGTGACCGTGATCGTCGACCCGGCTGACTACGCCGTGGTGCTCGACGAAATGCGTGCCAACGGCAACAACGTCGGCTACGACACCAACTTCCGCCTGGCCACCAAGGTGTTCGCGCACACGGCCCAGTACGACGGCGCGATCACGAACTACCTGACCAGCCTTGGCGCGGACAAGTCGCACCAGGCTCGCAGCAGCTACCCGCAGACGCTGAACCTGGCCTTCGAGAAGGTGCAGGAAATGCGCTACGGCGAAAACCCGCACCAGTCGGCCGCGTTCTACCGCGACCTCAAGACCGTGGACGGCGCACTGGCCAACTACGTCCAGCTGCAGGGCAAGGAACTGTCGTACAACAACATCGCCGACGCGGATGCCGCGTGGGAATGCGTGAAGTCGTTCGACTCCGCCAACGGCGCCGCCTGCGTCATCATCAAGCACGCGAACCCGTGCGGCGTGGCCATCGGCGCGAACGCGCTGGAAGCCTACGAGAAGGCCTTCAAGACCGATTCGACCTCGGCCTTCGGCGGCATCATCGCTTTCAACG
>DAIOET010000317.1:0-5285 GCA_036746135.1 Cupriavidus sp.
AACCAGCCATGGACTTCACCCGTTTTGCTGAAGACGACCGCACGATGGACGACCGCAGCACGATGCTGCGGGCTTCGTCTGGCGCGCCGGGTACCTCGGCTCTGGACTGGATGTGCGCCCAGTTCGCGCTGCGCGTGGTGTGCGCGCTCGGGCCGCGATTCAACTTGCGCAGCAATATCAATGACGTACTGACTGTCAGCGCGCAGGAAATGGTGTGGCCTTACGGCGTGGTACTGCGTGTGCAGCGGTTCCTGTCCGCGCGCTGCGCGGACATGCCGGCGTGGAAGGGCGCGTCGCGCCTGTCCCCCGAGGAATTCCTGGAGCGCCATGGGCAGTGGAATAGTGCGTTCGATGAAAGCGCGCTGTTCTACTATCTCGACGAGTACGTGAAGCACCATGCCAAGGACATGTTCGCGGTGTTTGCCGCATCGTCGTCGGCGATCACGTCGCGGCTCGATGGCGAGCGCGTGCTGCTGGTGCGCAATATCGACATGCTCAGTCACGTGCTCAACCTGCCCGAGCATGAGCGCAAACTGCTGTTGTATGCCGCATTGGCCAAGTACAAGCGCGACCTGCGCGCGGTGATGGTCGATTGCAAGGTCGCGCATAGCCAGGAGGCGTTCCAGATCCTGTCCGGGCTTACGGGCGCCAGTCCCGGGGATATTGCTTCCTCATTGCGTCCGGGCTCGCGCCTGGAAACGCTGAACCTGATCGAACAGCCGCTGCCCGAGAACAGCGTCACGGACCTGGGCGACCTGATGCGGCTGTCCGACCGCCTGCTGCATGTGCTGCTGGGCAACTATGCGAGCGAGGCGGAAATGATGGCGGTCTTCACGCGACCCGCCGCGCCACCGACGCTGGGCACTGCCGACTATCCGCACGTCGAGACCGATGCGCGCTACCTGACCGCGCTGCTGGGAAACGCCACGCGCCAGAATGCGGCGGGGGTGAACGTGCTGATCTATGGTCCGCCGGGCACCGGCAAGACCGAGTTTGCGCGGTTGCTGGCGCGCGAAGCCGGGTGCGAGTTGTATGAGGTCGACTGTTTCGATCGCGATGGCAACAGTCTGTCAGGCAAGGATCGCTATCGCTCGCTGCAGGTCTCGCAAGCGTTCCTGCGCGGACGCCCGCGTACTGCGCTGCTGTTCGATGAAGTCGAGGATGTGTTTCCCGGCAGCGCACGGGAACTGATGAGCCTGTTCGGCCAGGAAGACACGCGTGCTTCGGTCAACGGCAAGGCCTGGGTCAACCAGACCCTCGAACAGAATCCGGTGCCGGTGATCTGGATCTCGAATTCGATTCGCCAGATCGACCCGGCCTATCTGCGCCGCTTCCAGTTTCATCTCGAGCTGAAGATCCCGCCGCCGCTTGTGCGCGAGAACATCATTCGCAAGCATCTGGGTAACCTGGCTGTCAGCGATGCGTTTATTGCCACGCTGGCCGCGCGCAAGACGCTGACGCCCGCGCAGGTGCAATCGGCCGCGCGCTTCGTGGAACTGGCGCGGCCCGATGTTGCGGAGCCGGTGGAGGCGCTGATCGTACGCCAGCTCGAACATGCCGACCGCGCCATGGGCCTGCGTCCCGAGGCCGAGGCGCGTCCCGTTGTCACGCACTACCGGCTCGACAACCTCAATCTGGAAACGCGTTACGCGGTGGACAAGATCGTGCAGGCGCTGGGTGCGCGCCAGCGGGGCACGCTGTGTTTCTATGGGCCGCCCGGTACGGGCAAGACCGCATTGGCCGAGCATATTGCCGCGGAGCTCGATCTGCCGCTGATGATTCGCCGCGCATCAGACCTGATGAGCAAGTATGTCGGCGAAACCGAGCAGCAGATTGCGGCAATGTTTGCGCGCGCCGAGGAAGATGGTGCGGTGCTGCTGCTCGATGAGGCCGACAGCTTCATGCAAAGCCGCCAGCAGGCGGTGCGCAACTACGAGGTGTCGGAGGTCAATGAAATGCTGCAGGGCATGGAGCGCTTCAACGGCATCTTCGTCTGCACCACCAACCTGTTCGAGCGGATCGACGAGGCGGCGCTGCGCCGCTTTTCGTTCAAGATCCGCTTCCTGCCGCTCAAGCCCGCACAGCGTGAAACCATGTTTGTCGATGAGGCGCTCGATGGCGATGCCAGCCGCATGACCGACGCCATCCGCCGTGATCTCGATGCGATGGACTGTCTGACACCGGGCGATTTCGCCACGGTCAAGCGCCAGTCGGTGGTGTTGGGGGAAGCGTTGACGCCAGATGAATTCCTGGCGCAATTGCGGCAGGAACACGCGGTAAAGCCCGATGTGCGGCATCACCGGCCGGTGGGCTTTATTCAGTAACCAGTATCAACGTCCGGTGCCGGTTCGATGGCCACGGTTTCGGCGCCGGCATCCACCTGCAGCAGTGCCGCGGCCATGTCGCGCAGGTGCGCGGCGTCCTTGGTCGACAGGTAGCGTATCGGGGCGATCGTGCCGGGGTTGGCGCCGAGCTCGAACTCGGCCAGCTTGCGCGCAAGTTGGCGCGCGATGGCGGTGCCGGTATCGATCAGGTCCAGTCGGTTGCCTACCATGTCGCGAATCGTGCCGGACAGGAATGGGTAATGCGTGCAGCCAAGCACCAGTGTGTCGGCGCCTGCATCGAGCATCGGCCGCAGATAGGTGTCGAGCTTTTCGCGGATGGCGGGGCTCGATACATCGCCCTGTTCGATCAGCGACACCAATCCATGGCCGGCCGCGCACAGGTAGCGGCTTTCCTGGGCCAGCGATGCCAGCAAGCGGTTGAACTTGGCGCTCTTGAGTGTATTGGCCGTCGCCAGTACGCCGACCACCTTGCTCTGGCTTCTGGCTGCTGCAGGTTTCAGGCCTGGCTCCACGCCAATGACCGGTACCGGCAGGCGTTCGCGCAGTGTCTGTACTGCATGCATGGTGGCCGTATTGCAGGCAATGACCAGCGCCTTGCAGCCTTGCGCGACCAGCCACTCGCATACCTGCAGCGTGCGGGCTTCCACGAACCGTTCGGGCTTGTCGCCATACGGTGCGTAGCGTGAATCGGCAAAGTAGATCAGTGGTTCATGCGGCAGCATGGCGCGGACTTCGCGCAGGACCGACAGGCCACCAAGGCCCGAATCGAAGATGCCGACGGGGGAGGGATTCACACGTGTGAGCTGACTGGTTGACGCCCTTTCCCATGAAGAGGGAAGGGGGTAGGGAGAGGGCAAGGCGGCTCATAAACGCGGGCTTCGCATCTTGAGCCGCTGACCCTCTCCCCCAACCCCTCTCCCGCGGGCGGGAGAGGGGAGCACGACATTGGTCCGTCTTTAGGCAGCGGCGACCGGAATCTTGCCGATCTTCGCTTGCCATTCAGCGGGGCCGGTCTTGTGTACCGACGTGCCCGAGCTGTCCACGGCCACTGTCACCGGCATGTCCTTGACGTCGAACTCGTAGATCGCTTCCATGCCCAGGTCTTCAAAGGCCAGCACCTTCGCGCCGCGGATTGCCTTCGATACCAGGTAGGCGGCGCCGCCTACGGCCATCAGGTAGGCCGACTTGTGCTTCTGGATCGATTCGATTGCCACGGGGCCGCGCTCGGCCTTGCCGATCATCGCAATCAGGCCGGTTTGCGACAGCATGGTCTCGGTGAACTTGTCCATACGGGTGGCGGTGGTGGGGCCAGCCGGGCCAACCACTTCGTCACGCACCGGATCCACCGGGCCCACGTAGTAGATCACGCGGTTCGTGAAGTCGATCGGCAGCTTCTCGCCCTTGGCCAGCATGTCGGCGATGCGCTTGTGCGCGGCATCGCGGCCGGTCAGCATCTTGCCGTTCAGCAGCAGCGTCTGGCCCGGCTTCCACGAAGCGACTTCTTCCGGCGTCAGCGTGTTCAGGTCCACGCGCTTGGACGTCTCGGTGTTCGGTGCCCACTCCACCTGCGGCCAGGCCGACAGGTCGGGCGCTTCCAGCTTGGCGGGACCGCTGCCGTCCAGCGTGAAGTGCACGTGGCGCGTGGCTGCGCAGTTCGGGATCATTGCCACGGGCTTCGAGGCGGCATGCGTGGGCGATGCCATGATCTTGACGTCGAGCACGGTGGCCAGGCCGCCCAGGCCCTGTGCACCGATGCCCAGCGCGTTGACCTTCTCGTACAGTTCCACGCGCATTTCTTCGATCCAGTCCTGCGGGCCGCGCGCGATGATGTCCTGAATGTCGATGTGTTCCATCAGCGATTCCTTGGCCATCACCATCGCCTTTTCGGCGGTGCCGCCGATGCCGATGCCGAGCATGCCCGGCGGGCACCAGCCGGCGCCCATCGTCGGCACGGTCTTCAGCACCCAGTCGACGATCGAGTCGGACGGGTTCAGCATCACGAACTTCGACTTGTTCTCCGAGCCACCGCCCTTGGCGGCTACCTGGATGTCGACGGTGTTGCCCGGCACGACCTCGTAGTGGATCACGGCCGGGGTGTTGTCCTTGGTGTTCTTGCGGGCGCCTTCGGGCGGGCTGACGATCGATGCGCGCAGCACGTTGTCCGGATGCGTATAGCCGCGGCGCACACCCTCGTTGATCATGTCGGACAGGCCCATGGTGGCGCCGTCCCAGCGCACGTCCATCCCCACCTTGACGAAGATCGTGACAATGCCGGTGTCCTGGCACAGCGGACGCTTGCCTTCGGCGCACATGCGGCTGTTGGTCAGGATCTGCGCAATCGCGTCCTTGGCGGCCGGACTCTGTTCCAGCTCATAGGCACGGCCCAGGCTGGTGATGTAGTCCATCGGGTGGTAATAGCTGATGTACTGCAGCGAGTCGGCGACGCTCTGGATGAGGTCTTCTTGCTTGATGACTGTCATTTTGTGGGGGAGGGCAGCGGTGAAACACAGCCCGGGATGATACACCGTGGCAGCGACGGCTGTTGCGATGCATACAGCCGTCGACATATTTGGTCGGGTATTGCGGCGGGGTGAAGACATCACCCCGGAGAGGTTCTCGAATCAGTGTGCCTGCTGCGCCGCACCATCGGCGCCGGCGTGGGGCTGGACCGAGTGCGGGTGAGACACCATGCGGTCCACCCAGGCCATGGCCAGCGCCGATGCCAGGAACGCCACATGGATGATCACCTGCCACATGATCGTGTGCGTGCTGCGCTGGTCGGCGTCGATAAATGTCTTCAGCAAATGGATCGACGAGATGCCGATCAGGGCCATCGACAACTTGACCTTGAGCACGCCGGCATTGACGTGGTCGAGCCACTCGGGTTCGTCGGGGTGGTTGTCGATGCCCAGGCGCGACACAAATGTCTCGTAGCCGCCC
>DAIOET010000318.1:0-5252 GCA_036746135.1 Cupriavidus sp.
TCGTTCGATTCGCCCCACGGGTTGTTCACCAGGATCAGGCCCGGCTTGCTGGCGTTGAAAGCCTTCTGCGCGTACTGCAGCATCGCCTTGTCCACGACCTCGTCAACTGCCGATACGCGGAACGCGAAGTTCGGATTCGCGCCGTTGTGAGTGATCGGGGTGCCGGCAGCCCACGGCCCCATGAAGGGCACCTTCTCCTGATTGGCGATGGGCACGATGGCCATCGATACGGGGGTGTCCAGTCCGCCGAACAGCACGGCGACCTTCTCCTTGTAGATCAGCTCGCGCGCGGCCAGCACGCCCTTGGCCGGGTTGCCTTCATCGTCGCGGCGCACCAGTTCGAGCTTGCGGCCACCAAGCAGGCCGCCCTTGGCGTTGATCTCGTCGATGGCAATCGTCATGCCGCGCGTCAGGGATTCGCCGGCACGAGCGGACTGGCCCGACAGCGCCGTGATCAAACCGATCTTGATGGTGTCGGCGGCGTGCGCGGGCAGGGCGGTCATTACGCAGGCAGCCGCTGCGGCAGCGATCAGTGCACGGCGTTGGGGACGAAACATGGCGGATCTCCGGATGGGTGGGTGTCGGCGGCACTGCTCGCAAGAGCCGTGCCACGGCGTTGACGAATCCACCAGACATTCCGCTACAGCCGGTATTTCAATACGTAGACGATCTGGTACGACTATTGCGAACGATTGGTCGACATCCATGCATACGATCTGAAACGGGGCATCAGGCCCGATTGCAGTGCCTGATGCCCCGGGCGGATGCACCAACCAGAAGAAAGGCAATCGCTCATGACCTTCAACCCGAATCCGATGGCCGCCGCGCAGGCCGCGGCGCCGACGTTCGGACCGTTGCGCCATCACGGCCGCTTTCCGTATCGGCCGATTACCGATGCCGACGGCTTCCGCTGGCCCAACGGTGCGCGGCTGGCCGTCTACCTCGGCTTCAATATCGAGCACTTTGCATTTGGCGAGGGCCTGGGCGCGAACCTTGGACCGGTGTCGCCGCAGCCTGACGTGCTGAACTACAGCTGGCGCGAGTACGGCAACCGCGTGGGGGTATGGCGCTGCCTGGAACTGTTCGACCAACTTGAAATGGCGACCGGGGTCATCCTGAACACAGCGGTCTACGATCACTGCCCCGAGGTGCTAGATGCCTGCCTGGCGCGTGGCGACGAACTGATTGGTCACGGCCATACCAATGCGCATCGCCAGAGCGAATTCGACGAAGCGGGGGAGCGTGCCCTGATCGTCCACTGCCGCGACCGGATTCAGGCCCATTGCGGCCGCGCGCCCGGCGGCTGGCTGTCGCCGTGGATCTCTGAAACGTTGCTCACGCCAGACCTGTTGGCCGAGGCCGGGTACCGCTACACGCTGAACTGGGCGCACGACGACCGGCCCATCCGCATGCAGACCCGCAACGGGGGCGCGCTCTGGTCGATCCCGTATCCGCAGGAGCTCAACGACATTCCGATGATCATCGCGCGCCAGCTCGACGGCGCTGCATTCGCCGACATGATCATCGACCAGTTCGACGAGATGCTGCTACAGGCCAACCACGCGCAACATCCGCAGCCGCTGGTGATGGGGATTGCGCTGCATCCGTATCTGGTGGGCCAGCCATACCGCCTGCGTCATCTGCGCCGCGCGCTCGCGCATATCGCCGCGCGCCGGTCTCATGGCGACGTGTGGGTGACCACGCCGGGCGCCATCTGTGATGCGATGGATGCGCATTTTCCAGCGGAAACCGCCGTGGCGGCTTCGCGCTAACATCATGACCATTGTTTCCCTGACCGACGTCATGTCCACCAAAGCTGCAAGGAATGCCCCCGCCGTGCCGGACGAAAAAGCCGAGATGCCGGAGCCTGCCGATGCCGACGCGCGCATCTACCAGGCCATCTTCGACGGCGTGCTCAATCATCGTTTGACGCCGGGTACCAAGCTGCCGGAACCGGAGCTGTGCAACCTGTTCGGCGTGGGCCGAGCGGTCGTGCGGCGGGTGCTGGAGAAGCTGGCGCATGACGGCATCGTGGCGCTGCGTCCCAACAAGGGCGCGGTGATCGCCGAGCCGACGCCCGAGGAAACCAGCCAGATTTTCGAGGCCCGTCGCGCGATGGAACGTGTGCTGGTGGAGCTGGCCGTGGAGCGCGTAACCAAGGAGGATTTGCGCGATCTACGCCGGCAGCTCGCTGATGAGCACGATGCGATGCACCGCTTCGACCAGCCTTCCTGGGCGCGCCTCGCCAGCGGTTTTCATTTGCGCATCGCGGCGCTGGCCCGCAATCCGGTGTTGCAGCGCTATCTGACCGAGCTGGTGTCCCGCTGCTCGCTGATCGTCGGCCTGTACGAGCCGCCGGGCCATGCGCCGTGCGAGCACGATGAGCATGCGGCGATCGTGGCCCGCATCGAGGCGCGCGATGCCGCCGGTGCCGTGGCGCTCATGGAAGCGCATCTGCGCGAGCTGGAGCAACGGATCGAAACGTCGCGTATGCAGGGCGAGAAGAGCCTGGCGCAAATGCTCGGGCTGCCGCAGCGCTGACGCCCGAACACCCAAGGAGCATCAATGGAAATCGATTTCGGCGCGATCACGGAATATCAGCGCTACAAGCTCATGGCCAGCCTGATCGTGCCGCGCCCGATTGCGCTGGTGACCACGCTCGGTCCGGATGGCACCGCCAACGCCGCGCCGTTCTCGATGTTCAACATGCTGGGCGAGGAGCCGCCTATCGTGATGATCAGCGTGAACCGCCTGGGCGATGGCGCGCTCAAGGACACGGCGGCCAACATCGTGCGCACCGGCGAGTTCGTGGTGCACCTGAGCGACGAGGCAATGGCGGAGAAGATGCACCGCTGCGGCGAGCGCCTGCCGCCGCACGTCAGTGAGCTGGGACACGTCGGCCTGACGGCGGCGCCGTGCACCGACGTGGCGCCGCCGCGCATTGCCGAGGCGCCCGTGGCGTTCGAGTGCAAGCTTTGGGAAACCCTGGAGACGGAAAGCCGGCAGATTTTCATCGGCCGCGTGCTGCGGTTGCATGCGCGCGACGGGCTGATCGACACGGAGCGCTGGCGCGTGCGGCTTCAGAATTACTTCCCCGTGGGACGTTTTGGCGCCAGCTTCTACGTGACCACGCGCGACCGCTTCTCGCTGGAAAGGGATGCCGGCGTGGTCACGGCTTCAACCGCGATCGACGAGATGTGACAGCACGGCGCGGGGCCTGCGCCGCCGCGCCCGCCACTGCTCTGCCACGCCGATGACTTCGCCAACGATTCCCCGCCGGAACGTCAGCACGCAGATCACGAAGATCACGCCCGTCACCATCGTCACCGATTCACCCAGCGTATTGAACCAATCCACACCGGTGACGTTGGCCAGGAACGTGCCCAGGTCGCCAAGCTTGTTCTCCAGCGCGATCACCACGAAAGCGCCGACGACAGGCCCGGTCAGCGTGCCGAGACCGCCAACCAGCGTCATCAGGATCACAGCGCCAGACATTGACCAGTGCACGTCGGTCAATGTCTCGAACCCCAGCACAAGTGCTTTCAACGAACCGGCCAGGCCCGACAACGCTGCCGACAGCACGAAGGCCAGCAGCTTGAAGCGGTCGACGTCATAGCCCAGCGACACGGCGCGCGGCTCGTTCTCCTTGATGGCCTTCAGGATCTGCCCGAACGGTGAATGGATGGTGCGGACAATCAGCGCGAACGCGGCCACCACGATGACCAGCACCACGTAGTAGAGCGTCAGGTCGCTGTCGAGCGGCAGCAGGCCCAGCAACGCGCCGCGCGGAATGCCCTGGATGCCGTCCTCGCCGCCGGTGAACGGTGCCTGAAGGCAGAGGAAGTACAGCATCTGCGCCAGCGCGAGCGTGATCATCGAGAAGTAGATGCCCTGACGACGAATCGCCAGTGCACCCATGATCAGGCCGGTCAGCGCGGCAAACGCGGTGCCGATCAGCAGACCAAGCTCGGGCGTCAGGCCCCATTCCTTCATCGCGTGGCCGGCGACATAGCCTGCACCGCCGAAGAACGCGGCGTGGCCGAACGACAGCAACCCGGTGTAGCCGATCAGCAGGTTGAATGCGCAGGCGAACAGCGCAAAACAGAGCACCTTGAGCACGAACACCGGATAGGCGCCGAGCATCGGTGCCAGCAGAGCGGCGAGCAACATCGCGCCATAGACCGCGAACTGGCCGCGGCGATTTGAGTCTTGCAGCATTTATTTTTCCTTCCCGAACAGACCGGCGGGGCGCAGCATCAGCACGATCACCATGATGAAGAACACCACGGTCGACGATGCCTGTGGATAGAACACCTTCGTCAGCCCTTCAATCACGCCCAACCCCAGCCCCGTGACGATGGAACCCATGATCGATCCCATGCCGCCGATCACCACCACGGCGAACACGACGATGATCAGGTTCTGACCCATCAGCGGCGATACCTGGATTACCGGCGCGGCCAGCACACCAGCGAAGGCGGCCAGCGCCACGCCAAAGCCATAGGTCAGCGTAACCATCAGCGGCACGTTGACACCGAATGCCTCGACGATCTTCGGGTTCTCGGTGCCGGCGCGCAGGTAGGCGCCGAGCTTGGTTTTCTCGATCGTGAACCACGTGGCGACGCAGACCACGATGGAGGCGACGACCACCCAGGCGCGATAGTTCGGCAGGACCATGAAGCCGAGATCCGTGGCGCCTTGCAGCGCGTCGGGCGGCGAGTAGGGCAGGCCCGACACGCCATAGATCGAGCGCAATATGCCTTCGATCACGAGCGTGAGGCCCAGCGTCAGCAGCAGGCCGTAGATGTGATCGAGCTTGTAGACCCAGCGCAGGACCGATTTCTCGATGACTACGCCAAGCGCGCCCACAATCAGTGGCGACACGACCAGCATGGCCCAGTAGTTCAGGCCGGCATACTCCATACCCGCCCAGGCCAGCACCGCGCCGAGCATGAACAGCGCACCGTGCGCGAAGTTGATGACATTGAGCAGGCCGAAGATCACGGCCAGCCCGAGGCTCAGCATCGCGTAGAAGGCGCCGTTGACAAGCCCCAGCAGCAGCTGGGACATCAGCGCCGGCAGGGGGATTCCAATATCGAAAGTCATGAAACGTGGTGTCCCTTGTTATACGCCCAGCAGCTCATTGAGCACGGGCATCTTTGCCTGCAGTTCGTCGGCGGCAAAGCGCTCGACAATCGTGCCGTGCTCCATCACGTAGAAGCGGTCGGCCAGCGGCGCCGCAAAGCGGAAGT
>DAIOET010000319.1:0-5239 GCA_036746135.1 Cupriavidus sp.
CGGATGGCGCCTGGCGTGTGCGCGGCCTGACCGAGATCGAACATTTCAACGAGGCATTCGGTACGGCGTTTCCCAATGACGACGTCGATACCGTGGGTGGCTTGCTGACCAATCACGTGGGCCACGTCCCACACCGCGGCGAGGTTATTACGTTGCCACCGATCCGCTTCGAAGTACTGCGCGCCGACGCGCGCCAGGTGCACCTGCTGCAGGTGCACCGCGAGGCTCCGGCTGAAACCAACGGCGTGGCCGACGCATGAAGCGCGCCGGCGCGCCCGACGCCGTGGGTACCCGCCGCGCCGATCCGATCGTCGGCGGCGGTCCGTCTTCCCCCTCCCCCTCCGCCTCCCCGGCCGGCGCGCTACGCGCCGCATCGCGCCAGGGCACACTGTTCCGCCTGCTGATTGCCGCCGTGCTGGGCGTGGCGCACACGCAGGCATTCGCCCCGCATGACTGGTGGTGGCTGCAGATCCTGTCGCTGGCCGGACTGCTGGCGCTGGTTGCCGGTGCACCGAGGCCGCGCGCGGCAGCCGCCACGGCCTATGCATTCGGCATGGGCTGGTTTCTGTCCGGCATCTGGTGGCTCTATATCAGCATGCACGTCTACGGCGAGATGCCGGCCTGGATGGCCGCGCTGGCCGTGGTGCTGTTCGCTGGCTACCTGTCGATCTGGCCGGCCCTGGCGGCCGGCACGTGGCATTGGCTGACCCGGCGCGGACGCGACGGCGTCCTGGCGGCGCTGACGTTCGGCGCGGTCTGGGCGTTGTCCGAGTGGCTGCGCGGCGTGGTATTCACCGGTTTCCCGTGGCTGGGCAGCGGCTATCCGCATACCGACGGCCCGCTATCCGGCTTTGCGCCGCTGATCGGCGTCTATGGCATCACGTTCCTGGCCGCCTCGGTGTCCGCACTGCTGGCGGTGGCGGTCCGGGCCGGTCTGCAGCGGGCCGAGCCAGGCGCCACTGGCATCGCCGTGTGGTCGGTCGGCCTGGTCGCCGCCGCGCTCGGTGGCGGCGTGCTGCTGGCGCCGATCGCGTACACGTCGCCAATCGGCCAGCCCATCAGCGTGCGGCTGCTGCAAGGCAACGTGGCACAGGACATCAAGTTCGAGCCGGTTGGCATCCAGCGCTCGCTGGAGCTGTACCGCGACATGATCGTCGCAGCACCGGCCGACCTCGTGGTCACGCCGGAAACCGCGTTCCCGGTAATCCTGCAGGACCTGCCGCTGGACATCGCCAAGGCGGTGCGCACCTACATGGAGTCGACCGGCACGACGGTCGTCTTTGGTGCGGCGGGCGCCGACTCACCCGTGGATTTCACCAACAGCGTCTTTGCGATCGGGCCGGAGCAGAACGAGCTGTACCGCTACAACAAGCACCATCTGGTGCCGTTTGGCGAATTCATCCCGTTCGGATTCCACTGGTTCGTCAACATGATGAAAATGCCGCTGGGCGACTTCCGGCGCGGCACGCTGGACCAGCCCGCGGTACCGGTGCGCGGCATCCACGTGGCCCCCAATATCTGCTACGAGGATTTGTTTGGCGAAGAAATCGCCGCCACGCTGCGGCAGCAGGCCACGCCCGCCAATCTGCTGGCCAACGTGACGAACCTGGCCTGGTTTGGCGACACGATTGCGCTGGACCAGCATCTGCAGATCTCGCGCATGCGTGCACTGGAAATGCGCCGGCCCATGCTGCGTGCGACCAATACCGGAATGACGGCCGTGGTCAGGCCGGACGGGACGGTTCAGGCAAAGCTGCCGACGTTCGAAGTTGGCACGCTGACGGCTGACGTGCAGGGCATGCAGGGCCTGACGCCATATATCCGCTGGGGTAACGTGCCGGTGCTTGCCGGCAGCGTGCTGGTGCTGTTGCTGGCGCTGCGGGCGCAGCGCCGGAGGCCGGCCTAGCCGACCAGCGAAGTCGCCATTGACACAGCCGCGGCGGCAACCATCACGGCGATGGCGACGATATAAGGTTTGCGAGAAAGCAGCGACATGACGAATCCCCTAATGTTGTTTCCAAGACTACGGACCGCCCCGACCTGCTGAAGGCTGGAGCTTCGACCCTGGGAAGCTGACGGTCCGATATTGCAGCCATCTTGTTTGTGATGCGGTGGCTGCGTACTTCCACTGTATACAAAAACGGTATCGGCACCTATCGGACGATTCTGAAACCCAGGTCGGGATTTACCCGACCCGTTGTAGCCGCCCGACAGTCATCACACGCACGATTCGTGCCCTGTCACACCCTTTTCCTGCTCCAGCGCGGCTGAGAGCGGCCAAAAACCCGATAGAATCCGAGGTTTGGCAAACCCTGTGCGAGATGGTTCGCGCACTTGCCCGCCGGCTTTCTATTTCGCTTTCCTATGCTGACCTTCCAACAAATGATTCTGACCCTGCAGGCCTACTGGGACCGGCAGGGCTGCGCATTGCTGCAACCGATCGACCTGGAGGTTGGCGCCGGCACATCGCACGTGCATACGTTCCTGCGCGCGATTGGCCCGGAGCCGTGGCGCGCGGCCTACGTGCAGCCGTCGCGCCGGCCCAAGGACGGCCGCTATGGCGAGAATCCGAACCGTCTCCAGCACTACTACCAGTACCAGGTGGTGCTGAAGCCGGCACCCGAGAACATCCTGGAGCTCTACCTGGGATCGCTGGAGGCGCTGGGCCTGGACCTGAAGCAGAATGACATCCGCTTTGTCGAGGACGACTGGGAAAACCCGACGCTGGGCGCCTGGGGCCTGGGCTGGGAAGTCTGGCTCAACGGCATGGAAGTCACGCAGTTCACGTACTTCCAGCAAGTGGGCGGCATCGACTGCAAGCCGATCACCGGCGAAATCACCTACGGCATCGAGCGGCTGGCGATGTACCTGCAGAAGGTGGAGAACATCTACGACCTGGTCTGGACCGAGTGGGAAGAAAACGGCGTGACGCGCCGCCTGACCTACGGCGACGTCTACCACCAGAACGAGGTGGAGCAATCCACCTACAACTTCGAGCACAGCAACACCGAGATCCTGTTCCGCCACTTCGCCGAGCACGAAGGCGAAGCCAAGCGACTGATGGGGGATACCGGCGAGAAGAACGAAGACGGAACGCCGAAGACGAACGACACGCGGCTGGCGCTGCCGGCTTACGAGCAGGTGCTCAAGGCCGCCCACACGTTCAACCTGCTCGATGCGCGCGGCGCAATCTCGGTGACCGAGCGTGCCGCTTATATCGGCCGCATCCGCAATCTGTCGCGCCTGGTTGCACAGGCCTACTACGATTCGCGCGAAGCGCTGGGCTTCCCGATGTGCAACAACGGGGCGCGCGCATGACGGCCCGCGTACGCGGCGCCATCGCACTCGCCGCGTTCGCCCTGCCGATCGCATTGTCCCCGGCGGGCGCCCTGGCCGCGGCACGCACTTCGGCGGCGCCGTCGCCGCAGGCGCTGTACCTGCCGGCGGAGCTGGCCAATGTCTGCGAGGCCGATACCCAGGCGCTGCAACAGGCCATTACGCGGCACTGGCGGCCGTCGCTGTCGGCCATCGACCAGTGGACGCAACTGGTGCGCTCGTTCTCGTGCGACCTCTCCGGTTCGCGCGATCTCGGCTGGCACCGCGTACCGCTGCGGGCGTACGAAAGCGCGATCCGCTACCCGCTGCAGTGGGTGGAATGGGAAGAACGCGCCGGCGGCACGCGCCGCACCGTGCGCACCTATTATTCCGCCACGCAGTTGCCCGCGAAGATCGATTTCTGGGTGGGGGGGCGCATCGACGAGATCCGCTACGACCGCCGGTCCCATCGTATCGACGCACGCTTTCCGGCCGCGGGCAGCCGCGGCGCTTCCGGTGTGGCCGCCCAATGCGCCTACACCACGCTGCAATTCCGCCAGCAGAACGGCCTGTGGCTGCTGTCTGGCGTGGAACCCAATCTCGCGCCGCGCTGCTGATGCGCGCGGCCATACCTGTTGGATAGATTCATGTCGCAACCCATGACCGATTCGCTGCTGATCGAACTGTTCACCGAAGAACTGCCGCCGAAGGCGCTGGCCCGGCTGGGCGAAGCCTTTGCACAGGGCGTGTTCGACGGCCTTGGCGCGCGGGACCTGCTCGAAACCGGCGCCACCGTGACGCCTTTTGCCACCCCGCGCCGCCTGGCCGCGCTGGTCAGCGGCGTGCGCCGCACCGCGCCGGACCGGGAGCAGCGTGAAAAGGTGCTGCCGCTGACCGTGGCGCTCGACGCAAACGGCGCGCCGACCGCACCGCTGGCCAAGAAGCTGGCGGCCCTGGCAAAGTCCGTGGGCGTGGGCGAGATCGACTGGCAGACGCTGGAGCGCGCCTCCGACGGCAAGGCCGATGCCTTCTTCTATCGCTATACCGCCCGTGGCGCCGCCTTGGCCGATGGGCTGCAGGCCGCGCTGGACGATACGCTGACCAAGCTGCCGATTCCGAAGGTGATGAGCTACCAGCGCCCGGACGGCGCCACGGTGCACTTCGTGCGTCCGGCGCATAGCCTGATCGCGCTGTACGGCGCCGAAATCGTGCCGGTGTCGGTGCTCGGCCTGCAAGCCAGCAACGTGACGCAGGGCCACCGCTTCCTGTCGCAGGGCACGATCGAGATTCCGCATGCCGCCGAGTACGCGGGACTGCTGGAGTCGCGCGGCCGTGTGATCGCCAGCTATGGCGACCGCCGCGAACGGATTCGCACCGCGCTGCTCAAGGAAGCCGGCGCCGATCAGGTGGTCATGCCCGAGTCGCTGCTCGACGAAGTGAACTCGCTGGTCGAATGGCCGGTGGTCTACCCGTGTCACTTCGAAGAAGCGTTCCTGGCCGTGCCGCAGGAATGCCTGATCCTGACGATGCAGACCAACCAGAAGTACTTCGCACTGACCGACGCCGCCGGCCACCTGCGCAATCGCTTCCTGATCGTGTCGAACCTGGCCACGGACACGCCGCAGTCGATCATCACCGGCAACGAGCGCGTGGTGCGCCCGCGGCTGGCCGATGCCAAGTTCTTCTTCGACCAGGACCGCAAGAAGACGCTGGCATCGCGCGTGCCGCAACTGGGCAATGTGGTCTACCACAACAAGATCGGCAGCCAGCTGGACCGCGTGCAGCGCCTTCAGCAGATTGCCGGCCACATTGCCGATGCGATGAACGCCGCCGGTGCAACGGTGGACAAGGCTGCCGCCATGCGCGGCGCCGAGCTGGCCAAGGCCGACCTGCTGACCGACATGGTCGGCGAGTTCCCCGAGCT
>DAIOET010000320.1:0-5234 GCA_036746135.1 Cupriavidus sp.
GGCGGAATCCTTCCTCGCCTTCCAGCTCGAAGATCGTCGTGATGCGTACCCCGCAACGCGATTCGATCTCGTGGTCGGTGTCGAAGAAAGGGCGGCCCAGCTGACGCGCGACGGTTCGTCCGATCGTCGTCTTACCGGCGCCCATGAAGCCGATGAAGAAGAGGTTGCCTGAGCCAGGGGGATGGTCCACGTATGTGCGCCGCAGCGTGCCGTGCTGTTCTGCGCAACGGTAGCACGTAATGACGTTTTCGCCATAGCACGCTGCGGTATCCAGCCCGTGCGGTCCTAATGGCTGGAGATCAGTTTTCCGGCTGGCTCCATATCGTCGGGTGTGCCAGCCCCGCCGGAAAGCTGTTTGAAGGCTGGCGGCAAGTTTGGCTCGGCGCCGAAAATCCGGCGCCGGCCGATGCAAGTCACGAAATGTGCGCGGTGGCGATCAGCCTTGCCGGTCGGCCGCGGCACGGCGGATGGTCTCGGCAAAGGCTTCGGCAACCGGCTCCAGCGTGCGGTCGCTACGGCGCAGCAGGCCGATCGGTTCCTCGGTCCCCTGCGTGTCGATGGGCAGCAGCACCATTTCTCCGGCGGCCACTGCGCGGCGCGTGGCCGATAGCGGCGCCGCCCACACGCTATCGCCCTGTTGCGTGAGCAGACGGCCAAGGTAGGCGTCGGCGGTTTCCAGGCAGCCTTCGGGCAGGACGAATCCGTGCCGCGCCAGCAGACTTTCGGTGCTGTGCCGGGGGATCGACCCGACGGCTGGTACCACCATCGGCCAGGCCAGCACGTCGCGCATGGTTGGCCGGGCCTGATCCGCCAGCGGGTGGCCGGCGCGCACGGCCAGCACCAGCGGCTCGGCCGCCAGCGATTCGAACCACAGGCCTTCCATCGCCGCCGGGTCGTCCATGCGGCCGATCACCACGTCGAGTACGTCGGCCTTGAGCAGGTCGATCAACGTGCGGTTCATGCCGCTCTGCACGGCCAGGCCCACCTCGGGATGGCCGGCGCGGAACTGGGCAACGGCGTCCAGAAGCAGCGCTGGCACGATGCTCGGCAACGCCCCCACGCGAATGCGCTCGTGACGCGGCGCATCGCTGCCGGCCACGCTGTCGGCGGCGGCATCGATGTCTTCGAGCACGCGCAGCGCATGGCGCAGGAAGCGCATGCCGGCGGCGGTCAGGTCGGTGCCGGCGCGCTGCCGCACGAGCAGCCGGGTGCCCACGAGTTCTTCGAGTTCGGTCAGGGTCTTTGACACGGCCGGCTGGGTCAGGCCAAGCTGCTCGCCCGCCCGGCCCAGATGCTGGGTCTGGGCCACGGCCACGAAGCAATGCAGATGCCGTAGCCGGATGCGGCTACGGAAGGCGTCGACCGACGGGGGCGGGGGGGTCGATGGTTGCATAATAAAAATTCATCGTAATTGCGGCAAAACTCAATTTACATGACTTCTGACGTTGCATACAGTCGACCCCATCGATTCACACAACAACGGAGACAGCGCGATGCCCCCTCGCTCCGATCGCCCAGCCCAGTACCGACGTCCGTACTGGGACACCCAGCCCGAATACCGCTACGACCCGTATGCCTCGACGCAACTGCGCTCGCCGGCCCAGCCGCTGATCGCACTGCCGCAATCGCTGTCCGAGGTCACCGGCCCGACCTTCGGCCCCGAATTCGTCCGCGAGGGCGACAACGACCTGACCGTCGGCAATGGCGGCGAGCCGATTGGCGAGCGCATCCTGGTCACCGGCCGCGTGCTCGACGAAAACGGCCGCCCGGTGCCCAACGCGCTGATCGAGGTCTGGCAGGCCAACGCCGCGGGCCGCTACACGCACAAGCGCGATCAGCACGATGCGCCGCTGGACCCGCATTTCTCGGGCGAAGGCCGCACCATCACCGACGCGAACGGCCACTACCAGTTCAAGACGATCAAGCCCGGTGCCTATCCCTGGCGCAATCACCACAACGCCTGGCGGCCGCAGCACATCCACTTCTCGCTGTTCGGCAATGCCTATGCCACGCGGCTGGTGACGCAGATGTACTTCCCTGGCGATCCGCTGCTGGCGTACGACCCGATCTTCCAGTGCGTGCCCGACGAGAAGGCGCGCAACCGCCTGATCGCCACGTTCGATTGGGAAACCACGGCTCCCGAGTACGCGCTCGGCTACCGTTTCGATATCGTGCTGCGCGGCCGCGATGCCACGCCGATGGAGTAAGGCCATGCTGTACGCCACCGCATCCCAGACCGTAGGTCCGTACCTGCATATCGGCCTGACCGGCCTGAACTGCGCCGACCTGACGGCCGACGCGCCTGACCTGGCCGCCCAGCGCATCGTGATCGAAGGCCGCGTCATCGATGGCCGCGGCGAACCCGTGCCCGATGGCATGGTCGAGATCTGGCAGGCCAACCCGGCCGGGCGCTATCGCCACCCGGACGACACGCGCGAGCTGCCGCTGGTAGCGGGCTTCACCGGCTTTGGCCGCGTGCCGACCGAGGCCGACGGCTCGTTCCGCTTCACCACGGTCAAGCCGGGCGCCGTGCCCGATGGCGATGGGCGCCCGCAGGCGCCCCACATCATGGTGTCGGTGTTCATGCGCGGCCTGGTCAAACACGTGGCCACGCGCATGTACTTTCCGGAAGAGACTGCCGCGAATGGTGCCGATGCCGTGCTGTCGCTGGTGCCGGCGGATCGGCGCGCCACGCTGGTTGCGCAGTCCGACGGACCGGGCCGCTATCGCTGGGACATCGTGATCCAGGGTCCGGGCGAAACGGTGTTCTTCGACATCTGAACGCACCGTAAGCCCCACGCGCGGCGCCGGCTCAACACCGGCGCCGCGTTTTGCATCACAATCGGCGCATCGTCTTTCGGCAATCTGCTGGCGCCTCACTGAGCGGTTCGCCCCCAACCGACCATGCCTACGTTTTCTCGCCTGACCGATCCGATGTTCGGCAGTCCTGCCGTGCTCGATAATTTTTCCGACACCGGCACGGTGCGGCGCATGCTCGATGTGGAAGCCGCGCTCGCTCGCGCCGAGGCCCACTGCGGCGTGATTCCCGAAGCGGCCGCCGCCGTCATCGGACAGGTGTGCGCCGACGACGTCATCGATCTCGACGCACTTGCGCAAGCCGCCGTTTCGGCGGGCAACCTGGCGATTCCATTCGTGAAGCAGTTGACGGCAGCCGTGACGCAGCGCGATGCGGAAGCCGGCCGCTACGTGCATTGGGGCGCGACGAGCCAGGACATCATCGACACTGCGCTGGTGCTTCAAATGACGGATGCCCTGCGCGATATCGATGCGGCGCTGCTGCGGCTTGGCGATGCATGCGCGGCGCTGGCCAGCACGCATCGCGCCACGCCGATGGTGGCGCGCACATGGCTGCAGCACGCGCTGCCCACCACGTTCGGATTGAAGGCGGCCGGCTGGCTCGACGCGTTGCGCAGGGATCTGTCACGACTGGACCTCGCGCGCGAGCATGCGCGCGTGCTGCAGTTTGGCGGTGCGGCCGGCACGCTCGCCAGCCTGGGCGACGATGCGCCGGCCGTTGCCAGCCAGCTTGCGAAGGTCCTGCAACTGGATCTGCCCGCGCTACCCTGGCACGCTCACCGCGACCGCATGGTGGAAGTTGCCACCACGCTTGGCATGTTGACCGGCACGCTGGGCAAGATGGCGCGCGATATCTCGCTGCTGATGCAGACCGAAGTGGCCGAGGTGGCGGAACCTTCGGGTCCGGGCCGGGGCGGCTCCAGCACGATGCCGCACAAGCGCAACCCCGTGGGCTGCGCGGCGGTGTTGACCGCCGCCGTGCGTGTGCCGCCGCTGGTGGCCACGATGCTCGCGGGCATGACCCAGGAACACGAACGCGCCCTCGGTGGCTGGCAGGCCGAATGGGACACGTTGCCGCAGATCGTGGCGTTGGCCGCCAGTGCGCTGCGGAACATGGGTGACATCGTGGCGGGCCTGCAGGTCGATGCGGCGCGCATGCGTGCGAATCTCGACATCACGCACGGCCTGATCCTCGGCGAGGCCGCGATGCTCGAACTTGGCCGACGCATCGGCAGGCTGCCCGCCCATCATCTGGTCGAGCAAGCCTCGCGCCGCGCCGTTGCCGATGGCACGACATTGCGCCAGGCGCTGGAGCGCACGCTGGCCGAAGACCCTTCGCACCAGGGGCTGCTCGATGAAGCCACTCTCGATCGGCTCAGCGATCCCGCGCAATACGCGGGCCAATCCACAAGTTTTACCGATGCCGCCGTGACTGTCTGGCGGCAGACGCGCGAGCAACGAAACACCGACTGACTGGAGACGACCTTGCCTTACCTCGATCATGCCGGCGCCCGGCTGTTCTATACCGTCGATGGCCCCGAAGCGGCGCCCGTCATCATCTTCTCGAATTCGATGGGTACCGACCACACGATGTGGAAGCCGCAGGCCGACGCGCTGACCGGTCGCTTTCGCGTGGTACGGCACGACATGCGTGGGCACGGACGCTCGTCGACCGACGCCACGCAGGCCACGGTCGATGTGCTCGGCCGCGACGTGCTGGCCATACTCGATGCGCTGCAGGTGGAACAGGCCGTGTTCTGCGGCCTGTCGATCGGCGGACTGATCGGCCAGTGGCTGGCCGCGAATGCGCCTGAGCGCTTCTCGAAGGTCATCGTGGCAAACACGGCGCCAAAGATTGGCACGGCGGAGTCGTGGTCCACGCGCATCGACGGTGTGCTGCGCGATGGGATGACTCCGCTGGTGGAGGCCTCGCTGGGGCGTTGGTTCACGGAGGCGTTTCGCAATACGGCGGGGCATGCGCTCGACGATCTGCGCGCGGTATTGCAGGGGCTGGACCCGCGTGGTTATGCGCTGGGCTGCACCGCACTGCGCGACGCCGATCTGCGCGAGGCGGTAAAGACCATCCACGTGCCGGTGCTGGTCATCGCCGGGAGCGATGATCCGTCGACCACTGCCGCCGAGGGTCGGGCGCTGGCCGATGCGATTCCCGATGCGCGCTATGTGGAATTGCCCGCCGCGCATCTTTCCAATCGTGAGCAGCCTGGCCGCTTTACGGCGGCGTTACTCGATTTCATTCAAGGCCGGCTGCCGGTGACGGACGATCATGCGCGCTATGAAGCGGGCTTGTCGGTGCGCCGCGCGGTGCTGGGCAGCGCCCACGTCGACCGCTCGCTGCAGAAGCTGACGCCGCTGAACGAGGAATTCCAGAACCTGATTACTCGCTATGCCTGGGGTGA
>DAIOET010000321.1:0-5226 GCA_036746135.1 Cupriavidus sp.
CGCAGCGGCACGATGCCGTGGCTGCTCTTGTGCGAGAACACGCCGCAGTAGTGCGCGGGATTGCGCAGCGACGAGCCGATATCCGAGCCGATATCGAAATAGCTCATGCCGGCGCAAACGGCCGCGGCGCTGCCGCCGGAAGAACCGCCCGGCGTGCGCGACAGGTCGTGCGGATTGCGCGTGGTGCCGTAGATGCCGTTGTAGCTCTGCCAGTCTCGCAGGCCCAGCGGTACGTTGGTCTTGCCCAGCAGCACGGCGCCATGCGCGCGCAGGCGCTCGACCACCACCGCGTCGGTGCCGGCGCGATGCGTGGTGCGCGCCGGCACGCCGCAGGTGGTGGGCCACCCGGCCACGTCGAACGATTCCTTGATCGAAAACGGCACGCCATCGAGCGGCCCGCGCGTGCGGCCGGCCTGTCGCCGCGCATCGCTTTGCAAGGCAGCCTCCCGGGCCGCTTCGAAATCGGCCAGCACGATCGCATTGATCTGGCCGTGATGGGCCTCCCAGACCGCCTGGCACGATTCGACCAGCGCCAGGGCCGTGGTCTCCCCGCGCGCCAGTTGCGCGGCGGCAATGTGGGCGGGCATCCAGCGGACATCTGGCCGGGACGGATCGGCCGGCACGGAATCGGGCAGGGTCACAGTGGCTCCGTTGTTGTCATGGGCACGGCGCGATGCAGACGGCCGGGCCTGTGGGGGCGAATCAGGAAGCAACGATCGGTATACTATATTCAGAATCCAGCGAATCACAAGGCAGTATTTATGCCAAGGCTGGATGCACCGCAACAGGATTTGACCGGCACCGGCCGGACCGCCTTCTACCGCTTACAGGTCAGGCATTAAGGGCGAAAGGAAGGCGTATCGCACCCCGGCCCCAGCGGAACGAAACGCCCTGCCAAGGAAAGCCAAGGATGTGCGCTCGCACCAAAGTCGGGACTAATTTGTATACCGTTTGGTGCAAGCGCCGTCAGATTGGGATTGGGCGGGGCTCTCTCCCCACCCCGGGGAAGAAAACTTCAACGCCGCAGCAAACCCACGAGTTCGTCGATATCGGGCAGTGGCACGTCACGGCCCGTGGCCTCGTCGGCGGATGCGTCGAGCACGCCCTCGGCCAGCGCGCGCTTGCCCTGGTGCAGGTCGACGATACGTTCCTCGATCGTGCCGGCCGTAATCAGCCGATAGACCGTGACCGGCCGCTGCTGCCCGATACGATGCGCGCGGCCCATCGCCTGGTCCTCGGCGGCGGGATTCCACCACGGGTCCGCTATCACGACATAGTCGGCCGCTGTCAGGTTCAGGCCGAAGCCGCCCGCCTTCAGGCTGATCAGAAAGACATCGCCCTCGCCGGCCTGGAACGCCGCAACGCGCTTCGTGCGCTCGGCGGCAGGCGTGGCGCCATCGAGGTATTGGCACGCCAGCCCGGCCTCATCGAGCGGCTGGCGCAACAGTTGCAGGAAATCGACGAACTGGCTGAAAACCAGCGTCTTGTGACCATTGGCAGCCAGCGTGGCCGCCAGCTCGGCGAATGCGCGCACCTTGGCGCCGGGGTGGCCGGTTTCTGGCGTGGCCAGTCGCGGATCGCACGCGGCACGGCGCATGCGCATCAATTGCGCCAGCACGTGGATGCGTGCCTCCGGCTCGGGGAGCGTGGCGCGCGCCTTGCCATCCTTTTTCGGCCGCAGCAGCGCACGCTCGGCCTCGGACAGCGCCTGGCGGCGCAATGCCTCGTAGTGCGCGGCTTCGGCGGGCTCGGGCGCCACGCGAATCACCAGCTCCGTGCGTGGCGGCAATTCGTCCAGTACCTGCGCCTTGGTCCGGCGCAGCACGAACGGCGCGATCATGCGTCGCAGCCGCACACGCGGGTCGCGCGCGCCGTTGCGTTCGATCGGATTGGCGAAATGCTCGTTGAAGCGGGCCAGCGATCCGAGCAGCCCCGGATTGCAGAAGCGCATGACGGCCCACAGCTCCGCCAGGCGGTTTTCCACGGGCGTGCCGGACAGCGCGATGCGGCAATCGGCATCGAGCGCGAACATGGCCTGTGCGCGACGCGACGAAGGATTCTTGAACGACTGCGCCTCGTCGGCGACCACGGTATGCCAGTGCCGCTCGCAGAATGCGCGCCTCGCCTGTTGCAGCAGGTTGTACGACACGATCACCAGATCGCCCGCGCCAGCCTGTTCGACGATGGCCGTGCGGTCGCCCTCCGCGTAGACGTGAACCCGCAGCGACGGCGCAAATCGCCGTGCCTCCGCCGCCCAGTTGCCGCACACCGAGGTTGGCGCCACGACCAGCGCGGGGCCACCGGCGGCACGCGCCAGCAGCAGCGCCAGCGACTGCAGCGTCTTGCCCAGCCCCATGTCATCGGCCAGACAGGCGCCGAATCCGGCCTCCGCCAGCGACATCATCCAGCGGTAGCCTTCGAGCTGGTACGGTCGCAAGTCCGCGGCCAGCATCGACGGCGCCGCCGCATCGCTCTCGCGTGCCGCACGCAATCGCTTTACGCGCGTGCGAAAGTGCGCGTCCGGATCGATGCCGACGCCGGCCAGCACGTCGTCGAGCCAGGGAGTGGCCACCAGCGGCACGCGGATACCGTCGCGTACGCCATCGCCCACGGCGGCGAGATCGCGCAGCCGCTCACGCAGCTGGCCCGTCAGTGCCACATACACGCCGTGCTCCATTGGGATGAAACGGCCCGCATGGCCGTGCGCCCAGGCCACGAGCTTTTCCAGCGACAACACCAGTCCCTCCGCCACGTGCAGCTCGCCGACCAGCTTGAACCATTCGCTGCCGGTTTCCACGCTGACCGCCAGTTGCGGCAGATCGGCCGGCAAGACGCGTAGTTCGCGGCCGCGCGGCCATTCCAGGTCGATCACGCCCTTGAGACCCGGCAGTGTTTCGATCACGGTCAGGGCGTCTTCGGGATCGTCGAGCGTCCAGCTATGCTCGCCGCTGGCCGGCGCCTGCTGGACCAGGAACGGTAGCGCGTCGAATACCTCCGCCACATGCGCCTGCTCGGCGTCGAGGTCGCGGTAAGTCGCCAGCGTCTCGCCGCCAATCGTCGCCATCAGTTGTGCCCGGCCATGACCGGGAGCCAGGCGCGGGCCAACCTGGCCGAGCGGCGTCACCACCAGGCGCAGGCTGATACCGCGCCCCACCGGTGCCACTTCGGCACGGAGCCGCGATTCGGGATCTCGCTCGCGCGCTTCGCCCGAGCTGTCGGCGTGGATCTGGAAATGTCCGGCCAGCGCACGCAGCGTGTTGTCGAGCCGGGCCTGCGCGCTCGCGGGCACCGTCAGGCCGCCGGAAATCAGTTTCGCGGCCTCCTGCTGGGCGGCGGTGAAGCGGATCACGCGCAGCCGCCGTGCGCCGTCCTGCAGCACGGTGATCAGACGCAGCGCTTCGGCTTCCTGCTTCGCCGTGGCTGGCAGGAAGTCTTCCATCGAGCGCGGCGCGCGCATCGGCGGCACGATGCGTAGCATGAAGCGATCGCCTTCGCGCACGGCCTCCAGTGCGGGCGCCGCCTCCAGCACTTCCATCGCCACGGTGGGCGCATGGGCCAGCACCACGGCCGGATGACCGACCAGCGCCACGATGGCCGCGGCACGGTCCAGCACGAGGCGGCGGTTGCGCGAAGCATCGCGCCGGATCGCTCGCGCCACGCAGACATCCCACGGCGGGAGGGTATCGTCATCGGCCACGCGGGCCAGCGGCACCGGGCGCGGCCTGCTCCAGCCCCGCGCGCGCCAGGTCTGTTCCATCGGCTCGATGGTGCCGATCTCGCCGTCGGCATCGAACGTCAGCGCCCAGACCAGGCGGCGGCCCGCACCGGCGGCATCCGGAGCCGGCTCGCCGCCCGCCAGTGCCTCAAGGGCGCCCAGCGCGTCCTGCCAGCGATCTTCGCTGGCGGAGGTGTCGGGTTCGGGGAAGGCTGGAGCAGACTGGGTCACGCGCGCGATCCGGGGAAAGGAAGGTGCGATTGTAGAACGGTGCGTGCGCCGCACCGCGTTGGCACACAAGGCCCCCCGGCTTACAATGACGCCTTTACGACTTTTGTTGGTGACAGGGAGACGACCATGTCGATGGCAGATCGGGACGGCAAGATCTGGATGGACGGCAAGTTGATTGAATGGCGCGACGCCAAGATTCACGTGCTGACGCACACCCTGCACTACGGCATGGGCGTATTCGAAGGCGTGCGCGCCTACAAGACGCCTGAAGGCACCGCGATTTTCCGCCTGAAAGAGCACACGCGCCGGCTGTTCAATTCGGCCAAGATCTTCCAGATGGCCATGCCGTTCGACGAAGCCACGCTGGAAGCCGCCCAGCGCGAAGTGGTACGCGCCAACAACCTGGAGTCGTGCTATATCCGCCCGCTGGTCTGGATCGGCTCCGAAAAGCTCGGCGTTTCGGCCAAGGGCAACACGATCCACGTGGCCATCGCCGCCTGGCCGTGGGGCGCCTACCTGGGCGAGGAAGGCCTGGAGCGTGGCATCCGCGTGAAAACGTCGTCGTTCACGCGCCATCACGTCAATGTGTCGCTGGTGCGCGCCAAGGCCAGCGGCTACTACATCAACTCGATCCTGGCCAACCAGGAAGCCACCGGCCTGGGTTACGACGAAGCATTGCTGCTGGATACCGACGGCTATGTGAGCGAAGGCTCGGGCGAGAACGTGTTCATCGTGCGCAACGGCGTGATCTACACGCCGGATCTGGCCTCGTGCCTGGACGGCATCACGCGCGATGCCACGCTGACGATTGCGCGCGACCTCGGCATCGAGGTACGTGAAAAGCGCATCACGCGCGACGAAATGTATTGCGCGGACGAAGCGTTCTTCACCGGTACCGCCGCCGAAGTGACGCCGATCCGCGAACTGGACGACCGAGTGATCGGCGAAGGCCGTCGAGGCCCGGTGACCAAGCGCATCCAGGACGCGTTCTTCGCGGCCGTTGGCGGCACCGACGAGAAGTACAAGAAGTGGCTGACGCTGGTCTGATCCGGCGCCATCCCGAAAACATCCACCCTGCAAGACAAACGCAACACCATGACGCAAACCGCAACCGTCGTCGAAATCGGCGCTGAAGACATTCCGCTGCATTGCCCCACCGGCAATACCCCGGCCTGGAACTACCACCCCCGCGTCTTCCTGGACGTAGTGGACACCGGCGAGGTCAAGTGCCCGTACTGCGGCACCGTGTACAAGCTCAAGCCGGGCACCGTGCTGAAGGG
>DAIOET010000322.1:0-5221 GCA_036746135.1 Cupriavidus sp.
ACTGGAACGGGGCATGATTGGCGCTACGGAGGTCGAGCAATGGCAGCAGGACGCCCGGCGACACCTGCCTGTCAAGGTGGTGCTCAAAGGTTGAATCCGACATCAACTGCAACCTTTGCTCTCGGCTGGTAACTAGCCTGACCTCCGCTGCTACCAACGCCCGGCGCTCATTGACAGGCTTCCTTTTCTCCTCAGGGTATCTGCCACCGAACGCTTTCCCTGCCGGCGTTCAGTGCACCGCTGTCTCGTGCTCGACGGTTTGACATCCCGGGGTTTCCAGCAGTATGTGTTTAGGCTGCGCGAACCTGATCATGCGCGTTTAAAAAGCATGCCTATACCCGGTTATGAACAAACCGGGAACACAACTTCTATCAATCGGCGAAGCGGCAGCGGCGCTTGGCGTGGCTGTCGCCACTTTGCGGCGCTGGCATCGCCAGGTCCGTCTGCTGCCTGCTCTGCGCACTTTAGGCGGCCATCGGCGCTACGCATCGGAAGCGGTCCGAGTCGCATCGGGTGCTCAGAGGCCCGCAGCCGGCAAGACCATCTGCTGCGCCCGGGTCTCCTCTCATGACGAGGTCGTGACGGACTTGGGCAGCGGGCTGAATTATCGGAAGAACGGTCTGCAGCGAATTCTGAATGACATCTTTCGCGGGCGCGTAAGCCGCCTCGTCATCGTGACGAAGGACCGGCTGCTGCGCTTTGGCAGTGAGCTGCTGTTCCAGATTTGCCAGTTCTTCGGCGTCGAGGTCGTGGTGCTCGATGCAACTGCAGCGATTTCCCGTGAGCAGCAGCTCACCGAGGATCTGGTCGAAATTCTCACCGATTTCTCGTCGCGGCTCTACGGCTCGCGCAGCCGGAAGAACTTGAGGGCACTGGCGGGCTGATGCAGGTGACCACCCAGACCCGCCTGCGCCTGAGCGAAGAGGCCGAGACTATCCTCCAGCGCTACGGCGAGCTTTATGGCACGCTTAAGCGCAAGCTGTACGCCCGTGTGGCCGCCGGCGGCGGCAAGGCGATGGCGTACAAGACTGATTTCTGTCGCGCCTACGCCATCCCGGCGCGCCTGTTCAACGCCCTGGCTTGTGACCTGCAGGGATCGCTGGACGGAACGCGGGAACTGCTCAAGGAGCGGCGAAAGGACCTAACCAAGGCGCTGGCGCGCCAGAGAATGCAACTGACCACACGGCAGGAGCGGTTGGCAGAGGTCGCCAGGGACCGGCTCCGCATGGCGCCGGCGCGTCTGCAGAAGCTCAAACGGCAAGCCTATGCCAATGCCGTGGCCGTAGCGCGCCTGGAGGCGAAGCTCAAGACAACCGAGGCTCGCCTAGCGGCGAAGGTTCCCGGCATCTGCTTTGGCACCGGCAAGCTGTTCCGACAGCAATTCCACCTGGGGCTGACCTCACATGCTGACCGGCAGGCCTGGGAGGAAGCGTGGCGCCACGCCCGCTCGCACCAGGTGTTCTTCCTGGGCTCCAAGGGCGAGACGGCGGGCAACCAGCTCTGTCAGCTGTTGCCGGCTGAGAATGGCCAGTTCCGCCTCAAGATCCGCCTGCCGGACTGCTTGCTCGCCGATGGCGACGACAAATACCTGGTCATCGATGGGGTGGGCTTTGCCTACGACCGGGCTGCCCTTGAGCGGGCGCTCGCCGACAATGTTGCCCTGAGCTGGCGGCTGCACCGGGACGAGCGTGGCTGGCGGGCCTTTGTCGCCTTCAGCCACCCGGCGGCGGAGCGGGCTACGCTGGCGGTCGAGCACGGCGCCATCGGCGTCGACTTCAACGTCGACCACCTGGCCGTGACCGAGACCGACCTGTACGGCAACATGCTCCGAACCCGCCGGTTTTCGATGCTGGGCGAGGATGCCACCTCAGGACAACGCGAGGCTGTGCTGTCCGATGCCCTGAGCCAGGCCGTCAAACTGGCCAAGGATGCCAAAAAGCCGCTGGTGGCCGAGGACCTGGACTTCAGCGCCAAGAAGAAGGCGTTGGGCCAGCTTGGCCCGAAGGGGGCCCGCATGCTCTCGGGCCTGCTCTACGCCAAATACCGACAACAGCTCGCGGCCAAGTGCCACCGGGCCGGCGTCGAACTGATTTTGATCAATCCAGCCTACACGTCGACCATCGGGGCAGTGAAGTACGCCGCGCGACGGGGCTGGAGCGTGCATGCTGCCGCAGCGGGCGTGATTGCCCGCCGCGGGCAGAAGTTGTCTGAACGCTTGCCGCGCGCCGGCACGGATGTCCGTGTTCCGGTGCGGGGGCGCCATGAAGTCCTGCGGTTACCTGTAAGGAAAGACCGCAGATCGCGACAAGGTGCCTGGGGCGAGGTTCATACAGCGTACAGGAGTCTGGTGCGCGAGCAGTGGCTCGCAGCCGGTCGCGCACCCGCGCGGCCAGGCGTCAGCACCGTTGGCCGAAGCCCTCCGGTTTCGCCCTCCAGCAAGGACCACCGTTCGCCTTGCGCCCTTCTGAATGTTCAGATTTGCACATCTTTAAAGTGACGGCTGTTTGGGTCCCTTTTCAGCTCGAATCTTCCGACGACGTGTACCTGGGGTGACCGCAGTAGGTTCTACGTCGATCGGCACCAGACAAAGCTTCCCGTCTGGCACGCAGGTGCATCCGCATACCGGATTGTGCTGTTCCTGGGAGAAAGTAAGCAACAAGTTTCCGTGCACATGGTCGTGCGGTACGGAGGGATCTTCGCACCTAAAGCGATCCTGCGTAGCCACCGCGCTCCATCCCAATCCCTGGTAAACATCAATGGCCTGCTGTTTGGGGTGGCCATAGCTGTTTCCCTTCCCGACAGACATGACTAGCCGCCCAGGACCGCCCCGCTTTGGTGATGGCACATGAGAGGCGGTTACCCTAGAACCGTGATGAGGCGCCACCATTCCAGCCAGCGATAGCTTTCGCCTTTGAGAAAAGCTCGGGATCGCTGGAAAATCGGCATCACCCGTCAGCGCAACGACCGGGCCACGACCGGCCGGACGAACAAACACCGCCAATCCATTGTTATTCCGGTCGTCCTTAACTTGGGGTGCCGCCTTGCAAGCCTCCACCCAACCGTCAGAAAACCCGATGCGCTTGACTCCATCAGGCCATAAGAGAAGCGAGCCAAATCCAGGTAGCAATTGCCGCGTGGATAGTGCTCCATAGAAGCTTATTGTTAGTGGCCCCAGTTGGTGTTTTTGAACCTGCGGCGGACGCGCGATCCAGAATCTCCTCAACGCATCTTCGTTCCAAGTATGGCGGGTCGTCAGACTGGAAGGATTATAGGAACTTGCTGCAATCGCATACGACCAATGGTCCATGTCCCAGTGCGACAGGATCACCGGAGCCAGTGCGTGTCCATCGCAAGAAAAGAGTTCTGGCTTGGCGGCAGGGCGGGTTGCGGCATGAAAGTTAGGCGCCCATCCTAGGTCAAAAAAGATGCGGGGGTGCCCATAGCTATCAACAATCGCATTACAATTGCCCTGCCCTACATCATAGGCCGCAACCGCAAGGTTCCCGGCGTGTCGAAGAGATAGATCCAACACCCCTGCGATAAATCCCGCTCGAGCACGCGGCTCATGCTCAAGCATCGCCCACGACAAGAAGTTGGCAGGCAACGTCTCTGCAACGGCCTCTACCGACATGATGCCGACCAATGGCATCTCTTCTGTGTCTCCAAACATCACGACGGTAGCGGGTACAGATTCACCATCCAGACGAGACGCCACTACGACCTGGACCCAAGAGCCGTCAAGCCCGAGAATCTCTGGAAACTTTGAGACAATTTTTCTAATAGCTGCTCTCATCGTAAGCAGTCCCGCGTCGCCCTCCCAAAAAGGATCGCCCCCATCCATTGCGACCGAATCCAGAGTCACCCATCCGCCTGTCTCCGCGTCGCCTTCGTCCTCCTCTATCTCGACAAGCGCAAGAAAAGAACGCCGAAATTGGTCGAAGTTTTTGTCCATACATCGCTTTCCGGGAAGTTGGCGCTAATACACGAACGAGGGCCCACCCACATCTTGACGTCCTCTCCACCCGAAAGGACGGAGAGAACGTCAATTCGATCCCGTCCAAAACTCGTCTCGCATTCAGGCTGTGGGCAAGGTGCTTTTCGCGGTTCTAGTGCTGCTAACCTTTCTGGATGCATGCACAGCAAGGACATTTTGTACGAAACGGACCCCAGTGTTCCTGGCGGCAAGCGCGACAACAAGATACTGGCCTAAGAACAATCCCGCAGATATCAGGGCAGACGATTTGTCTATGCTACTGAAGTACATTGCTGTTGGGACCGCGAAGAGGAGGAGCAAGGACATTGCGGCCATGTCGCGGAACATAAGGTAGTTCTTATGGCTATCTACGACCGATGGATCAGAGTCCACCTGCTTGTAGAGCCCATACCACTTCGCATTTTGGTCTCGTTCATCGACGGGGAACTGACCAACATGCTTCTTCAGCTTCGCCAAGTCGATTCGATGGTCTGCTGGCGCGTAGACGGAAAAGGCCCGACTGCCTGGGAGCGGATACTTGATGCGCCAGAAGATAAGTATGGCCTTGACGTCAGCGGAAATTAGCGATGAAAGGATCAAGGCTGGAATCGGGAGCAGTGTGGTCAGGCTGCCGCGAATCAACGCTAGACGGGTCGGCGTCAATTCCTCCACCGCCGTGTGAAAGGCCCAGACCAGAAGAACAAGGCAATCCAGGATAAGTGTCGCCACCAGCCATCCCAGATTCCGGCCCTTGAGTGTTTTACTGCTGTAGTCTTTGGTGTCTCTCATTCGAGATATTCGGTATTGATGGTAAAGTGACCGGCTGCATTAGCCTGAAATCGAATTTCGCAGGACATCAGCGTGCGGCCCCTTGCAAGACTTGAACATCCTTCTCGCCAACGATGAGTTGGACGGCGGGTAGCCCGTCGTCGGCCATGCCGAGTGCCAGGTAAGCAAGCTGTACCAAATCATCCCTACTTGGCGACGCGGAATGCCCGGGCGGGTGGCTGTGCCATTCGCCGATATAGCGAACCATGCCGGCAGTTCGCGAAGAGACCTCGTTGACGGCTTCTGCGAGCCCTTCTATGCCGCGCTCGAAAGAGGTTGGGGTGGCCTTACTGTCTGGGGGAGGGGGAAGCCCCGTGACAACGACTACAGCCTTGATGTTGAAATCATAATAGCCAAGCAGTACACCGCCGGTTTCGTTGGGGAAACCTTGCTGGCGCAATTGGCGCAACCGCTCCAGCA
>DAIOET010000323.1:0-5178 GCA_036746135.1 Cupriavidus sp.
GGTGGATGCCGCTCGAACCTTGGAGCGAAGCGACATCGTGATCGGCTCGCTTTCTTTGAAGAGGACGCCTGCCGTCTGAGAGAACCCCTGCCCGTCTCGCTGGCGAGCAGTGCATCCACATTCTGAAGTGTTCAGGAAATTCTTCAATACGTGCATTATGGCGCGATAATTTAATATTTATATAAATATTATCTATTTAATGGTAGAAATTTAAACAATAACAATTATCAGTATGCCTCCATGAAACCTTGATTTCGCCATTTTTCGAAAGAAAGCCAATGAGAGTCGTGTGAAGACGATGATGTCCAGGTCAAGGTAATCCGGCAGTTGCCGCGCCTAACTTGCCACGCTGAGAAGATCCACGGTTCGTTTGGGCAGCCCGGGAATCATGGCGATTGCCGCCGAAGCCTTGCCGCGCGCGGATCAAGGCGACGTTTCGATCCCCCTATCGCTCAAGACGGCGGACGGTAGAGTCCGATTGAGAATGACGTTTCATCCTGCGGCCGGCATGTCTGCCGCTGTACGTTGCATCACGTAATTTTTCGAGGGTTAATGTCCGCTTAACAGTTGAGTGACACAGTAGTGGCTGTAATGCGAGGGCGACGACCGGTGTCTCAGTGACAACCAAGTGCGGCGATACAAATACCTCGCGGAAGCAACCGGTCAAGGGCAATCTCATATGCGAGGGGCAAGATGAGCGCCGTCTGGACAGCAACTGTGGGGCAACTGTTGGTCGAGGCCTCCACGGTGTACGCCATTGTCGCCGCCAGCGTCAGCCGGCACCCGTCTAGACCGCCCGACCTGTCCCGGCACTACGCGCCGATCTCGGTGCTCAAGCCGCTCTGCGGTGCCGAACCGCACCTGTACGAGAACCTGGCCACACTCTGCCGCCAGCGGCATGACTGCTTCCAATTGGTGTTTGGTGTATATGCCGCGGATGACCCGGCCATCGGTGTGGTGCACCGGCTGCAAGCTGAGTTTCCCGATTGCGATATCGCACTGGTCATCGATGATCGCATCCACGGCCGCAATCCCAAGGTCAGCAACCTGATCAACCTCTACCGGGCGGCCCGGCACGAACACCTGGTCATCGCGGACAGCGATATCGCGGTGCCGCCCGACTACCTGCAAAGGCTGGCCGGCCCGCTGAGCGACCCCCATGTGGGCGTGGTCACCTGCCTGTACCGGGGCCGGGCCGTCGATAGCGTCTGGTCTCGGCTCGGCGCCGCGTTCATCGACGACTGGTTTGCGCCGTCGGTGCGCGTGGCCCATGCCGGCGGGTCGCGGCGCTTCGGCTTTGGCGCGACCATCGCTCTGCGGCGCGACACCCTTAACGCCATCGGCGGCTTCCACGCGCTGGCCAACCGGCTGGCCGACGATTTCTGGCTCTCTGAACTGACGCGCCAGGCTGGCTGGCAGACCATGCTCTCCGAGGTGGTGGTCGATACCGACGTGACTGAAACCAGCCTGCCGGCGCTGTGGCGACACGAACTGCGCTGGCTGCGCACGATCCGGTCGCTCAGTGCGCCCGGCTTCTATTTCATGTTCATCACCTTCACGTGGCCGATGCTGCTGCTGGGCAGCCTGCTGGCCCCAATGCCGGTGGTGTTCGTCATCGTGCTGGTCGGCGTGCTGGCACGCTGTGCACTGGCGGGCCGCCCCGGCAGGGCCTTGATGGCCCCGCTGCGCGACACGCTACTGCTGGTCGAGTGGGCCGCTGCGCTGGGCAATGGCCACGTGCACTGGCGCGGCCATGTGATGGCTACGGAGGATGCGCTTGACGAACGTCCTGCCGCCTATCCCGAGTCCCGTCCCGATATCGTGCCGGCAACGGCGCGCCCCGCCATGTCTCATGAGCTGGCGACTTCCTCTCATCCCCATCCACAGGAAAAGACCCGATGAAAACGCTGTTTCTGCAGGCGCCCTCCTTCGACGGATTCGATGGTGGCGCCGGGTCGCGCTATCAGGCAAAGCGTGAGATCAAGTCGTTCTGGTATCCCACTTGGCTGGCGCAACCCGCCGCGCTGGTGCCGAGCAGCCGCGTGCTCGATGCGCCCGCCGACGGGCTGGGCGTCGAGCAGACGCTCAATATCGCCGTGGACTACGACCTCGTGATCATCCACACCAGCACCCCGTCGTTTCCCACCGACGCCAGGTTTGCCGAGCAGCTCAAGGCGCGCCGTCCCGGCCTGATGATCGGCATGGTGGGCGCGAAGGCGGCGGTGGACCCCGGCGGCACGCTCTCGGCCACCACGGCCATCGATTTCGTGTGCCGCGAGGAGTTCGACTACACCTGCCAGGACGTTGCGGCGGGCAAGCCCCTGCGCGAAATCGCCGGCCTCAGCTTCCGGCTGCCGGATGGGGCGATCGAACACAATCCGCCGCGCCCCATGATCGAAAACATGGACGAACTGCCATTCGTCGCGCCGATCTACAAGCGCGACCTGAAGATCCGCAACTACTTCATCGGTTACCTGCTGCATCCGTATGTGTCGATCTACACCGGGCGTGGCTGCCGTTCGCGCTGCACGTTCTGCCTGTGGCCCCAGACCGTGGGCGGGCATCGCTACCGCACGCGATCGGCCCGGAGTGTGATCGACGAGGTCAGGTGGATCAAGGAGAACATGCCCGAAGTGCGCGAGATCATGTTCGACGATGACACGTTTACCGATTTCAAGCCGCGCGTGGAAGAGATTGCGCGCGGCCTGGGCGAGATCGGCCTGCCCTGGTCCTGCAATGCCAAGGCCAATGTGCCGTATGGCACGCTCAAGATCATGAAGGACAACGGCCTGCGCCTGCTGCTGGTGGGCTATGAGTCCGGCGACGATCAGATTCTTCTGAATGTCAAGAAAGGGCTAAGCACTGACATCGCACGGCGCTTCACCGAGGACTGCCGCAAGCTTGGCATCCAGATCCACGGGACATTCATCCTGGGGTTGCCCGGCGAAACGCGCGAGACCATCGAGAAGACCATCGCCTACGCCAAGGACATCAATCCCCATACGATTCAGGTGTCGCTGGCGGCGCCGTACCCCGGCACCACGCTCTACCGGCAGGCGGTGGCCAATGGCTGGCTGGAGGAAAACAAGGTGATCCATCTCGTGAACGACCAGGGCGTGCAGCTGGCCGCCATCAGCTATCCGCACCTGAGCCGCGAGGAGATCTATCACGGCGTGGAAACGTTCTACCGGCGCTTCTACTTCCGCCCGTCCAAGATCTGGGAAATCGTCAGGGAGATGATGGGTAGCTGGAGCATGACCCGGCGGCGGCTGCGCGAAGGCGTGGAGTTCTTCCGCTTCCTGCATTCTCACGAGGCCTGAGACGTGGCCGGACGCACGATGCTGATTGTCACCGCCGACGACTTCGGCCTGCACGACGATGTCAATGCGGCCGTGGAGCGCGCGCACTGCGATGGCATCCTCAACGCCGCCAGCCTGATGGTGAGCGCGCCAGCCGCCTCCGATGCCGTGGCGCGCGCGCGCCGGCTGCCCGGACTCCGCGTGGGCTTGCATCTGGTGCTGGCCGACGGCTGGTCGACGCTGCCGTGGGAGTCCATTCCCGATCTTGTCGATATCGACGGCCGCTTCGGCAAAGCGATGGTGCGCGACGGTCTGCGCTTTGCCCTGTTTCCCGCATTGCGCGCGCAGCTCGCGCTGGAGATCAGGGCCCAGTTCGAAGCATTCGGACGAACAGGACTGGCCCTGGACCACGTGAACGCACACAAGCACTTTCATCTGCACCCGACCATTCTGGGACTGATCCTCCGCATCGGCAGCGACTATGGCCTGCGCGCCATGCGCCTGCCTCGCGAGCTCGGGGGCGCCGTCTTCCTGCGTCCGTGGCTGGCCTTGCTGCGACGGCGCCTGGAGCGTGCCGGCATCGTGCACAACGACTTTGTGCTGGGATTGTCGGGCAGCGGCGCGATGGACGAAGCCGCAATGCTGGCGGCACTGGATCGCCTGCCGCCGGGTGTGGTGGAAATGTACGTGCATCCCGCCGTCACCTCGGGGGCCCGCATCGGTGCGTCGATGCCGGGCTATCGGCATGCCGACGAACTGGCCGCCTTGCTATCTCCGCGCGTGCGTGCGGCGGCGGAACGGGTGGCGCCCCGCCGAGGTGGCTTTGCCGATCTGCTCACCGCATGACGTGGAAGCGCTTCGCCTTGCCCGGCGCGTTGGCGGGCTTGCTGATCCTCACCGTGGTGGTGGCACGGCAAGCGCTTGGCCAGGTCTTCGACATCCTGGCTCATGCAGGCTGGCCGTTGATATGGCTGGCGCCGATTCACGCCGTGGCGCTCTGGCTGGACGCGCGCGGCTGGCGAACACTGCTGGCGCCGGCCGACCCTGGCGCGCGCGCGGGAACTAACTTCCTGCTCTGGGTGGCCACCGTGCGCGAGGCCGTTTCCCGACTGCTGCCAACTGCCGGCATCGGAGGCGAGCTTGTTGGCATCCGGTTGGCATGGCGCCGGGTGCCCGACGCCAGCGCCGTCACCGCAAGCGTGGTGATCGAGGTCATGGTGACGATGTTCGCGCACTACTTGTTCGCGCTCGCCGGCGTACTGCTGCTGATCTCGACGACGCCTGCCACCGGCAACGTCGTACTGGTGGCGGTGGGCCTGCTGCTGTCGTTGCCGGTACCGGCCCTGTTAGCCTATGCGCTGCGTCATGGGGCATGGTTCGCGTGGCTCGAAGGCGCGGCACGCCGCATACTTGGCGAGCAGCATCGTCTGCTGTCACGGATGGAAGGCAAGCGCCTCGACGGGCAGATCCGCTCACTATGTGGACGTGGACGCGTGTTGGGAAACACGCTGGCGTGGCAGATGGCTGGCCTGGTAATGGGGGCGCTGGAAGTGTGGTGGGGACTGTCGCTGCTTGGGCATGCAGTCGGTTTCGGCGACGCACTGGCGATCGAGGCGTTAACGCTGGCGGCGCGCCAGATCGCGTTCTTCATCCCGGCGGGGCTGGGCGTGCAGGAAGCCGTGCTGGTGGCGCTGGGAACCAGCCTGGGGATCGATCCTCCCACATCGCTGGCACTTGCCCTGGTGAAGCGCACACGAGAGTTGGCGTTCGGAATCCCAGCGCTGTTGTCGTGGCAATGGGTGGAATGGCGCAGCATGCGGAAAGGTTGAAGCCAACCCGAGCGGGACTGGTCTATCGCGACGCCACCAATGGCATGGGG
>DAIOET010000324.1:0-5159 GCA_036746135.1 Cupriavidus sp.
TGGCCTTCGGCAAAATACGACGTAACTTTAGGAACCGACTTCGGTGGGGTAGCTTCCGCTACGCTTTCGACCCCGCCGGTTACAAAGTTTGCGGCCCTCCCGGCTTCCTCGCCAATTCGGCGCGCAGCCAGCTCAGAAGCGCCTGCCGGCGCGGGTCCCGCGCAAACGGCACCGGCGATATCAGGTGATAGGCCGTGCCATCCGCCACAAACCCGTTGGGCGCGGTCAGCCGGCCATCGGCCAGTTCATCGGCCGCCATCCATTCGGACGCCACGGCCCAGCCCAGGCCCGCCGCGGCGGCTTGCAGGCTCAGGTAGAAGTGCTCGTACCAGGCGTCCTGCCGGCCCGCCCGCATGCCGTCTTTGCCGCCCGGCACCGCCACACCCGCGCTGCGCGCCCACCGCTGCCAGGCGTCGGGGCGCGTGCGGGTATGCAGCCTGACCACGTCGGCCAATGCGGTGGCTGACTGGTCGGGACGGCAGACCGGTCCCACACGCTCCGGCGCAAGCTCGCTCGTATGCCAGCGCGGGTCGAACGCAAAATCGTTTCGCCGCAGCGCAACATCGATACCTTGCGCGGCAAAGTCGACCGGACCGCCGGCCGTCATCAGGTGCAGCGGAATCTCGGGATGTACCGCCGTGAACCGCCCCAGCCGCGGAATCAGCCAGCGCATGGCGATGGTCGGCTCGCAGGACAGCACCAGCGCCGTACTGGGCGCGGGCACACGAATCCTGTCCGCGGCCGAGGCCAGCAGCTCCATCGACTGGGTGGCCGCCGCATGCAGTGTTTGCCCGGCTTCGGTCAGGAAAACCGCGCGATTGCGCCGTTCGAACAAGGCCACCCCCAGCGCGTCTTCAAGCTGCCGGATCTGGCGGCTGATCGCGCCGTGCGTCAGATGCAGTTCCTCCGCCGCGCGGGCGAAATTCTGGTGTCTCGCAGCCGCCTCGAAGAAGCGCACCCACCCCATCCAGTGCATGGAAGTCATGCCGATCAGTCAGTTTTTCTATCGGAATTCCGCAAGTATAAATCGCTTTGCGTACCTATTTCTGCGAGACAGAATTGTCATGGCTGGCTACCAACGCCATCCCTTTCCGCAACGAAAACTGACCTGAAATGACCCCGCTCGCAGAACTCGCCGCCGTCGCCACGATCACCGTGCTTGCCGTCATCAGCCCTGGCCCCGACTTCGCAATGGTCACGCGCAACAGCTATCTGTTCGGCCGCCGAACCGGCCTGCTGTGCGCGCTGGGCATCGCACTGGGCGTTCAGGTGCACGTCGCCTATACGATGTTCGGGGTGTCGCTGCTGATTGCCCACGCGCATGGGCTGCTGTCCGCCATCAAGCTGATGGGAGCGGTCTACCTGATCTGGATTGGCCTGCAGACCCTGCGCAACCGCAAGCCGCTGACGATCGACACGACAGCCGCCCCGGCCATTTCGGGCGCGGCGGCGCTGCGCATGGGTTTCCTGACCAATGCCCTGAACCCGAAGACCACGCTGTTCGTGGTCAGCACGTACACGCAGGTGGTCAGCCCCCATACGCCGCTGGCCGCGCAGTTCGGCTATGGGCTGTTCATGTCGGTGGCCCACCTGGTGTGGTTCGGCATCGTTGCCTGGTGCTTCGGCTCCCCGGCGTTGCGCGCCGCGATGCTGCGTCGCCAGCGATTACTGGATCGACTGATCGGCGGCACGTTGTGCGGGCTTGGCGTGGCGCTTGGCGTCAGCAATCTGGGGTGACAAGCCGATAGGTGTCACGCGCCACGTGCCGGGCGCCCTCCCTGCCCAAAAAGCTCTCGTACAACACAAAACCGGCGATATTCCAGGAAGGCAGCGTCAGTCCGTGAAACGCCGCCAGCCAGTCGCGCAGCAGCGGCTCGGGCGTGCCGGGACGGCAGCGCGCCAGCGTAAGGTGCGGCCAGAAGCGGCGATGCTCGGGCGCGATGCCCTCCGCCTCAAGCACCGTGTTGATGGCGTCGGACAGCGCCACCAGCGCCGGCGACGCTGCCAGCCCGGCCCAGAGGATGGCGCCCTGTCTGCCGCGAAACCGGCCGACGCCATGCACCTGCAGGGCCAGTGACGGCATCAGGACCGATCGCAACGCCCCGGCTATCCCCGCCGCCGCCAGCTCGTCCCGTTCCCCCAGGAAGCGCAACGTCAGGTGCAACTGCGCCGCCGGGGTGGGACGAATATCGTGATGCGCGGGCAGTGTCCGCAGCAATTCATCGGCCAATTCCGCCGGCGTATCGATCGCGATAAAGAGTCTCGGCACCGTTCAATTGAGTGCCAACGCTGCCTGCCCTGCTATGGCGTTCGGCAGGTTGCCGGCTGGCAGCGCCCCTTCCAGCCTCAGCAGCGCACGCTTGCGATCCACGCCACCCGCGTAGCCAGTCAGATCGCCCGACGCGCCCACGATGCGGTGGCATGGCACGACGATCGAAAGCGGATTGCGCCCCACGGCCCCGCCAACCGCGCGCGAGTGGCTCGGCGGCAGGCCAATTCCCGCGGCAAGCTGGCCATAGGTCGATGTTTCGCCAAAGCCGATATCGCATAGCGCCTGCCAGATGCGCTGCTGGAAGTCGCTGCCGGCAATCCGGATGGGAACGGTGAAGTCGTGCAGCCTGCCGTCAAAGTAGGCTTCGAGCTCATCCGCCGCCTGCGCCATGACGCGCGCATCGGCCACGGATTCCGGTGCCACGGCACGGGCCTGTGCGGGATAGTATTTCTGCCCCGCGAAGAACACGCCTGTCAGCAGGCCGTCTTGCGCGCGCAGCAGGATATCGCCCAGTGGGCTGTCGATAATCTGATAGCTGTTCATGCTGCCTCTTCCTCGATGTCGGCGCCTTGCGCCTTCGGTTCTTCCTTGAGTGCTTCGTAGCGATGCCACAGATGGATCGCCGCATAGGCGCGCCACGGCGCCCAGTGCGCGGTCTTTGCCTGCATCGCCCGCACGGTGGTGACACCCAGCACCTTGCGCAATGCGTAGTCGGTGGCCGGGAAGGCATCGGGCCAGCCCAGCGCACGCATGGCCACGTACTGCGCGGTCCATTCGCCAATGCCCTCGATCGCGCAGAGCCGCGCCACGGTGTCTTCGGGCGCCGCATGGGGATCGAGCCGGATATCGCCCGATGCCACCTGCCGCGCCAGGGCGCGAATCGCCCGGACCTTGGCCATCGGCACGCCCGCCGCCTGGTAATCGGCATCCGGCAGCGCGGCCAGTGCCTGGGCAGTGGGAAATGCGTGGGTCAACGGCGCCGCATCGATGGGCTGCACCACGCCGGCCAGTGCCGCCTCCGGCAACGGCTCACCGGCGATTCGCACGAGCCGCGCCAGGATGCGCCGCGCCTGTACCACCGAAATCACCTGCCCGACGATGGCCCGCACTGCAATCTCCAGGCCGTCGAATGTGCCCGGCAGACGCATGCCCGGTACCTGCGCGGCCAGCTCGCCAAGGTGCGCATCGACGATATCGGGCCGACAACCCAGGTCGCACAGGCGGCGTACCTTGCCCAACGCCTGCGGAATGGCTTGCGCCAGCGAGCCGGACAGCGTCACGCGGACCACGGTCCGCTTCGGCACATGCTCCAGGCGCACCCACCCCAGATAGCGATGGCTGCCGACGTCGATCGACATCGTGCGCGTATAGATGCCGCCCTGGCATTGGTCGATACCGTCGACCGCTCGTACCGCCAGGAACTGCAGCCACTGCGACCATGCCATCGGCGGCCGGTAGCCCAGTTCGAACACGAGCCGGTCCGCCATGCCATCGGCCGCGCGCTTGCGCATGGCCAGCGGCGTCAGACCGTACCGGTCCTTGAGCACGTCGTTGAAGCGGCGCACGCTGCCGAAACCCGCGGCAAGCGCCACCTGCATCACTGGCAGATCGGTGTCCGTGAGCAGGCGCTTGGCCAGCAACAGTTTTTGCGTCTGCGCGTATTCATGCACGGACACGCCGAACTCGGCATCGAACAGCCGTCTCAGGTGACGCTCCGTCACGCCAATGCGCGCGGCCAGCTGCGCCACGCCCGCGCCGGTCATGAATCCTTCATCGATCAGCGTGGCCGCCGCCTGGGCCAGCCGGCCCGAAATGTCCGCCAGCCCGTGACCGGGCGCCAGTTCCGGGCGGCATCGCAGGCAGGGCCGGAAGCCATGCTTTTCCGCCGAAGCCGCTGATTCGTAGAACGTGCAGTTTTCGCGCTTCGGCGTGCGCACCGCACAGATCGGCCGGCAGTACACTCCGGTCGACGACACGCCTACGAAGAAGCGTCCGTCGAAGCGCCGGTCGTGTGAGGCAACGGCCTTGTAGCAGGTGTCGGGATCGAGTTCCATGACACGCATCGTACGCCTTTGCCGCCCATCGAATGCGCTGGAATCGGACATTCTCCTCGATCGGTTTCGGATGGATGACGAGCCACTTTGTACCCGATTCTGAAAGTGCGGTCGGACTCGTTGCATGGGGCGCGCCTGCGGCTAGAATCTGCTCACTCGCGGCGTATCGGGCCGCGGGGTTTGCCTGAATCCGGAGTTTGCATGAACCGTCGTCGTTCCGTTGCCGGCATGGCCAGTCTGGCCGGCGCCCTCGCCATCGCGTGCGGGCTGATCGCGCCCGCCGCGCACGCCGCGCACGCCGCGCGGACGGCGGCGCCCGTCGCGCCGACCGCCGCGCCCGTGGCGCATGCCACGCGCGTCACCACTGTCGAAGGCATCACCGAATACCGGCTGCCGAACGGGTTGCGCATCCTGCTGGCGCCCGACGACGCGCAGCCCACCACCACGGTCAACATGACCTATCTGGTGGGGAGCCGCCACGAGAACTACGGCGAAACGGGCATGGCGCACCTGCTCGAACATTTGCTGTTCAAGGGCACGCCGTCGCTGCCGGGCAAGACGATACCCACCGAATTCGCGCGCCGTGGCATGCAGTACAACGGCACCACGAACCAGGACCGTACCAATTTCTTCGAGACTTTCGCGGCCAGCGAGGACAATCTCGACTGGGCCCTGCGCATGGAGGCCGACCGCATGGTCAACAGCTTCGTCGCGCGCAAGGATCTGGACAGCGAGATGACCGTGGTGCGCAACGAAATGGAGATTGGCGAGAACAATCCCATGCGCATGCTGCAGCAGCAGATGTACGCGGCCGCCTATCGCTGGCACAACTA
>DAIOET010000325.1:0-2605 GCA_036746135.1 Cupriavidus sp.
GCGTGATCCGCAAGGTGGAGAACATCGTTCGCGAGGAAATGAACCGCGCCGGCGCGGTGGAACTGCTGATGCCGGTGGTTCAGCCGGCCGAGCTGTGGGAGGAAACGGGCCGCTGGGACAAGATGGGTCCCGAACTGCTGCGCCTGAAAGACCGCCACGAGCGCGACTTTGCCCTGCAGCCGACGTCGGAAGAGGTGGTGACCGACATCGCCCGTGGCGAAATCCGCAGCTACAAGCAGCTGCCCGTGAACTTCTACCAGATCCAGACCAAGTTCCGCGACGAGCGCCGTCCCCGCTTCGGCATCATGCGCGGCCGCGAATTCACGATGAAGGACGCCTACTCGTTCGATCGTGACGTCGAAGGCCTGAAGGTCTCGTACAAGAGCATGTACGACGCCTACCAACGCATTTTCACGCGGTTCGGCCTGGAATTCCGCGCCGTGGCGGCCGATAACGGCGCCATTGGCGGCTCGGGCTCGCACGAATTCCACGTGATCGCCGATACCGGCGAGGACGCCATCGTCTACTGCCCCACGTCGGACTACGCCGCCAACATGGAGGCGGCCGAGGCGCTGCCGCTGTCGGCCCAGCGCGCCGCCGCCGCGGAAGCGCTGACGAAGACCTCGACGCCGGAAAAGGCCAAGTGCGAGCACGTGGCCGAATTCCTCGGCATCCCGCTGGCCAGCACGGTCAAGTCGATCGTGCTGGCCACCGATGGCGACGCCGGCCCGCAGATCTGGCTGCTGCTGATCCGCGGCGACCACGAACTGAACGAGGTCAAGGCTTCGAAGGTGCCGGGCCTGACCGAATTCCGCTTTGCCACCGAAACCGAGATCGTCGATACGTTCGGCTCGCCCCCCGGCTACCTGGGCCCGATCGGCACGAAGAAGCCGGTCAAGGTGGTGGCGGACCGTACCGTCGCCAACATGAGCGATTTCTGCTGCGGTGCCAACGAGCGCGACTACCACTACACGGGCGTGAACTGGGGCCGCGACCTGCCCGAGCCGGTCGTGGCCGACCTGCGCAACGTGCTGGCTGGCGACGCTTCGCCGGACGGCAAGGGGACGCTGGAAATCTGCCGTGGCATCGAAGTCGGCCACGTATTCATGCTGGGCACCCGCTATTCGGAATCGATGAACGCCGTGTTCCTCGATGAAAACGGCAAGAACCAGCCGATGCAGATGGGCTGCTATGGCATTGGCGTCACGCGGATCCTGGGCGCGGCCATCGAGCAGAACTATGACGAGCGCGGCATCATCTGGCCGGCGGCGATTGCCCCGTTTGCCGTGGTGGTGTGCCCCGTCGGCTACGACCGCAACGAGGCCGTCAAGGCCGAGGCGGACCGCATCCATGCCGAGCTGCTGGCGGCCGGCGTGGACGTGATCCTGGACGACCGAGGCGAGCGCCCCGGCGTGATGTTTGCCGACTGGGAGCTGATTGGCGTGCCGCACCGCGTGGTGGTCGGTGATCGCGGCCTCAAGGAAGGCAAGGTCGAGTACCAGGGCCGCCGCGATGCGCAAGCCACTCCGGTGGCCGTGGCCGACGTGGTTGCGCACGTGCGCAATCTGCTGGCCAGCTGATCGCCGATCGCCATGCGCGCCGCCGGTCTTTCCGTGCCCCGCCGCTGGCCAGCCATCCTGGCCGGCGGGCTGCTTTGTGCTGTGCTGGCCACGTCAGTCCAGGCCGGTGCCCAGAAGGAAGAGGCCCTGGCTGACTCCGTGCGCGGCGCGCTGGCTGCGGCCATTGCGGACAACCGGCCGGTGCGGCCGGTGTTTGCGTCGGGTTCCGAAAGGCTCGGGTACCTGAAATGGCTGGGCGAGATGTCGCGCCGGCTGGAGGCCAAGATGCCCGATCCGCAGACGCGGGTGGAGCTGATCGAAACGGTCTATTACGAAGCCAAGCGCGCCGGGCTGGAGCCGTCGCTGGTGCTGGGCCTGGTGCAGGTGGAGAGCGGCTTTCGCAAATACGCCATCAGTTCCGCCGATGCGCGCGGGCTGATGCAGGTGATGCCGTTCTGGGTGCGATCGATTGGCGATGGCGATACCCGCAAGCTGTTCCATCTGCAAAGCAACCTGCGCTACGGCTGCACGATTCTGCGTCACTACCTCGATCGGGAAAACGGCGATCTGTTCCTGGCGCTGGGCCGCTACAACGGCAGCCGTGGACGCCCGGAATACCCTAACGCGGTGCTGGGTGCCTGGAAGCGCTGGCAATATTCCGAGGCCACGGTCACGATCGCGGGCGACCCCGAGGGCGCCGCGCCCGCGGCACCGGCACGCCGCACGCTGCCGCCCGAATCACCGGCCCGCAACCCGTTCTCGCCGCAGCGCCTGGCCAATCCGTCATGACACGTGAGTCCCGCGCAGGGTATCGCGCTACCTCGCCCGAGCTGGAGCAGTGGCTGGCGCGGCATATCGAGCAGGGCTTCGAAGCCGAATCGCTGGTGCTGTCGATGCTGCGCTCGGGCTACGATGCCACGTTCGCTCGGGACACCGTGAACGCGGCGCTAGGCCATCGTCCGCCCGCCCGCCAGGCGCCGACGCCGGCGCGGCAACCGGCCGGGCAACACGCGGACCAGAAAACGGGGCGACGGACCGGGGCGGCC
>DAIOET010000325.1:2705-5157 GCA_036746135.1 Cupriavidus sp.
AGCGTTGTCTGGGTGCCCGCGAATTGCGTGCACGCGTGCAATCCGGAGCCCGACGGGCACTGGAGCTACCAGATGATTCATCTCGATGCGGCATGGGTCGACGCGGTGCTAGACGAAGCGGGCAGGGCACGTGTGCGCCAGGTTCACGTGACGCACGATCCGGCCGTGTACGGCGCCGTGTGCTCGCTGAACGAGATGCTGTTTTCGGAAGGCGACGCCGTGGAAAAGGAAGCCGCGCTGGTGGCCTTCGTCGGCGATGTCCAGGGCTTGCTGGACGAGGGCGCGGATATCGCGCAGGCGCCTGCCGGCCGACTTGACGATGTGGCGGCGCTATTGCGCCAGAAGCACGGCGATCGCCTGCCGCTGGCCGAGCTTGCGGATGTGGCACGACTGAGCCGTTACCAGTTGATCCGGCAGTTTCGCTCGCAATTCGGCATGACGCCGCACGCATACCAGCTCGACCTTCGCATCAATTGGGCGCGCCAGCTTCTTCGGCGGGGCGATGCCCTGGCCGATGTTGCCCAGCAGCTCGGGTTTGCCGACCAGAGCCACTTTCATCGCGCCTTCCGCCAGCGCGTGGCCATGACGCCGCGCGCCTTCCAGCGCGCCAGCTAGGCACGCTCCCGCCTGCGCAATTTTCTACAATCCATCCCTCGCTGGTCCGGCCAGACTGCCTGCCTTTGCGTTCTTCGCGGCAAGGAGTCAACGATGGTTTTCGATCAGGTGTCGTGGCAGCAATTTGCGATGGTTGCAGGCGCGCACGGGCTGGCGCTGCTCAGTCCCGGCCCGGACTTCTTCCTGGTCCTGCGCACGGCAATGGTGGAGGGCACGCGGCGTGCGATGGGCGTGTGCGTGGGTATCGCGCTGGGCAACGGCATCTATATAGTGCTGGCCCTTGCGGGGCTGGCCGCCACGGCCGGCATGCGCCAGGTGTTCACTTCGCTGCAATGGGCCGGCTGCGCCTATCTGGCGTGGATGGGCTGGAAATTCCTGCGTGCGCGGGGCACTGTCGAACTGCCGGAGGCGCCGCCTGGCATCCGGCCGAGGGCAGCCTGGGCGTCGCTCGTCGGCATGGGATTCCTGTCGGCCGTCCTCAATCCCAAGAACGGCCTGTTCTATGCCAGCCTGTTTGCGGTACTGGCCGGACGGCACACGCCGCTGGGCGCTCAGGCTGCTTATGGCGTCTGGATGTTCGGCGTGGTGCTGCTGTGGGACGTTGCCGTGGCGGCGGCCGTACGGCATCCCGCCATCATGGGACGGTTCGCGCGGTCGGTGCGCACCGTGGAGCGGATGACGGGCATCGTGCTCTGGGGCATGGCGGTAGCGGTGGCGGTCAGCACGGCAGGGCGTTAGCACGGTAGATATCTAATGGATCGGCCCCGTACCGGCGCTTTTTCGTCAATGTGTACCGGTACTGTACTGTGATGTGTGCCTAGACTGAGCGCCTGTCGATGTTTCTGGAGCGCCGTCATGGCCCTGTCCGCTACGCCTCACCTTGCCGCCAGCACCAGCGCGCTGCTGGCGTACAGCGCCTTTCTTCTGGTGTCTTCGATCACACCCGGCCCGAACAACACGATGCTGCTGGCCTCCGGCGTGAACTTTGGCCTGCGGCGCACCGTGCCGCACCTGCTTGGCATTTGCATCGGCATGGTGGTCATGATCACGGTCGTGGGACTGGGCCTGGGCTCGGTTTTCACGGCATTCCCGTGGACGTGGAATGTGCTCCGCGTGGGGGCAACGGCTTACCTGGTGTGGCTGGCGTGGAAGCTGGCGACGGCAGGCGGACTGCAGGACCGCGAGGTGACCCGGCCGATGAGCTTTCTGCGCGCGGCCGCGTTCCAATGGGTCAATCCGAAAGCCTGGGTGATGGCGGTGGGCGCATGCAGCGCTTATGTGCTGCATCCGAATATCTGGATCAACGCAGCGCTGATGGCGGCGTTGTGTGCCGTGGTGAACCTGCCGAGCATTACCACCTGGGCGGTATTCGGCGCAGGGCTGCGCCGCTGGCTCGGCAATCCCCGCGTGCTGCGGGTGTTCAATGTAACGATGGCGCTGCTGTTGCTGGCCTCGCTGTGGCCGATCCTCGGCGCCAGTCCGCACGGGTAGCCAATAACGGGACGATTCTGGCGTCGCCGCGCGGCTCTGGTCGATCCACTCGTACCGTCTGGCGGCCGCGCCTGGCCAGAATCGCTTCACTTCGCCATACCGGCGGCTGGCGCCGCCGGGGCAAAGCTCAGACCAGCGCGCGGATCGCGCCGAGGTTGCGCCAGTAACCCTTGACGTCCATGCCGCAACCAAAGACGTAGCGGTCGGGCACCTGGAACCCGCAGAAGTCCGGGTGCATCGGCTTTACCTTGGTCAGCGTCTTTTCGCAGAGCACGGCGGCGTGGAATTCCTTCGCACCCATGTCCATGATGCGCTGGCGGATGGCCGCCATCGTCTCGCCTTCATC
>DAIOET010000326.1:0-5139 GCA_036746135.1 Cupriavidus sp.
CCATGCGCATGCTGCAGCAGCAGATGTACGCGGCCGCCTATCGCTGGCACAACTATGGCAAGGCGGTCATCGGCGCACGCAGCGACGTGGAGCGCGTGGGCATCGATAACCTGCAGGCGTTCTATCGCCGCTACTACCAGCCCGACAATGCCGTGCTGGTGGTCACCGGGCAGTTCGATCCCGCCCGTACGCTCGCGCGCATCGAGCAGGCGTTCGGGTCGATTCCGCGCCCGACGCGCGTGCTGCCGACCGAGTACACCGTCGAGCCCGCGCAGGAAGGCGCGCGCGAACTGATGCTGACACGCCCCGGTGACAGCAGCATCGTTTCGACGATGTATCACGTGGCGCCCGGCACTCATCCCGATATCACCGCGCTGGACATGCTCTCGGTCATCCTGGCCGACACGCCGGGCGGCCGGCTCGAACGCAACCTGGTCGACACCCGCAAGGCGGCGTGGCAAGGCTCGTTCTTCACGTCGATGAAAGACCCGGGCGTCATCCAGTTTGCCGCGGGCACGAGCAAGGATCGGCCGATCGAGCCGGTGCGCGATGCGCTGATCGCCACGGTGGAAGGCGTGGCGACCCAACCCGTGACGGAGGAAGAACTGGAGCGCGCCCGCGTGCGGCTGCGCAATTCGTACGAGAAAACGCTGAACGATCCGGTGGCCTATGGCGTCGCGCTGTCTGGTGCCATTGCGAAGGGCGACTGGCGGCTGTTCTTTATCAACCGCGACCGGGTTGAGACCACCACGCTGGCGAATGTCCAGCGCGCGGCCGAGAACTACTTCCGGCCGGCCAACCGCACCGTCGGTGAATTCATACCCGGCGACAAGCCGCAGCTTGCCGCCATCCCCACGGCACCCGATCTGGCTGCACTGACGCAGAACTACACCGGCAAACCGGCCACGCAGGCAGTGGCGGCGTTCGATCCGAGCCCTGCCAATATCGACGCGCATACCGTACGCCAGACCTTGCCCAATGGCATGCAGCTTGCGCTGCTGCCCAAGCCGACGCGCGGCGGCGCGGTCAATGGCACGCTGATCCTGCGCTTTGGCAACGTCCAGGCATTGCAGGGCAAGACCGCCGTCGGGTCTCTGACGGCGGCCATGCTCGACCGCGGCGCCGGCGCGTTCAACCGGCAGCAGATTGCCGACCGCCTTGAGGCCCTGAAAGCCAATGTCTCGATCTCGGGCAGCGACGAACGGCTGACCGTCCGCTTCGACACGCGCCGCGAATATCTGCCCGATCTGCTGGCCCTCTTGCGGACTGTGCTGCGCATGCCCACGTTCCCGGCCAACGAACTGGAGACCTTGCGCGCGAGCAGCGTCGCCGGCATCGAGAGTCAGCGCAAGCAACCTGGCGCGGTGGCGCCCAATGCGTTGGGGCGCCACGGCAATCCGTATCCGCCCGGCGATCCGCGCTACACGCCGACGTTTGACGAAAGCGTGTCGGAACTGAAGACGGTATCCGTGAAGGATCTGCGAGATTTCCATGCGCGCTTCTATGGCACCGAGCACGCGCAGCTGGCCATCGTGGGCGATTTCGATGCCGGGGACGCCATCAGGCAGGCCCAGTTTCTGTTTGACGATTGGCGCGCGGAGATACCTTTCGAGCGCGTGGACCGGCCTTTCGTCACGATCCCGGCCACCGAGTTCACGCTCGATACGCCCGGCAAGGCCAACGCCGTGTACCTGGGCTCGCAGCCGATCGACCTGGTCAGCGATTCGCCCGACTATCCGCTGATGCTCATCGCGACTCGCGTATTCGGCGGCACCGGCATGCGCAGCCGCCTGGCGGACCGGCTGCGCCAGCTCGACGGCATCAGCTATGGCGTATCGAGTTCGCTCTCCGTCGGGGCGCTCGACCGCGCCGGACGATTCGGGCTGTCGGCTGCCTACTCGCCCAAAAGCCTGCCCCGCCTGCGCAAGGCGATCGACGAAGAACTGGCACGCTTTATCCGCGACGGCATTACCGCCAGCGAACTGGCCGAAGCCTCCAGCGGCCTGCTGCAGGCGGGCATGGTGAGCCGTACCCGCGATGGCGGGCTGGCAGCGGCACTGGCCAACCAGGCATATCTCGGCAGGACGATGGCACACACGGCCGCCATCGAGGAGGGGATCCGCACCGCCACGCCGGATGCCGTCAATGCCGCCATCCGGCGCTATCTTGGGCCGGCCACATTGACGCAGGCGTTTGCAGGAGATTTTGGTGCGACCCAGGTGGTGCCAGCGGCGGTTACGGGCGAAGCGGGTCCCACTGCGGCCGCCACCCCGACCGACGCAGGCAAGCCTTGAGGCAATCGGTCGATCACTGTATATTTATACAGTGTTTGTTGAGACTTGAGGTGTGGATGTCAATCGTGCGAGCTGGCAGCAAGGCGGAAGCGCTCAGGCTTCTGACCTCCGAGCATGCGCTGGCGCTTGAGCTGGACTACGAGACCGGGTGGCAGGACGCCATCGAACTCGGCCGGCTCGGCGAAAAGCGCGGCATCAGGGTGCAATACCGAGGGCAGGAGAGTGTCGCCGTTCGCTCCCGCGAGGCCCTGCTGGAAGGACTGCGCAAACCCAAGACCACGTTCCGGCAGCGCAATCTGTACTGCCAGTTCGATCTCGGCCTGCTGGCCGACCGGGAATTGCTGGACCTCGAAGCCAAGGCATCGCGCCTTGGCGACTACATCCTGGCGGGTCATCTGCTGCGCCATGTCGATAGCGTCTGGGCGTAAGCCCAGCGCCATCACTGGTCCGGCGGAGATTTAGCGCCAGACGCGCGTGGCGCCTGCCCAACGCGCCGCAGCCATCACGTGCATCAGTGCGCAGTCGGCTTCCGTCCTGACGGCCGGCTGCTCGGCTTCCGGTATCGCGCTGGAACACAACACGGCGGTGACCAAGGTCTTGATGTGGCCGCGCCCCGTGTTGGCAAGCGCGGCCAGGCGATCATGTCCATCGAGCACGATGAGACCGTCACCGGCCTGCGGGTTCAGTTCCAGCGAATACAGGTGATCGCACTCGCAGCGCATGACACCGCCCGCCACCGCTACCACGATGGCGCTGGGCAATGCGAGTCCGCAGTCGCGGACGGCATTGTGCAGACGATCCAGATGAGCTTGCGCACGATAGTCGCGTGCCGAGTGCGAAGGCTCGGGGCCGTTCGAGAGGGCCACCAGCTCGTCGGCGGACACGACCAGCGTGTACGCCTGCAGCGTGGTGCGATACGTGGCCACCACGGCGCGCAGCCGGTGCACCGCGCCGTCCTTCTCTGAGACTGCCCCGACTGCCCCTTGCGGGGCCGTTACCTGGATCTTGCTCATCCTGTCTCCTATCCCCTGTCAGGCCAGCCAGGCCAGTTCACTGCGAGCCGCTACCGGCCTCAATCGCGCAGCAGTTGCTTGGCGATGATCAGTTGCTGGATCTGCGTGGTGCCCTCGTACAGGCGCAGCAGGCGCACGTCGCGGTAGAAGCGCTCGGCCTTGTACTCGGCGATGTAACCGGCGCCGCCGTGGATCTGCACGGCGCGGTCGGCCACGCGGCCCACCATCTCGGTACAGAACATCTTGGTGCAAGAAGCCAGCATGCTGACTTCCGGATCGCTCTTGCCGGCCGGCTTGGCGTCATAGCGCTGCGCGCAATCGCGCACCATCGACAGGCCTGCGTACAGTTCTGCCTGGCTGTCGGCCAGCATGCCCTGGATCAGCTGGAAGTCACCGATCGGCTTGCCGAATTGCTTGCGTTCCTTGGCGTAGGCCACGGCATCGGTAATCAGGCGATGCGCCATGCCGCAGGCCAACGCCGAGATATGCAGGCGGCCACGGTCCAGCACCTTCATGGCGGTCTTGAAGCCCACGCCCGGCACGCCGCCGATGATGTTGGCGGCCGGCACGCGCACGTTTTCGAGCACCACGTCGCAGGTCTTGGTGCCGCGCTGGCCCATCTTCTTGTCCGGCTTGCCCAGCGAGATGCCCGGGGTGTCCGCCGGCACGATAAACGACGAAATGCCCGAGGCACCGGAACCACCAGTACGCGCCATCAGCGTGAACGCACCGGCGCGCGGCGCGTTGGTAATGAAACGCTTGGTGCCATTGATCACATAGTGATCGCCGTCAAGTTCGGCACGCGTCTGCAGCGAGGCGGCATCGGAACCGGCGTTCGGTTCGGTCAGTGCGAACGAGATAACCAGCTCACCGCTGGCAATCCGCGGCAGGTAGTCCTGCTTCTGTTCCTCGGTGCCATCCATCAGGATGCCCTGCGAACCAATACCCACATTGGTACCGAATACCGAACGGAATGCGAACGCAGTATGGCCCAGGTCGTAAACGACATCGCATTCCTGCGACATCGAAAGGCCGATCCCACCGTAGTTCTCCGGGATCGAGATGCCGAACAGCCCCATTTCCTTCATGTCGGCGACGATATCGGCCGGCACATCGTCGGTTTCCTCGAGGATGTCTTCCGCAGGCTTCAGACGTTCATCGATGAAACGCTGCACCGAGGCGCGCAGCAGGGAAAAGGATTCGGCATCGAGAGCCATGGCAGTCTCCGGTAATTCGGTACGTCAATCTGGTACATCGGCAATGGACGCCAATGGTACGCGGCCCATGGAATTTGACAATCCACGCAGACTTGTACAGAACCGACAATATTCTTTGACAATAAGTCAATGCATATCAATAGTCACATTTTTTCCTGGCCAATGACTCGCGCGTATAGCCATGGCTGACGCGCAGCTGATGCTCGATGGCATCAGCCTGATCCAGGCATGCAAACACCAGGTCATCCTTGAATTTCTGCGTCACGCCCTTGAGCCGTGGTGCGTCATATGAAATCTGCCGTGCGCGGCAGCGCAGGAACAATAGCGTTGCCTCGGACGCGGACCGCAACTGGGCCTGGTTGACGCGCTGGCACTGCACGAGATCGGCGTCCTCGGCCGCTGCCAGGACAGGCAGCAACAACAGTGGGATGGTCAGGAAGCGCAGCACGGACATTGGCGAAGAAATAGAGAGAACGGCCCGGAGAGACCGGCATGATTGCGCAGGCCAATCGCTCACGCAAGTTAGCTGGATGATGGACGTCAGGCCAGTGAAATTTTTATCGCCTTGCGGACCGCCATGTAAAAAACTCTTTCCAGCCAGCCGGACAATGCCGC
>DAIOET010000327.1:0-5137 GCA_036746135.1 Cupriavidus sp.
TCGCCGCTGTCGGGCCGGTCGATGCCGGCGATCAGGTTCAGCAGCGTGCTCTTGCCAGAGCCGGACGGCCCCATCAGCGCGATGAAATCGCCGGCGGCGATATCGAGTGAAATGTCGGAAAGCACGGGCACGGTCTGCGCGCCGCGCTGGTACGACTTCGCCAGATGGCGGATCGAGACGAGGGGAGCAGGCGCTGCGTTGGCTTCGGCCATAGCTTATTTCTTTGTCACGGTGACCTTGGCGCCATCCGCCAGCTTGTCCGCCGGGGCCAGCACCACGGTGTCGCCGGGCTTCACGCCTTGCACGGCCACCAGTTCGCCAACCTTGGCGCCGCGCGTGACGGCCACCTGCCGGACCTTGCCATCGGCCAGCAGGAACACCACGGGCTTGCCGTCGCGCTCCACTACGGCGGACGGCTGCACGGCGGTCAGCGGCTTGCTGTCCTCGGGCGGCACGGGCTTGGACAGGAAAGCGATCTTGGCACTCATATCGGGCAGCACGCGCTGATCGCGGTCGACAAAGCGGATCTTGACCAGCACCGTGGCCTTGGACCTGTCGACCGTCGGCACGATGCGCGAGACACGGCCGGCCATGCGCAGGTTGGGCAGGGCATCGAGCAGGATTTCGCAGGGTTGCTCCACCGTGATCCTGGCGATGTTCGATTCGGCGACGTCGGCTTCCACTTCGAGCGTATCCATGTCGGCGATCGTGACGATCGCGCCCTTGGTATCGGCGGCGGCCGAGAACGGCGTGATGTTGTCCCCGACGTTGGCATGCTTGATCAGCACTACACCGTCGAACGGCGCGCGGATCACGGTCTGCTCAACCGCCACTTCCGCCGCGCGCGCATTGGCCTTGGCCGATGTGATCGACGCCTGCGAATTGCTGATGGACGCACGCGCCTTGTTGTAGCGGGCCACGTCGGCGTCGTACTGCTGCTTCGAAATCGCCTTCGGCTCCAGCAGCATTTCCGAGCGTTTCAGGTTGACCTCGGCATCGCGCAGTTCCGCCTGCTGCAACTGGAGGTTGGCTTCTGCCACCTGCACCTGCGCGCGCGCCTGGGCTGCCGACGCCTCGACATCGCGGCTTTCGACGCGGGCGATGATTTCGTCCTTCTTCACGCGCGAGCCTTCCAGCACGCCCAGCCATTCCAGGCGGCCCTGCGCCTTCGATGCCACGGCGGCTTTGCGCTGGGGTACCACATAGCCCGTGGCGTTCAGCAGCGTGTAGTTCTGTGAAGGGTAGGCGGCCGTGATCGTGGTGGTTTCCACGGGCTGCGGACCCGCCAGCCGCGCGCCCACCCCGATGACCACCAGCAGGATCACTGCGATGATCGCGTAGCGCACCCAGCGACGGCGCCGGCGCGGAGCCGGCGTCATGGCGCTGCGGTCGATTTTCAGCTTGCTCAGGTCTTGATCAGCCAATTTGGGAACCGTTCTGTGGCGGTATGCAGGAAAAGGCTCCCAGTATAGCGATTGGACCGGGCGGTGAACGCTGTCAGAGCAGCTTGCCCGGATTCATGATGCCGCTGGGGTCAAACACCTGCTTGATGGCACGCATCAGCCGCAGTTCGAGCGGGTCTTTCAACGCCAGGAAGGCGTCGCGCTTGAGCTGGCCGATGCCGTGTTCCGCGCTGATGCTGCCGTTGTAGCGGGCCACTTCCTCCATCACTTCGTCGCTGACGGGCTTGCCTTCGCCGAGTGCCCACTTCGGGTCGGCGCCCAGCGGGCGCGACAGGTTGTAGTGCAGGTTGCCGTCGCCAAAATGGCCGAAGATGAACGGGCGGATGCCAGGGTGCCGCGCGTGCAGCCGGGCTTCCATCGACGCCATGAATTCCGGGATGATCTCGATCGGCAGCGATACATCGTGCTTCAGGTGCAGGCCGTCGGCGCGCTGCGCCTCGGAGATTTCCTCGCGCAGGCGCCACAGGCCCTGCAACTGGGCCAGCGATGCGGAAACGGCCGCGTCCAGGCACAGGCCCTGTTCCAGGGCTTCGCCGATGACCGATTCCAGCAGCGCGTTGAGCACGTCCTCCGATGCCGTATCGGCGATTTCCAGCAGCACATAGGCCGGATACCGTTCGGAGAAGGGCGCCTGGACGTTCTCCGCGTGGGTCAGCACCAGGTCCAGGCACGCGCCGGTGAAGAATTCATAGGCTTGCAGCCGGGCGCCGCAGCGTGCGAAGAGCAGCGAATACAGCTCCAGCGCCTGCCGCGACGATTCCACCGCGGCCAGCACCACGGCGCGCGAATCGGCGCGGGGCGACAGGCGCAACGCGGCGGCCGTGATGATGCCGAGCGTGCCTTCCGAGCCGATCAGCAACTGCTTGAGGTCGTAGCCGGTATTGTCCTTGCGCAGCGTGCGCAGGCCATGAAAGATCTCGCCGTTCGGCAGCACCGCTTCCACGCCGAGTACCAGCTCGCGCGTCATGCCGTAGCGCACGACATTGACGCCGCCGGCATTGGTGGCCAGGTTGCCGCCGATCTGGCATGAATCCTCCGCGGCCAGCGACAGGGGAAACAGCCGGTCGTTTTCCTCGGCGGCGCGGCGCAGATTGCCGAGGATGCAGCCCGCTTCGGCCACCATCGTATTGGCGATGGTGTCGATCGAGCGGATCTTGTCCATGCGGTCGAGACTGATCACGACGTTGGCGTCGTTGACGTCCGGCGCCGCGCCGCCGCACAGCCCGGTATTGCCGCCGCGCGGCACCACGGGCACGCCGGCCTGCTGGCACAGGGCCAGCGCCTGGGCTACCTGTTCGGTGGTGCGCGGGCGGATCACCGCCTGGGCATGGCCCTTGTACAGGCCGCGCCAGTCCGACAGCCACGGCGCGACATCGTCGGGCGCGGTGGCGACGACTTCGGGGCCGAGGGCTTCGGTCAGGCGTTGGGCGAATGGCGTGTTGGACATGATGTGACTCGGTCGCTCGATTGGAGATTCAGGGCTGGCGCAGCGGCAGGCCCAGGCGGCCCGCGGCATTGCGAAGATGTTCGGTGGCGCGCTGGCGGGCCAGATCGGCATCGCGGGCGCGAATGGCATCGAAGATCGCCACGTGCTCGGCATGCACCTGCGCGGGCAGGCCCGGCTGGCGGCTGGAATTGACGCGCGCCGTGCGCACGGCGTGATGCAACTGCAGGTTCATGTACTGCAGCAACTGCAGGTAATACGGGTTATGCGTGGCCGTGGCGATGGCGATATGAAACTGGATATCCGGCTCCACGCCGTGTTCGGCATCGTCGATGCGCGCGGCGATGGCATCGAGCAGGGCGGCCATGCGGCTGACGTCCTCGCCAGTGCGATGCCGCGCCGCCATTGCGGCGGCCGCGCTTTCCAGGTCGATCCGCAATTCGAAGATCGCCGCCAGGTCCGTGACATCGGCATTGCCGGCCAGGCGGAAACCGCTGTCGCTGACGCGCGAACGCACGGTGCTGCCCAGCCCCTGCCGGCTTTCGATCATGCCTTGCGAGCGCAGGTGCTCCGTCACTTCCCGGATGACCGCGGCACTGACGCCATAACGCTCAGCCAGTTGCTTGCCCGTGGGCAGCCGCGCGCCAACGGGAAATACTCCGTCGGCGATCTCGCCGCGCAATTGCTGGATCACGCGCTCGGTCAGGGTGATGGGCCTAGTTTGCATAGGCCGCTACCTTACGCTTTTCTGGTTATATGAAAACTAGGGGTAAATACTTATGCGGTGAGGCCGCGCGAGCCGGCTCGGGAAGCCTGCCTACTTCTTCAGCCGATACGCCAGTTGCGGGCGCGTAATCCCGAGCATCCGTGCCGCCGACGACAGGTTTCCCCGTGTCGTCGTGATCGCGAGCTGCATCAGCCTTGCCTCGATCTGCGGCAATGACACCTGGTGGTTCAGCAGTTTTTCGATCAGCGCGTCGGCATCCTCGCCGGCGTCCTGGCTTGCCGCGCCGGCCTGCTGGCTGGCAAACAGATGCGGTACATCGATCATTCCCGTGGCCGGGGCCAGCAGCACGCCGCGTTCGATCATGTTTTCGAGTTCGCGGATATTGCCGGGCCAGGGGTACTGCACCAGCGCGTCGCGCGCCAGGCCGGTCAGGCCGCGCACCTGCTTCTGGTACAGCGCGTTGAAGCGCGTGATAAATGACTGCGCCAGTTCGGGGATGTCTTCCTTGCGGTCGCGCAGGGCGGGAATCGAAATCGGGTAGGTGCTGATCCGGTAGAACAGGTCGGCGCGGAACTGGCCTTGCTTGATCGCCTGGGCAAGGTTGACGTTGGTGGCGGCAATCAGCCGCACGTTGACCTTGCGGGCTTCCACACCTCCGAGCCGTTCCACCTCGTTGTTCTGCAACACGCGCAGCAGCTTGACCTGCGCGGCGGGTGGCAGGTCGCCGATTTCATCGAGGAACAGCGTGCCGCCGTGAGCGCGCTCGAAGCGGCCCGGGCGCGATTGCTGGGCGCCGGTGTACGCGCCTTTTTCCACGCCAAACAGCTCCGATTCGATCAGTTCATGCGGAATTGCCGCGCAGTTGACGGCGATGAACGGCTGCTCGCTGCGCGGGCCGTTGTCATGCAGCCAGCGCGCGAACATCTCCTTGCCCGCGCCGGTCTCGCCGGTCAGCAGCACGGTGATATGGCTGTCCGCCGCGGCCGACAGCAGGGTGAACGCCTCGCGGAATGCGGGCGACTGGCCGATCAGGTTGCCCTGGTTGGCGCCGCACAGCGTTTCACGCAGCGTGCTCACTTCCTGCTGCAGCGAGAGCAGGTCGCTGATCACGGAATCGGGCTCGAAGTACTTCAGGTATTCGGCATCGTCCCATTCCTCGGCGGGCTTGCCGACGATGCGGCACTGGTCGTCGCCACGGCGCGCGCATTCGGTTTCCTTGTAGATGACCAGCCGATCCATGAAGGTGCTGCTGTAGCCCGATGCGTAGCCAAGCTGCACCCAGCAGCCGGCTTCTTCGCGGCTCAGCTCCTCGTTGAACGGGGCTTCGCCCTCCCACGAATCCTTCCAGAGAAATTCGCCGTAGAAGTGCCCGGTGTTGCGGTCCACCTCCAGGCGCACCGGCTCGACGCGCGTCACGCCTTCGAGCATGTGCAACTGCGGCCCCCACAGGAATGCTTCGTGCGGTGAGCTGGCCAGTTCCTCCTTGCGCTCGCGCTTGACCAT
>DAIOET010000328.1:0-5099 GCA_036746135.1 Cupriavidus sp.
GAACTGCGCCTGCCGCGCGCGGCGGCGGCGTTCGCATGCGGCGGACTGCTGGCCTTGTCGGGCGCGCTGATGCAGGTGCTGCTGCGCAATCCGCTTGCCGAACCGTACGTGCTGGGTGTGTCCGGCGGCGCGTCCACGGGCGCGCTTCTGGCGATGCTGATGTCGCTGCCGGTGTGGATGGTACAGACCGGCGCGGCCGGTGGCGCGCTCTGCTCGATGCTGCTGGTGGCCACGCTGGCGCGGCGCGATCTGCTGCATCCGCAGGTCCAGGGCGGGCATCACGAAGCCGGCGCGCGGCTGCTGCTCACGGGTGTGATCCTGGCCGCGGGTTGGGGCGCGCTGATCATGTTGATCCTTGCCATCGCCCCGGAGTCGCGCCTGCGCGGCATGCTGTTCTGGCTTACCGGGGATCTTGGTGGCACGGCCAGCTATGGCTGGGCACTGGCGACGCTGATTGCGGCGCTGCTGCTGGCGATGCCGATGGCACGCTCGCTGAACGTGATGCTGCTTGGCGAGACCGTGGCGCAATCGCTGGGCGTGCGCGTGGGCCGCGTGCGCCTGGCCACTTTCCTGATTGCCTCGTTTTCGATTGCCGCCGCGATCACCACAGCCGGTTCGATCGGTTTCGTCGGCCTGGTGGTGCCGCATATGGTGCGGCTGGCGTGGGGCAACGATCAGCGCCAGTTGCTGCCGGCGGCAGTGCTGCTGGGCGGAACGCTGCTGATGGCGGCGGACCTGATCGCGCGAACGGTGATCGCCCCGGCGCAATTGCCAGTGGGTGTCATCACGGCCTTGCTCGGCGTGCCGACCTTTCTTTACCTGCTGCTGCGGAGGCCGCGATGAGCGCCTGGTTCGAACCGCTGGCCGCGTGTCCGCTGCTCGCCTTGCGCGATGTCCGGCTGCAAGCGGGCCGTCGCGTGTTGCTCGACGGGCTGTCGCTGTCGATCGAGGCCGGTCAGCTCTGGTGCATCGTCGGACCGAACGGCGTGGGCAAGTCGACGCTGATGGGCGTGCTGACCGGCCTGCGCGCGTCCGATGGCGGCGTGGTCGAGGTCGGCGGCACGGCCATCGGACAAATTGCTCCGGCTACGCTGGCCCGGCAGCGTGCCTATCTGCCGCAAGCCGTGCATGACACGTTCTCGATGATGGTCGAGGATGCCGTGCGCATCGGCCGTCATCCGCATATGAGCGGTTGGGGCTGGGGGCAGCGCGACGACGATCGCATCGTGCGCGATGTGATGGCCGAACTTGACCTCGATGGACTTGCCGCACGCGACGTCCTGACCCTATCCGGCGGCGAACGCCAGCGCGTATCGCTGGCCGCCGTGCTGGCGCAGCAGGCGCCGCTGCTGATGCTGGACGAACCGGTCTCGCACCTGGACATGCGGCACCAGATCATGGTGCTCGACGTGCTGCGCCGCCTGACCGGTGCGGGACGCCACGCCGCGGTGGTGATCCTGCATGACCTGACCCTCGCGCGCCGCTATGCCAGCCATGCGCTGCTGATGGCCGAAGACGGCCACGCGCTGCATGGCCCGGCGCACGAGGTATTGACTCCCGCGCAGTGCTCGCGAGCGCTGCGCACGCCGATTATCAGCATCAGCGACGGCACGCATACCGCGCTGATCCCGGACGGAAATCCCCATGAGCAACGTTGAACACACAGATATGCCTGACGATGGCCGCGACGAACGCCACAAGGCGCGCATGGCGCGCAAGAAGGAAGTCGTCGATGCGAAGATCGCGGCCGCGCAGACCGAACGCGGCGTGATCGTGATCACCACGGGCAATGGCAAGGGCAAGTCCAGCTCGGGCTTTGGCATGGTGGTGCGATCGATGGGGCACGGCATGCGCACGGGCGTGGTCCAGTTCATCAAGGGCGCCATCCCCAGCGGCGAGGAAATGTTCCTGCAGCGCTTTCCCGATCAATGCGAATTCCACGTGATGGGCGAGGGCTATACCTGGGAAACCCAGGACCGCTCGCGCGACGTGGCCAAGGCCGAAGCCGCGTGGGAAGTGGCGCGCCGCATGCTGCGCGATCCGTCGATTGGCCTGGTCCTGCTCGACGAGCTGAACATCGCGCTGAAACTGCACTATCTTGATGTCGACACCGTGATCGCGGATCTGCGTGCGCGCCCCGCGATGCAGCATGTGGTGATCACCGGACGCGGCGCGCCGCCCGCGCTGGTGGAGGCGGCCGACACGGTCACCGACATGACGCCGGTTAAACACGCGTTCCAACAGGGCATCAAGGCCCAGCGTGGTGTAGAGATGTAGGAATTCGCAGAAGACTCATGACCCATATTTCCGAATTTGCCCTGACCCTGCCGCCGGTCGCGCCGCTCGACGAATCGCTGCGCGCGGTGCTGCAGGCCGCCATCGATGACAAGACCAAGCCACCCGGTTCGCTGGGCCGGTTGGAGTCGCTGGCCATGCAGATCGGTCTCATCCGGGGTGAACCCGTGCCCGATCTCAACCGCCCGGCCATCATCGTGTTTGCGGGCGACCACGGCGTGGCCGACGCGGGCGTCAGCGCGTTTCCGGCCGAAGTGACCGCGCAGATGGTGCTGAACTTCCTTAACGGCGGCGCAGCCATCAACGTGTTCACGCGGCTGCATGGGCTGGCGCTTGAAGTGGTCGACGTGGGCGTGCGCGCGCCGTTGCCCGCATCGCCGGGCCTGGTGAATTGCCGTGTGGCCAATGGCACGCGCAATTTTGTCGAACAGCCAGCCATGACGCCGCAAGAGGCGGGGGCGGCGATCAATGCGGGCATTGCCCGGGTGCTGCGGCACGCGCAGCAGGGCACCAACGTGATCGGCTTTGGCGAAATGGGCATCGCCAATACGTCGGCGGCCGCGTGTGTGATGAGCAGGCTGACCGGTTTGCCGCTGGATGCCTGCACCGGGCGCGGCACCGGCCTGGACGACGCCGGCGTGGCGCGCAAGCGCGAGATTCTGGCGCGGGCGCTGGCTAGGCATCCCGACGTGACGGCTCCGCTCGACGTGCTGGCCACGTTCGGCGGTTTCGAGATTGCGGCCATGACCGGGGCCTATCTGGCGGCAGCGGCCAGCCGTATGGTGATCCTGGTCGATGGATTCATCGCATCGGCGGCGCTGCTGGTTGCCGCGCGCATCGATCCGAACGTGTTGCAGTACTGCGTGTTCTCGCATTGCTCGCACGAGCAGGGCCACCGTGCGTTGCTGGCCGAGTTCAAGGCCGAGCCGCTGCTGGCGCTGGACCTGCGCCTGGGCGAAGGCACCGGCGCCGCGCTGGCGTGGCCGCTGGTGGCATCCGCCGCCGCCTTTCTGCGTGAAATGGCGACGTTCAGCGGTGCGGGCGTCAGCAACACATCGGCATAGCATCGGGCATGGGCAGCGTGGCTGACGAACTTCGTTTCTTCCTGACCGCCGTGGGCTATTTCACGCGCGTGCCCATGCCGCAGCGGCTGGCGAACTGGGTGGGATTCGCGCCGCACTATCTGAATGCCGCCGCGCGCTACTTTCCGCTGGTGGGCCTGCTGGTGGGCCTGGCCGGCGCCGTGGTGACCGGGCTGGCCTGGCAGTTCTGGTCGCCGTCGGTGGCCATCGTGCTGGGCATGGCGGCCACTCTGATGCTGACGGGCGCGTTCCACGAAGACGGGCTGGCGGACTGCGTGGATGCGTTTGGCGGCGGCTATCGGCCCGAAGACGTGCTGGCGATCATGCACGATTCGCGCGTCGGCGCATTCGGTGCCATCGCGATCGTCGTGGCGCTGCTGCTGAAATGGCAGTTGCTGGTATCGGTGGAAGATCGCGGCGGTGCCGAGATGCTGCTTGCGGTACTGATCGCCGCGCATGGCGCCAGCCGCGCGATGGCCATCACGTTCCTGGCCACGCATGACTATGTGCGCGCCGAAGGCAAGGCCAAGCCCGTGGCGCAGCGGCTGGAAACAAAGAGCCTGCTGTTCGCGCTGGCATGTGGCGTCCTGCCGCTGCTGTGGATCTCGCCGCTGTTCGCGGGGATCGTGGTCCTGGTGCTGGCAGGCGTGCGTGCCGCGCTGGGCGCCTACTTCGTCCGCCGTATCGGCGGCTATACCGGCGACTGCCTGGGCATGGCGCAGCAGCTTGCGGAACTGTCGATCTACCTCGTGGCGGCCGCATGGAAGTGGTACTGATCCGCCACGCAAAGCCCGAGGTGGCAGCGGGCGTCTGCTATGGCAGTCTCGATCTGGCGCTGGCTCAACCCGTGACGCCGGTGCCTGCGCAAATCGCAGCGGCGCTGCCGCTGCCGCACCGAATCGTGATCAGTCCGGCGCAGCGCGCACGGGACACCGCGGCACAGCTACGGGCGTGCATGCCCGATCCACCCGCTTGCGAAGTGGAACCACGCCTGCGCGAGATGGACTTCGGTGCATGGGAGGGGCAGCGCTGGGATGCGATTCCGCGCGATGCGCTGGACCTCTGGGCGGCCGACCTGATGGGGGCACGGCCGCATGGCGGCGAGAGTCCCGCACAGGTCATGGCGCGCGTCGGCGAGTGGGCCGATGCGCTCGACGTCGACGCCGATGAACGGCTCTGGGTCGTCACGCACGCTGGGCCAATGCGCATGCTGGCCGCGCACTGGCTGGGGTTGACGCTGGCGCAGACGCTGCAGTGGTCGCTGGAGTTTGGCGCGACGTGCAGGTTCCGGCTGGGCGACGGACCGGCGCGGATGAGCTGGTGGAATCGCGTGGCGGACTAGTTCTTGCGCCGCGATCGCGCTATTTCCAGATCCTTGCAGATCTCGGTCGCGCCTTGCACCACGCGCGGTCCGGCGCGGTTGACGAGGTCGCCGTCGATGATGAACAGGTTGTTGCGCGCCACGGCGGTGACTTGCTTCCATTTTTCCCACATCGAAAAATCGGCCAATGGCTTGTCCGGGCGCGTGGCGCCCATGCCGGCGGTCAGCATGGCTTCGGGATTACCGGCGATCACGGCTTCCACCGACACCGTCGGCACCAGCGGTGCTTCTTTCGCGAACAGGTTGCGGCCGCCGCACAGCGTCAGCAGATCGCTGACCAGGTGCTGCCCGTTCAGCGTCATCAGCGGTTGCTGCCAGACCTGGTAGAACACCGTCACGGG
>DAIOET010000329.1:0-5096 GCA_036746135.1 Cupriavidus sp.
AACGTGGCATCGTAGCCCGAGCGCAGCATCGACAGCACCAGCGACTCGGCATCGAAACCCTGCTCGATATGCCGGGTGAGCCATTGCTCCAGCTCCGGCGATGAAGCGCAATAGCCTGCGCGAGGGTCGCGCGTCATGACGGATTGGCCAGGCGCTGCGGCGAGAACGGGTTGCGAGCGGGTGGCTCCGGCGGCAGCGTGCGGCGTGCCGGGGCAGTCGCGACCGGCGCGCCGCCATCGGGATCGCCGGCGATCGTTACCGTCGCCTCGGAATACTGCCAGCGCTTCCACGCCGCCAGTACCGCATTGGGATATTCGGGACGTCCCCGACTGCCGTTGTAACGGCCCAATGCCAGGAACAGGTCGCCGTTTTCACGATCGAGGTAATGGCGCAGGATCGTGCAGCCATAGCGCAGGTTGCTCTGCAGATGGAACAGCTTGCGCGTGTCGCTGTCGCCGATGGCGCGTACCCAGAACGGCATCACCTGCATCAACCCACGGGCATCGGCCGAGCTGATCGCGTACTTGCGAAAGCCACTCTCGACCTGCACCAGGCCCAATACCAGGGACGGCTCCAGGCCAGCCCGCTTGGCCTCGTAATAGACTGTCTCGATCAGTTCCACGCGCACCTGCGGATCGGGCAGCTTTGCTTCAAGCCGCCGCGACATCTCGCCCAGCCATTTCAGGTAGCCAAGCTTTTCGGAGCCCGACACAAAGGTCGGGCGCACTGGCCGGTTGTCGGCAATGGCCGCGGCCAGCGCGCCACGCACGGAATCGGCCAAAGCCTCTTCCTTTTGCGCGCCGGCATGCGCCGCCGTAGCCAGCACGGAACACAGCAGACCGGCGGCCAGGGCCGAGCGGCAGTTGAAACCGCGCGAGCGGCGGGAAGTCGGCAAGCCGGCAGCCATGGCGTTCAACGGATGGTCAGTTGGCCAGCAGGCCGCGCACGTGCGCAACCACGTCGGCCACGGCCACCGGGGTGGCCTGGGCATCGCGCCGGCCCTGGTATTCGACCTTGCCTTCCTTGAGGCCACGATCGCCAACCACCACCCGGTGCGGTACGCCTATCAGTTCCCAGTCGGCAAACATCACGCCGGGGCGCTCGCCACGGTTGTCAAGGATCACATCGACACCAGCGGCCAGCAGTTCGGCATGGATCCGGTCCGCCTCGGCCTTCACGGCCTCGTTGCGGTCATAGCCGACCGGGCACACCACCACCGCGAACGGCGCAATGGCAGCCGGCCAAATGATGCCGCGCTCGTCGTAGTTCTGCTCGATCGCGGCGCCCAGGATCCGGGTCACGCCGATGCCATAGCAACCCATCTGCATGGGCTGGGTCTTGCCGTTTTCATCGAGGAACGTGGAGTTCATCGATTGCGAATAGCGGGTGCCGAGCATGAACACATGGCCCACTTCGATGCCGCGGCAGATCTCCAGCGTGCCCTTGCCGTCCGGCGACACGTCACCGGCCACCACATTGCGCAGGTCGGCCACCTCGGGCTCGGGCAGGTCGCGCCCCCAGTTCACGCCGGTGTAGTGGTAGTCGCGCTCGTTGGCACCGCAGCAGAAATCGCTCATGTTGGCGACGGTACGGTCCGCCACCACCTTGACCGGCTTCTTCGTGCCGATCGGGCCCAGGTAACCCGGGGGCGAGCCGAAGGCATCGACAATCTCGTTTTCGGTGGCAAAGCGGAAATCGGCCAGGCCAGCTACCTTCGACGCCTTGACCTCGTTGAGCTCATGGTCGCCGCGGATCAGCAGCAGCCAGATCTGCGTGCCGGCGTCGCCATCGGTAGCCAGCACGATCGACTTCACCGTGCGCGCCAGCGGAATGTTCAGGAATTCGGCCACGTGCTCGCACTTGGCCTTCTCGGGCGTCGAGGTCTGCTTGAGTTCCTCGGCCGGCGCGGCGCGCTGCGCCAGCAGCGGCAGAGCTTCGGCAGCCTCCATGTTGGCCGCGTAGTCCGACGTGGGACAGTAGACGATGGCGTCTTCGCCGGTATCGGCGATCACGTGGAATTCGTGCGAGCCCGACCCGCCGATGGCGCCGTTGTCAGCCGCCACGGCACGGAACTCCAGGCCAAAACGCTCGAAGATGCGCACATAGGCGTCGTACATGTTCTGGTACGACTGCTTCAGTCCGTCGGTATCGCGGTCGAACGAGTACGCGTCCTTCATCGTGAATTCACGGCCACGCATGATGCCGAAGCGGGGACGGCGCTCGTCACGGAACTTGGTCTGGATCTGGTAGAAGTTGACCGGCAGCTGCTTGTAGCTGCGGATATCGCTACGGGCAATGTCCGTTACCACTTCCTCGGACGTGGGCTGCATCGCGAAATCGCGCTCATGGCGATCCTTGAAGCGCAACAGTTCGGGGCCCATCTTGTCCCAGCGGCCGGTTTCCTGCCACAGCTCGGCGGGCTGGACCACCGGCATCAGCAGTTCCACGGCGCCGGCGCGGTTCATTTCCTCGCGAACGATGTTCTCCACCTTGCGGATCACGCGCAGGCCGACCGGCATGTAGCTGTAGATGCCGGCGCCCAGCTTCTTGATCATGCCGGCCCGCATCATCAGTTTGTGCGACACGATTTCCGCGTCGGCGGGGGCTTCCTTGAGGGTGGAAATGAAGAATTGCGAGGCTTTCATCCGTTGGTTTCTCGTAAGGCTGGTCGTGGCGGGTCGTTCCGACCGCGCCGCCGGACGGCAGCAATGGGCTTCCGGTTCACGGGGCACGCGCCTGAAACTGCCCATCTGGTCGGGAAAACCAGCATTCCCGCGGTCAGGCCGATGCGCGCGCATCCCTTATAATCGACGTAATTCTAAAGGATTCGAGGTGCAGTCATGCTCGATCGTGAAGGCTTTCGCCCGAACGTCGGCATCATCCTCATCAACGCACGTAACGAGGTTTTCTGGGGCAAGCGAATCGGCGAACACTCCTGGCAGTTTCCGCAAGGTGGCATCAAGTACGGCGAAACGCCGGAACAGGCCATGTTCCGTGAGCTGCAAGAAGAAGTCGGCCTGCTTCCGGAGCACGTCAGGATTGTCGGTCGCACGCGCGACTGGCTGCGTTATGAGGTGCCGGACAAGTTCATCCGCCGCGAGATCCGCGGCCATTACAAAGGCCAGAAGCAGATCTGGTTCCTGCTGCGCATGGTCTGTCGCGACTGCGACATCCACCTGCGCGCCTCGGACCATCCCGAGTTCGATGCCTGGCGCTGGAGCGACTACTGGGTGCCGCTGGAGGCGGTCATCGAGTTCAAGCGCGATGTCTACCAGTTGGCGCTGACCGAACTGTCGCGCTTCCTGAACCGCACGCGGGTGCCGCTGAGCCCGTACGGCCATCACCATGGCGGGCATGGCCGGCACGGTGACGGCATGCGACCGCCGTCGCCACAGCCTGCGGTTGCCACCGCGGAAACGACCGACGCATACGCGGCATCGGCTACCATGCAGGCGGCCGCGCCGGAAGCGACGGCCGCATCGCCTGCTTCGCCGGCTTGTCCGGCAACCACCGAACGGAGTTCTGATGACTAGTTTCAGCGGCCGGGGCATTCGCGCCGGCCTGTTGTTGGCAATGGCCTGCCTGACGCTTGCCGGATGCAAGACCACCGGCAAGGGCATGCCCGCGGAAGAAGAAAAGGCCGACAGCGCCTGGGTCAACCCGTTCGAGGACAAGCCGTTCAAGGAAGGCGAGACTGCGCTGCCCGCGTTGCCGCGCGACGAAGACCTGATTCCTTTCAAGGTCAACGATTCCGCGGATTTCCGGTTTGCAGTGGATCCCAAGTCGATTTCGGTCGGTGCCGACAACGTCGTGCGCTATACCGTGGTCATCACCAGTGCCGGCGGCGGCCGCAACGTCAGCTATGAAGGCATGCGTTGCGATGCGTTCGAACGGCGCATCTACGCAACTTTGCCGAAGGGCGCCCCCGCCTGGGTACCCAACATGGGCGAGGACCGCGATCTGTGGCAACGCATGCAGACCCGTGCCCGCAACTCGTACGCGGCAACGCTGGCGACGGACTACTTCTGCGACGGTCGCACCGTGGCGGGCAAGCCGGCAAAGCTGATCTACGATCTCAAGGCGTACGCGCCGAGCCGTTGACCCGCTGATCTGATGGCCTGCCGATGCGGCATCGGCAAATAAAAACGGCGAGTTTCCCAAGGGAACTCGCCGTTTTTGCTTCCTCATGTCTGATCCGTCAGACTAGCACCAGGTTGTCGCGGTGGATCAGTTCGGGCTCGTTCAGATGCCCCAGCACCGACTCGATCTCCGACGAAGGCTTGCGGGCAATCAGCCGCGCCTCCGCGCTCGAATAGTTGGTGATGCCACGCGCCACTTCGCGTCCGGCGTCATCGACACAGGCAACCACTTCGCCGCGCGCGAACTCGCCCTGCACCTCCGTGACACCGATCGGCAACAGCGACTTGCCGCCGCTGATCAGCTTCTCCACGGCGCCGGCGTCGATCACCACCCGGCCACGCAGTTGCAGATGGTCAGCCATCCATTGCTTGCGCGCGGTGAGCCGGCCCGTGGGCGCCAGCAACTGCGTGCCGATGGCCTCGCCATTAGCCAGACGACCCAGCACATCCTGCTCGCGCCCGGAAGCGATGGTGGTATGCGCGCCAGACTTTGCCGCGCGCTTGGCCGCCAGGATCTTGGTCAGCATGCCGCCACGGCCAATGGACGAGCCTGCGCCGCCGGCCATGGCCTCGAGCGCGGGCGTACCGGCCAGCGACTCGTGTACGAATTCGGCGTTGGGATCCTTGCGCGGGTCGGCGGTGTACAGGCCCCGCTGGTCGGTCAGGATCACCAGCGCATCGCCTTCGATCAGGTTCGTGACCAGCGCGCCCAGCGTGTCGTTGTCGCCGAACTTGATTTCGTCGGTGACCACGGTGTCGTTCTCATTGATGATCGGCACCACGCCCAGGCTCAGCAGCGTCAGCAGCGTGGAGCGCGCATTGAGATAGCGTTCGCGGTCTGCCAGGTCGGCGTGGGTCAGGAGCACCTGCGCCGTGCGGATGCCATAACGGCCAAACTGGCTCTCGTAGACCTGGGCCAGGCCCATCTGGCCCACGGCGGCGGCGGCCTGCAGCTCA
>DAIOET010000330.1:0-5076 GCA_036746135.1 Cupriavidus sp.
CGCGTGGTGACGGACATGATCACCGTGACCGGCACCGAGAACCTGCTGATGGCGGCAACCCTTGCCGATGGCGAGACGATTCTCGAAAACGCCGCGCGCGAGCCGGAAGTGACCGACCTGGCCGAGCTGCTCGTCAAGATGGGCGCGAAGATCGACGGCATCGGCACCGACCGCCTGATCGTGCATGGCGTGGACAAGCTCCACGGCGCGCAACACAGCGTGGTGGCTGACCGCATCGAGGCCGGTACCTTCCTGTGCGCCGCCGCTGCCACGCTGGGCGACATCGTCGTGCGCGACATCCCGCCGCTGATTCTGGACGCGGTGCTGCTCAAGCTGCGCGAAGCCGGCGCGACGATCGAGACCGGCGATGACTGGATCCGCCTGGCCATGACGCAACGCGCGCAGGCCGTGAGCTTCCGCACCTCGGAGTACCCGGCGTTTCCCACCGACATGCAGGCGCAGTTCATGGCGTTGAACGCCGTGGCCGATGGCACGGCGCGCATCACCGAGACGATCTTCGAGAACCGCTTCATGCACGTGCAGGAGCTGAACCGTCTGGGCGCGAACATCACGGCCGAGGGCAATACCGCGGTGGTGACGGGCGTGCCGCGCCTGTCCGGCGCCAGCGTGATGGCCACCGACCTGCGTGCGTCCGCGAGCCTGGTGATCGCCGGCCTGGTGGCCGACGGCGAAACCACGATCGATCGGATCTATCACCTGGACCGTGGCTACGACCGCATGGAGAACAAGCTGTCAGCCGTCGGCGCGAAGATCCGCCGTATCAGCTGAGCCAACGGCAAAGCCGCCCCCGAAACCTGCTGAAGAACTGACGATGAGCCCCGCTTTCAATGCCTCGCCCAACCAGCTGACGCTGGCGCTGTCCAAGGGCCGCATCTTTACCGAAACGCTGCCGCTGCTGGCCGCGGCCGGCATCCAGGTGACCGAGGACCCGGAAACCTCGCGCAAGCTGATCCTGCCCACGACCGATCCGGCCGTGCGCGTGATCATCGTGCGTGCTTCGGACGTGCCGACCTATGTGCAATACGGCGCGGCCGACTTTGGCGTGGCCGGCAAGGATGTGCTGATGGAGCATGGCATGACCGGCCTGTATGCGCCGATCGACCTGAACATCGCACGCTGCCGCATGTCCGTGGCGGTTCCGGCCGGTTTCGACTATGCCAACGCCGTGCGTCAGGGCGCGCGCCTGGCCGTGGCCACCAAGTACGTGCAGACCGCGCGCGAGCACTTCGCCAAGAAGGGCGTTCACGTGGACCTGATCAAGCTCTACGGTTCGATGGAGCTGGGTCCGCTCGTCGGCCTGTCCGACGCCATCGTCGATCTGGTCAGCACCGGCGGCACGCTGCGCGCGAACAATCTGGTCGAAGTGGAAGAGATCGTGCAGATCTCGTCGCGGCTGGTGGTCAATCAGGCGGCGTTGAAGCTCAAGCGGGAACGGCTGGCGCCGATTCTCGACGCATTTGAACGGGCCTCGGCGGCGCTCGCCTGAGGTAGCCACAAACTGGAATTGACCGGGGACCCGTAAGAGGATCCGCAAGGAAAAAGCAGTCATGAACGAAACCGATATGGAAAACCTGTCGATCCGTCGGCTCGACTCGACCGAGCCCGGTTTTGCAGAGGCGCTGCGCCAGGTGCTGGCATTCGAGGCGTCGGAAGACGAAGCCATCGATCGTGCCGCGGCCGATATCCTGGCCGATGTGCGCCGCCGTGGCGACGAGGCCGTGCTCGAATACACGCGCCGCTTCGACCGTGTGGAAGCCGCTTCGATGGGTGCGCTGGAACTGTCGCAATCGCAGCTCGAAGCCGCGCTGGAAGACCTGGAGCCGAAGCGCCGCGCCGCGCTGGAAGCCGCGGCGGCCCGCGTGCGCGCCTATCACGAGAAGCAGAAGATCGAATGCGGTAGCCACAGTTGGGAATACACCGAGGCCGACGGCACCATGCTGGGCCAGAAGGTGACGCCGCTGGACCGCGTGGGCCTGTACGTGCCGGGTGGCAAGGCGGCCTATCCGTCGTCCGTGCTGATGAACGCGATTCCCGCACGCGTGGCTGGCGTCAAGGAAGTGATCATGGTCGTGCCCACGCCGGGTGGCGTGCGCAACGAACTGGTCCTGGCAGCGGCGCAGATCGCCGGTGTGGACCGGGTGTTCACGATCGGTGGCGCGCAGGCCGTGGGCGCGCTGGCCTACGGTACCGCCACGCTGCCGCAGGTCGACAAGATCGTCGGCCCGGGCAACGCCTATGTGGCTGCCGCCAAACGTCGCGTGTTCGGTACGGTCGGTATCGACATGATCGCCGGCCCGTCGGAAATCCTCGTGATTTGCGACGGCACGACCGATCCGGACTGGGTGGCAATGGACCTGTTCTCGCAGGCCGAGCACGACGAGCTGGCACAGTCGATTCTGCTCTGCCCCGACGAGGCCTATCTGCATCGCGTGGAAGAAAGCATCCAGCGCCAACTGCCGACGATGCCGCGCCGCGAAGTCATCGCCGCGTCGCTGGCGGGGCGGGGCGCGCTGATCAAGGTGCGTGACATGGAAGAGGCGTGCGAGATCGCCAACGCGATCGCGCCCGAGCACCTTGAGATTTCGGCCGAAAACCCGCGCCAGTGGAGCGAGAAGATCCGCCACGCCGGCGCGATCTTCCTGGGCCGTTATACGAGCGAATCGCTGGGCGACTACTGCGCGGGTCCCAACCACGTGCTGCCTACCTCGCGCACCGCGCGCTTCTCGTCGCCGCTGGGCGTGTACGACTTCCAGAAGCGTTCGAGCCTGATCGAGGTGAGCGAGGGCGGCGCGCAGATGCTGGGCCAGATCGCCGCCGAGCTGGCCTATGGCGAAGGCCTGCAGGCGCACGCCCGCTCGGCCGAGTACCGCTTCAAACGTTAAGCACCTTCTTAAAGCAGGATCAACAAGGACCATCATGTCAGCCGTAGACCCATCCCTGATCGAACGCATCATCCGTGACGACGTGCGCGCTATGGGCGCTTACCACGTGCCCGAGTCTCACGGACTGGTGAAGCTCGACGCGATGGAGAATCCCTACCGGCTGCCGCCCGAGCTGCGCGCGCAACTGGCCGCGCGGCTGGGCGAAGTGGCCCTGAACCGCTACCCGGTGCCGAGCAGCGAGGCACTGCGCGCGAAGCTGAAGAGCGTGATGCAGGTGCCGGCCGGCATGGATGTCATGCTTGGCAATGGTTCGGATGAGTTGATCAGCATCCTTTCGCTGGCCGCGTCCAAGCCCGGTGCCAAGGTGCTGGCGCCGGTGCCGGGCTTCGTCATGTATGCAATGTCGGCGCAGTTCGCGGGCATGGAATTCGTGGGTGTGCCGCTGCGCGCCGATTTCACGCTGGACCGCGCGGCGATGCTGGCGGCGATGGCCGAGCACAAGCCGGCGATCATCTACCTGGCCTACCCGAACAATCCGACCGGCAACCTGTTCGATGCGACCGACATGGAAGCCATCGTCCGTGCCGCGCAGGGCGAGGTCTGCCAGAGCCTGGTGGTGGTCGACGAGGCGTACCAGCCGTTCGCGCAGGAAAGCTGGATGCCGCGCCTGACGGAGTTTGGCAACCTGCTGGTCATGCGCACGGTGTCGAAGCTGGGCCTGGCCGGTATCCGCCTTGGATACATGGCTGGCTCGCCCGCGTGGCTGGGGCAGTTCGACAAGGTTCGCCCGCCGTACAACGTCAACGTGCTGACCGAAGCCACGGCGCTGTTCGCGCTCGAACACATTGCCGTGCTGGACGACCAGGCCGCACAATTGCGCGCCGAGCGTTCGAAGCTGGCGGATGCCATGTCGGCCGTGCCCGGTGTGACGGTGTTCCCGAGCGCCGCCAACTTCCTGCTGGTGCGCGTGCCGGATGCGGCACAGACGTTCGAGCGTCTGCTGGCGCGGAAGGTATTGATCAAGAACGTGAGTAAAATGCACGCATTGCTGGCCAACTGTCTGCGCGTGACGGTCAGCACGCCCGAAGAAAACGCGCAGTTTCTTGAAGCGTTCAACGCTTCATTGCAGGATTAACCCCACCATGCGTGTTGCAGAGGTCACCCGCAATACCTCGGAAACGCAAATCCGCGTTTCGCTGAACCTTGATGGCACCGGCCGCCAGAAGCTGGCCTCCGGCGTGCCGTTCCTCGACCACATGCTGGATCAGATTGCCCGTCATGGCATGTTCGACCTGGAGGTCGAGGCCACGGGCGACACCCATATCGACGACCACCATACGGTGGAGGACGTCGGCATTACGCTGGGCCAGGCCGTGGCGCGCGCCATCGGCGACAAGAAGGGCATCACCCGCTACGGGCACAGCTATGTGCCGCTGGACGAGTGCCTGTCGCGCGTGGTGATCGATTTCTCGGGTCGTCCGGGCCTGGAGTTCCACGTGCCGTTCACGCGTGCCCGCGTTGGCAGCTTCGATGTCGATCTGACGATCGAGTTCTTCCGCGGCTTCGTCAATCACGCCGGGGTGACGCTCCATATCGACAACCTGCGCGGCATCAATGCCCACCATCAATGCGAAACGGTGTTCAAGGCCTTTGGCCGTGCGCTGCGCATGGCGGTGGAGCTGGACCCGCGTGCGGCCAACCAGATTCCGTCGACCAAGGGTTCTCTCTGACCCATACTGGCTACTGACCTGAACCACTGACCTGCGCCCCCATTTAGCAGGCGTGCCGGCTGGTTGCGGCGACGCTGACAACCACCGACACACCCGCATCCGATGGATACGCTCAAGTCTTTCATCTCGCTGCTGGCGCTGATCAATCCGATCGGGGCGATCCCGTTCTTTATCAGCCTGACCAGTCAGCAGACAGAGTCGGAGAAACTCAGGACGATCAAGACCGCATCCATCGCGGTGGCGATCGTGGTGGGATTGTCGGCGTTGCTGGGGCAGCAGATCATCGAGTTCTTCAATATCTCGGTGGCGTCGCTGCAGGTGGGCGGCGGGCTGATCATGATCATGATGGCCATGAACATGCTGAACGCCCAGACCGGCCGTACCAAGGCCACGCCCGAGGAAGAGGACGAGGCCGAGGCCAAGACCAGCATCGCGGTGGTGCC
>DAIOET010000331.1:0-5076 GCA_036746135.1 Cupriavidus sp.
ACAGCGTCGAGGCCTCGCCTTCGGCGCCGAGCCATTCCTGCATCTTGTTGCTGGCCTCGGGCTGCGCCAGATCGGCCACCCATTCGCGCAGGAACGTCTCGCAGCGCGGATCGGACAGCTTGAAGAAGAAGTGCGTCGACGACTTGCGCACCGGCGTGGCGCCCGATACGACCGAGTACGGATTCTTCAGGTCGGTCGGTACGTAGGTGGTGCCGCAAACTTCACACGAATCGCCGTATTGATCCTTGGCGCCGCACTTGGGGCACTCGCCCTTGATGAAGCGGTCCGGCAGGAACATGTTCTTGACCGGGTCGAAGAACTGTTCGACGTCGCGCTCGGCGATCAGGTCCTGCGCCTTCAGCGACAGATAGATCTTCTCGCAGAGCTGGCGGTTTTCTTCGGCGTCGGTGCTGTAGTAGTTGTCGAAGGACACCAGGAAGCTGTCGAAGTCGCGCTTGTGCTCGGTCCAGACGCGGTCGATCAGCTGCTTGGGCGTGATGCCTTCTTTTTCCGCACGCAGCATGACCGGCGTGCCGTGGGTGTCGTCGGCGCCGACGTAGTACACCTCGTTGCCCATCATGCGCTGGAAGCGCACCCAGATGTCGGTCTGGATGTACTCCACCAGGTGGCCGATGTGGATCTGGCCGTTGGCGTACGGCAGGGCAGAGGTAACGAGAATGCGGCGTGCGGTCATGAAAGAGCCGTTCAGTGGGGGTCAATGCAAGTCCGGCGGCGGCTGCCGGACGGAGGAACCGGCTATTTTAGCAACTGCTACGCCAGATTGCTCGGATTGGCGGCCAACGCGGCACAATCGGACCACAATCCCGCCGAAATCGGGCGGGATACGCGCGCATCAGAGTGAACAGGGCAAAAAAAAGCGCCGGTTAGGTACCGGCGCAGCTTTCCACAACGGAAAAGGAGGAGAAATCAGGTACCGCCCGGGAGGTCAGCCACCCATCGCGAGCCAGCAACGGTGGCAAGCGGTACCTGAACTCTATGACTGGTCACCCCGAAATTGGTTTCAAGAAAATTTCGACGCGACGATTTTGAGCCCGGCCAGCCTCGGTGGCGTTGTCCGCTACGGGCTGGGTTTGCCCCCGGCCTTCGGCCGCCAGACGGGTGCGGGCCACGCCGTGGTCACCCAGGTAAGCGGCCACGCTCTGGGCGCGACGTTGCGACAACTGCATGTTGTAGCTCGGGTTGCCGGTGCTGTCGGTATGGCCCACGACATTGGCAGCCACGTCCTGATGCTGGGTCAGCGTCTGCGAAACCTGGTCCAGCACGTTGCGGAACGACGGCTTGATCGTGGCGCTGTCGGTATCGAACGTCACCTGGCTCGGGATATTGACCTTCAGCGAACCGTCCGGCTGTTCCGTGATCTGCGTGCCCGTGCCGGCGGTGTCCTTGTTCAGCTTGCCGCGGATGGCGTTCCAGTTGTAACCGGTGGCGCCGCCCAGCGCGCCGCCCACGGCCGCGCCGACCAGCGTGCCCGTGGTGTTGCCGCCGATCAGGTTGCCCAGCCCTGCGCCAACCGCAGCGCCGACCCCGGTACCCACCGCGGTGTTGGTCTGCTGTTCAGTGGCACACCCCGCCAAGGCTGCTGCCGCAACGATCGAGACGGTGACGAGCTTGAAGTTCATGCTTTCTCCTTCTGTGTATACCCGTAAATGTTTGGTCAACGACCTGCCGCATGGTAACGCCTGCGGTCCATCGGAGGCGATCCTGCGACAAGTTTCATCAATACGTATGAAAACGCTCAAGGCATTCTGCACGATGACGCACACCAGCGCAGTGCCAGTGAGGCTGGCGCACTACAATAGGCACATGGCGGCCGACGCACAAGCCGAAGAGTGTGAGAGATGTAAATGTCTGTAATCCCACACTTAACTAAAGGTTAAATCAGGCTGCCGTACCACCCGCGCGCCGGACCTGCTACCTTGGCCCCTGTCCGGTGCCTGGCGGCTTCTTTTGCTAGCATTACGCGCCTCTTAATCCCCACTATTCCTATTTCCAGAGCGGAGTCTGTCTTGAGCCTCACCATTGAACAGGTAACCGAAGTCCTGCGTACCGTTATCGATCCCAATACAGGCAAGGACCTCGTCTCCACGCGCTCGGCGCGCAACGTGCGGGTCGACGGCGGCAATGTGTCGCTGGAAGTGGAACTCGGATATCCGGGCAAGAGCCAGTTCGACCTGATCCGCAACCTCGTCACCGATGCCGTGCGCAAGCTCGAAGGCGTGACCAATGTCAGCGTGGCGGTATCGATGAAGATCGTGGCCCATGCGGTGCAGCGCGGCGTGAAGCTGCTGCCCGGCGTGCGCAATGTCATCGCGGTGGCGTCCGGCAAGGGTGGCGTCGGCAAGTCCACCACGGCCGTGAACCTGGCGCTGGCGCTGGCCGCCGAAGGTGCGCGCGTGGGCATGCTCGACGCCGATATTTATGGCCCCAGCCTGCCGATGATGCTTGGCATCAGCGGCCGCCCGGAGTCGACCGACGGCCAGACCATGATGCCGCTCCAGGGCCACGGCCTGCAGGCCAACTCGATCGGCTTCCTGATCGAGCAGGACAACCCGATGGTCTGGCGCGGACCGATGGTGACCTCGGCGCTGGAACAACTGCTGCGCCAGACCAACTGGAGCGACCTGGACTACCTGATCGTCGACATGCCGCCGGGTACCGGTGACATCCAGCTGACGCTGTCCCAGAAGGTGCCGGTTACCGGTGCGGTGATCGTGACCACGCCCCAGGACATCGCGCTGCTGGACGCTCGCAAGGGCCTCAAGATGTTCGAAAAGGTCGGCATCCCGATCCTCGGCATCGTCGAAAACATGGCGGTCTACTGCTGCCCGAACTGCGGCCATACCGAACATATCTTCGGTTCCGGCGGTGCTGAAAAAATGAGCAAGGACTACGACGTGGACGTGCTGGGCAGCTTGCCGCTGAACCTGTCGATCCGCGAGCAGGCCGATTCGGGCCGGCCCACCGTGGTGGCCGAGCCGGACGGCCAGATTGCCGCGATCTACCGCGAAATGGCGCGCAAAGTAGCCATCAAGGTGGCCGACAAGGCACGCGACATGAGCAACAAGTTCCCGAGCATCGTCGTCCAGAACACCTGACGGCCCGGCCTGCCGCGCAAAAAATGGGACGCCGTCCGACATTGTCGTGCCGGACGACTGTCCTACAATCCACACGGCAGGCGTTGCGTTCACGCGCGCGTTCATCGCGCTCACAAGCAAGAAGAGGAGGAACGGCATGAAGCGGGTACTTTTCGGATTGACCCTGGGTGCTGCCGCAGTGCTGGCAGCGGGATGCGCGCAACCGGGCGGTAGCCCCTCGGCCGCGCCGCCGACCAGCGCCGCCGCTATGGCAGCCCCCGGTGCCACGCGTGCCGCGGCGCCGCTGACCGCCAAGAGCGGCACCAATACCGGCGGGCGTGTCACGTTTGACCAGCAGCAGGGCGGCGTGATGGTGGTGGTGGCGGTCACCGGCCTGCCGCCGGGCACCACGCACGGATTCCATATCCATGAGAAGGGCGACTGCTCCGCGCCTGATGCGATGAGCGCGGGCGGCCACTTCAATCCGGGTGGAAAGCCGCATGGCCAGATATCGATGCCCGATCACCATGCCGGTGACATGAACAACCTGACGGCCGATTCGGCCGGCAACGCCCGTGCCCAGTTCCTGATGTCCGACGTCACCGTGGCACCCGGCCCGAGCAGCGTGATCGGCAGGGCGGTAGTCGTCCACAAGGACCCGGACGATTACCGTACCCAGCCCACCGGCAACGCCGGCGGCCGCATCGCATGTGGGGTCATCGCAGCCTCGTAAGCGCCGATTGGCTCCCCTTTGCCGCCTTGGTCAAAGGGGAGTCGTCCCAGCAGCGGGTCCCGCCGCGAATGGTTGTACAATGCGCCCCATTCCAGCGGCGCCGGGTTTGGCCGGCCAGCCGTCCGTCCATCCTGCCACTTCTATATGAGCATCAAATCCGACAAGTGGATCCGCCGCATGGCGGAGCAGCACGGCATGATCGAACCGTTCGAGCCCGGCCAGGTACGGGAGTCGGAGGGTCGCAAGATCGTTTCCTATGGCACGTCCAGCTACGGCTACGACATCCGGTGCGCCAACGAATTCAAGATCTTCACGAACATCAACAGCACGATCGTCGATCCAAAGAATTTCGACGAGAAGTCGTTCGTGGACTTCAAGGGCGATGTCTGCATCATCCCGCCGAACTCGTTCGCGCTGGCCCGCACGATGGAGTACTTCCGGATTCCGCGCAGCGTGCTGACGATCTGCCTGGGCAAGAGCACCTATGCCCGTTGCGGCATCATCGTCAACGTGACGCCGTTCGAACCCGAATGGGAAGGCTACGTGACGCTGGAGTTCTCGAACACCACGCCGCTGCCCGCCAAGATCTACGCGGGCGAGGGTTGCGCGCAGGTGCTGTTCTTCGAATCGGACGAGGTCTGCGAGACCTCGTATGCGGACCGCGGCGGCAAGTATCAGGGCCAGCACGGGGTCACGCTGCCGAAGACCTGACGACCTGTCATTTTTCCGAATCAGAATACCGTCGTCACGTGACGCCGGGGGCGCCATCAGCCGCGATGCGGCCGGCCGCCAGACCTGACGAACGAGCCACATGCCGCCGCTGCGAGAACCTCTCGCCGGCCATGTGGCTCAAGTCTTTACAAGCACGCTCATCAAGGATTTCCCGATGAAATTCCGCTTCCCCGTCATCATCATCGATGAAGACTTCCGTTCCGAGAACATTTCCGGCTCGGGCATTCGCGCGCTGGCCGAGGCCATCGAACGCGAGGGCATGGAAGTGATGGGTCTGACCAGCTATGGCGACCTGACTTCGTTCGCTCAGCAGGCCAGCCGGGCTTCCACCTTCATCGTGTCGATCGACGACGACGAGTTCGTGCGCGCCGACGACCAGCCTGAGGCCGCCGCCATCGAAAAGCTGCGCGCGTTCGTGAACGAAGTGCGCCGCCGCAACACGGACCTGCCGATCTTCCTGTACGGCGAGACCCGCACCTCGCGCCATATCCCGAACGACATCCTGCGCGAGCTGCA
>DAIOET010000332.1:0-5075 GCA_036746135.1 Cupriavidus sp.
ACGAAGACGCCGAGATCGTCTGCATCTGCCACCACGGTGCGCGCAGCATGCAGGTGGCCAGCTTTCTGGAGCGCCAGGGCTATGCCAAGGTCTACAACCTGACCGGCGGCATCCATGCCTGGTCGACCCAGGTTGATCCGTCCGTTCCGCAATACTGATTCGGACCCGGTCCTGACCCTCGCGTCAGGACCGCTCCTCCGCGCAATACCCCAGCCGTACCGCAGTCCTCGCAGCATCCGCAGCATCCGCAATACCCGCAGCACCTCGCCCCTAGCCGTACCACCCGTCGACTTGAACCGAACGTTGGCCGCACGCCCCGCAGGCCGAGCTGGAGATGTCATGAGTTTTGCGCTTTCCGCCGTGTCCGTTGCGGCCAGGAAACCCCTGGTGCTCGCGGCTGCCCTGCTCACCTGGCTGCACATGCCGTCCGCGTTGGCGGCGGATCTGCTGCAGGTGTACCGCGACGCGCAAGCCAACGACGCCCAGTTCGCCAGTGCACGCTCGCAACTGCTGGCCACGCGCGAGAAGCTGCCGCAGGGCCGCTCGGGGTTGTTGCCGCAGATCGCCGGCACGGCCGGAGCGCAGCGGACAATGGCCGACTACAGCTCGCCGGTGGACGTCACCCGCTATTTCAACGCCAACACCTGGGCCTTGCAGCTGACGCAGCCGCTGTTCCGCTGGGATCGCTGGGAAACATACAAGCAGGGCGAGCTGGCCGCGATGGCCGGCGAGGTCTCGTTCCAGCAGGCACAGCTCGACCTGATTACGCGCGCGTCGCAGGCCTATTTCGACGTGCTGGCCGCGCAGGACAATCTTTACCTGGCTGGCGCCCAGAAGAAGGCGATCGGCGAACAGCTCGAACAAGCCAAGCGTAATTTCGAGGTGGGAACCGCGACGATTACCGACGCCAACGATGCGCAGGCCCGCTATGACTTGGCCACATCGACGGAAATCGCCGCGCAAAGCGCGTTGGAAGTTACCCGCGCCACACTGCAGCAGATCACCGGCAAACCCGTCGACGAACTGATGGGATTGCGTCCCGAGGCACAGATCCCCGGTCCGCTGCCGGCCGACGTGAACGCCTGGGCCTCGCAGGCGGAGCAGAGCAATCCGCAGGTCAGCCTGGCCAACTACAACCTCGAAACCGCGCAGCGCGAAACCAACAAGGCCAAGGCGGGGCATCTGCCTTCCGTGGATCTGGTCGCGTCATACGGCTACACCAATGCACAGGGCACGGCCACGCAGCTCAGCAACATCGGCAGCCGATACAACTCCGGCGTGGTGGGCGTGCAGCTCAATATTCCGATCTTTACCGGCGGCCTGACGCAGTCCCGTGTGCGCGAAACCCTGGCACTGGCGGACAAGGCAGCCAGCGACCTCGAATTCGCGCGCCGCACCGCCGCGCAACAGGCGCGACAGACCTACTCCGGCGTGTTCAACGGCCTGGCCCAGGTCAAGGCCCTGGAAGCGGCCGAACGCTCCGCGCAGAGCGCGGTGGAGTCGAACCAGCTCGGTTACGAGGTGGGCGTGCGAATCAATATCGACGTGCTCAATGCCGAGGCGCAGTTGTTCTCCACACGCCGGGACCTGGCCAAGGCCCGGTACGACACCATCATGAACGGCATGCGGTTGAAGGCATCGACCGGCACGCTGGCTGAAGACGATGTGGTGCGGATCAACACGCTGCTGACGTCGATGCCGGGAGCGATGTACAAACTCCCGGAAAAAGCCCGCCTTGGCGCGGCACCCGCACGGACGCCGGCGCGTGGCACCGGTAGCCGCCGCGAGAGCATGGCCCCGGGCGTCGCGCCGCGTTCGTAGCCGCGGCGCCCCGCGGGCTCGGTACTAGCCGGGGCGGCGGCGCTCCACGACTTCCAGAAGCTGCCACCGAATGGCCGAGGCATCGGCCGGCGGGTTCGGCACCTGATACTCGCGCACGCGAAGCTTGTAGCTGACGCCCGACTCGAATTCCAGGCCCTCGATTGGCCCGTACCAGAGCTGCCACGGTGCGTCGGGCGATTCGCGCCAGCGGTAGCACTGCAGCTTGCCGACGCCCGTGCATTCCACGCGCTGGGAATCGATATAGACGATTTTTTCCCGACCACCGGTGCTGCCCGTCGCCGGATCGACCTTGTCACCGCGCTGGCCCACGCCTTCGCGCTCCACGAACTGCAGCAGCTCGCCATCGGCCGTCTTCCAGACGACCTGTCGGCCTGTCGTGCCCGCCGACGGTTGCGTGCCCACCGTCGTGAACGGCGACTGCATGGCCTTCAACAGCGCTGATTCCACTTCCATGCGTGTACCCGGACACGCCATGCGCGTGCCGGCCACGCGGTCGAACCGGATACCCGTGGTGGTCTTGCCATAACCACCAGTGAAGCGGTTGCAGCCGCTGGTACCGCTAACGGTGCCTTGCGACGAATCGATCCCGTCGCTGAAATTGAAGATGATCGGCTCGCCGTTGTCGCCGTGCGGGATATCGCGCAACGTCCCATCGGCGCGCTGCCAGCGCACCAGTTCCCAACGGCTGGGGCCGCTGGAGCGCGTTTCGTTGAGGGCCGGGCTGGCCGAAGTATTGTCGGGCATGGGGCCGGTGGCGCAGGCGGAAATGACAGATACAGTCGCGCAGGCCATCAGGGTAGCAACTGCACGAAAAAACGGGCGACTCGGCATGGGGGCTCCTCGGCTTCTCTGAAAGCGTCATCGTTGGCCTGCCGCCCTGCCCTCTCCCCGGCCGCCACCCGCACGCGAGAGGGCGACAACCGGCGGCAAGGGAGCGCAAGCGGCGCAAAGACCACTACCGCATCAGTCTAGCCGCCGGAAAACGATTTGTATGTCAGCGCAACACTGGCGCGAGCGCGCCGAGTGTCCGGGCCGTCGCACCGCGATGCAGGCCCGCAAACGTCAGCGCATTGGCGCGCATCTCGGCCAGCCGCTTTTCGTCGTCCAGCACGCCCGCCGCCGCCGCCATCAATTCATCGGCATTGGCCACGCGCAGGCAAGCACCTGCTGCGATAGCGTCTTCCGTGGCCTGGGCGAAGTTGAACGTATGCAGCCCCATCAGCACGGGTGTGCCCACCGCGCAGGCTTCGATCAGGTTCTGGCCGCCAAGCGGGATCAGGCTCCCGCCGATATAGGCCATGTCCGAAGCCGCGTAGTACATCGCCATCTCGCCCATCGAATCGCCGAGCACGATGTCGGCAGTGATCGGTGCAGCCATCTGTTCGATGTCCAGCGCGCTGCGGCGCTGCACGGTGAATCCGGCACGCGTCGCCATCGCGGCAACTTCTTCAAACCGTTGCGGATGTCGCGGCACCAGCAGCAACGCGGGACGCACAGCGCCTGGCCAGCGCGAGAACGCCTCCAGGATCAGCGGTTCCTCGCCCTCGCGCGTGCTGGCCGCGGCCAGCACCTGCCGGCCGCCAAACGCACGCCGCAGCAGCTCGCCACGCGCCATGCCCGCTTCCGGCGGCTGCATGTCGAACTTCAGGTTGCCGGTGATCTGCACCGCCTTCACGCCGAGCGCGCGGTAGCGCTCCGCATCGCCGGGGGTCTGTGCAAGCACCATCGTGAAATCGTTGTACAGCGCCGCCGCTGCCCCGCCGAAACGCGCGGTGCGCCGATAGCTGCGCGGCGACAGGCGCGCATTGACCAGGAACAGCGGCACGCCCGCGCGCCGCGTCACATGGACGAGATTCGGCCACACCTCCGTTTCCATGATCAAGCCAGCGTCGGGGCGGAAGTGCGACAGAAAACGACGCACCATGTACGGCACGTCATACGGCAGATAGCACTGCTGCACGCGCGGATTGGCGCCGTAGAGTTGCGCGCCGGTCTGGCGGCCGGTCGGCGTCATATGCGTGAGCAGCAGCCGATGTTGCGGATAGGCGGCCAGCAAGGCGTCGATCAACGGTTGCGCGGCGCGCGTTTCGCCCACGGATACCGCATGCACCCACAGCCAGGGGCCATCGGACGGCAGATCGCCATATTGCCCCAGGCGCTCGCTCACGTGCTGGATGTAGCCCGGCTCCTTGCGCGACCGCCAGGCAAGGCGCAGCAGCGCCAGTGGCAGGATCACCAGCCACAGCAAGGTATAAATGATTCGAAGCATCAGATGCTGACTCCGCGCACGCGCCGTGCGGCGGCATAGACTTCATCGACGTTGGGCACGATGCCGTCGTCGCCCACATTGGCGATGCGATCCGACCAGTAGCCCTCGGTCTTCCAGCGCCACGTGGCCGTATAGATCTCGACGGTCGGCCTGCACAGCGCGGCCGCGATATGGACCAGGCCAGTATCGACGCCGATCACAATCTCGGCCCGGTTGATCAGTCCGAAACCCTGCATGACCGAGAAGCGCGGCAGCACCTGCGCCCCAGGCATGCCCGCGGCCAGCGCCTGGGCATCGCGCTTTTCGGATTCGCTGCCCCACGGCAGCAGCACGCTCAGCCCTTCCGCGTGGAGCTTCTGGCCCAGTGCATGCCAGCTCTCGACCGGCCAGCGTTTTTTTGCACCGGCCGTGGCATGGAAGCACACCGCATATCGTTCGGGCAGGCCGGTCCAGAGCGGATCTTCCACGTGCAACGTGTTGGCCGCAGGGCCGAAGAATCGCGGCGGCTCCGGTGGCGTCATGCCAGTCAGCGCCGCGCCAAGCAGCCGCGAGCGTTGCACGGAATGCGTCTGGCGTGGCACCTTGACCGGGGTCGTGTAGAACAGCCGCGCCGCGGGCTCGTAACCCGAGCCTTGCGTGGCATTGCCCAGGCCGATCACCGGTGCATTCACGGTACGCGCTGCCGTGCGCGCGACGATGGCCGTCTTGAGCAGGCCCTGCGTTTCCAGCACGGCATCGTAGGCCTGTTCCCGGATGGCCGCGCGCAGCGCGCCCACCTCGGCCCACGTTTCACCCTGCCAGAAGCGTTTGCGCCAGCGGCGCAGTGCAAACGGAATCACGCGGCGCACTTCGGGCAGCAGCTTCACCAGGTCGACGTAGCCCTCTTCCACCACCCAGTCGATCTCGGCATCGGGCCAGCGCGCGCGCAGGTCATGCACCAACGGCATGTTGTGCACGACATCGC
>DAIOET010000333.1:0-5058 GCA_036746135.1 Cupriavidus sp.
CCGGCTTCCAGTGCCTGCACCTGGGCCTTGATGCCCACCTGCTGCAGCTGCTGCTGCACGAACTGGATCACCTTCTGCGCGGTGGTGTGGTTATAGGCGGACCACAGCGTGGTCTCGAAACCGTTCGGGTAGCCGGCTTCCTTCAGCAGCTCGCGTGCCTTGGCCGGGTTGTACGGCCACGGGCCCAGCTTCTCGGCGTAATCCACGCCGTGGGGCACCACGCCTTCAGCCGGAATGGCATGGCCGGCGAATGCCACCTTGGCCAGTGCTTCCTTGTTGATCGCGTAGTTGATTGCCTGGCGGACCTTCGGGTCGTTGAACGGCTTGACCATCGTGTTGAACGACAGGTAGCGCTGGATGATCGACGGCGAGTCGATCAGGTCCACCTTCGGGCTGGCCTTCAGCACGGCGGCCTGTTCGAACGGAATGCTGAACGCGAAGTCAGCCTCGCCCGTCTGCATCACGGCCGAGCGCGTGTTGTTGTCCACCACCGGCTTCCACGTGATCGTGTCGATCTTCGGGTAGCCGGTCTTCCAGTAGCCGGCAAACTTCTTGCCCTTCAGGTAGTCGGTCTGCTTCCACTCGACGAACTCGAACGGACCCGTACCCACCGGATGGAAAGCGATTTCCTTGCCGTACTTCTTCAGCGCGGTCGGGCTGATCATCACGGCCGACGGGTGGGCCAGCACGTTGATGAACGGCGAGAACTGCTCCTTGAGCGTCACGCGCGCGGTGTATTGATCAACCACCTCGGTCTTGGCCACGCGGTTGAACAGCGTGTAGCGCTTGAGCTTGTTGGCCGGATCGGTCACGCGGTCCAGGTTGGCCTTGACGGCCGTGGCGTCGAACGTGGTGCCGTCGTGGAACTTGATGTTCTTCTTGAGCTTGAACGTGTAGACCAGGCCGTCCTTGCTCACGTCATAGCTTTCGGCCAGCACGTTGACCAGCTTCAGGTCCTTGTCGAAGCCGAACAGGCCCTGGTAGAACGACTTGGTGGCGGCCTGCGACAGCGTGTCGTTGGCATCGTACGGATCGAGCGTGGTGAACGTCGAGTACACGGCCATGACCGCATCCTTGGCGGCAAACGCCGGCGCGGCCGCCAGCATACCCACTGCGCCGACTGCGGCAGCACCGGCCATCAGCCGGAAAGTAACCTTGGACATCTCTTCTCCTCTATCGGGAATAGGCAATACAGGGAATACAGGGAATACAGGAATTACAGCGACTTCGGTACTACGGAATCCATCGACAATCAGTAGGCGCCACCAACGGCGTGCCGCGCCACGAAGTGACCGTGCTCGCCGCTTCCGGCAACCGCCACCAGTGGCTGTACCACCGGTTCATCGCCCACGGCTCGGATCGGGCTAGGGATTTCATCGTTGAGCGGTTCGCGTTTCATGTGACGGCGTGCGGGGTCCGCAATGGGCACCGCCGACATCAGCTTCTTGGTGTACGGGTGCTGCGGATTCTCGAAGATGGCACGGCGCGGGCCGATCTCGACGATCTGCCCCAGATACATCACCGCCACGCGATGGCTCACGCGCTCCACCACGGCCATGTCATGCGAGATGAACAGGAAGGCCACCCCAAGCTCGCGTTGCAGGTCGAGCATCAGGTTGACGATCTGGGCCTGGATCGACACGTCCAGCGCCGACACCGACTCGTCGGCCACCACCACCTTCGGGTTCAGAGCCAGCGCGCGCGCAATGCAGATGCGCTGGCGCTGGCCGCCCGAGAATTCGTGCGGATAGCGCGATGCGTGCGCCGCCGTCAGGCCCACTTTCTCCAGCAGCCAGGCCACGCGGGCCTCGGCCTCCTTGCCGCTGGCCACCTTGTGCACCAGCAGCGGCTCCATGATCGAGTACCCGACCGGCACGCGCGGATCGAGCGATGCGAACGGGTCCTGGAAGATGAACTGGATATTGCGGCGCAGCGCCTGCAGCGCCGGGCCCTGCATCTTGCTGATGTTCTGGCCCGCGAATTCGATCGTGCCGCTCTGTGCATCGACCAGGCGCAGCAGCGAACGGCCCGTCGTGGATTTGCCGCAACCGGACTCACCCACCAGTGCCAGCGTTTCACCGGGATAGAGGTCGAAGCTGACCTGCTCCACCGCGTGCACGCGGCGCGTCACCTTGCCGAACAGGCCACCCGGCACGTCGAAGCGCGTCACCAGATCGCGCACGCGCAGGATTGGCGCGGCGCCGGCCGGCACGGTGTCCTGCGGCAGTTCCTTGACCGCCGCGGCGGCATCGTTCATCTGCACCAGCGGAAAACGCGCGGGCAGATCCGTGCCCGACATCGCGCCAAGCTTGGGCACCGCCGACAGCAGCGCACGGGTGTACGGATGCGCCGGGGCGTGGAACACGTCGTCGGACGTGCCCTCTTCCACCTTCTCGCCGCGATACATCACGAGCACGCGGTCCGCCACTTCGGCCACCACACCCATGTCGTGCGTGATGAACACCACGCCCATGTCCATTTCGGACTGCAGGTTGCGGATCAGCTGGAGGATTTCGGCCTGGATGGTCACGTCCAGCGCGGTGGTCGGCTCGTCGGCGATCAGCAGCGCCGGCTTGCACGACAGCGCCATTGCGATCATCACGCGCTGGCGCATGCCGCCCGACAACTGGTGCGGATAGCGGTCCAGCACGCGGCGTGCTTCGGGAATACGCACCAACTCCAGCATGCGCAACGCTTCGGCGCGTGCGGCGGACTTGCTCTTGCCCTGGTGCAGGCGGATCGATTCGGCGATCTGCTCTCCCACCGGGAACACCGGGTTCAGCGACGTCATCGGCTCCTGGAAGATCATCGCCACGTCCGCGCCGCGCACGGTGCGCAGTGTCGACTCCGTGGAATTGACCAGGTCCATCACCTCGCCGGAGCGGCGGCGCAGCAGCATGCCGCCGTTGGCGATCTTGCCACCGCCATGCTCCACCAGGCGCATCAGCGCCAGCGACGTGACCGACTTGCCGGAACCCGATTCGCCCACCACGGCCAGCGTTTCGCCACGGTCCACGTGGAAGGACAGGTTGCGCACCGCCTCGACGGTACGTTCCGACGTGGCAAAGCGCACGGTCAGGTTATCAACCGCCACCACCCGCTCCGGCGGCAGAACGATGCCTTGCCGCGAAGCCTCTTGCTTTGACTTTGAAACAGTATTCGCCATATCAGCCGTAGATCCAGACGTTGACCGGTTCGCCGACGCGGGCCACGCCGCGATACATGCCTTCGGTGTTGAATGGCAACGTCACGTTGCCCGCGCGATCGACCGCGATCAGGCCGCCCCGGCCGTGAATGGCGGGCAGCTTTTCCATGACCACGCGGCGCGCCGATTCTTCGAGCGTCAGGCCCGCGTAGCGCATCTGCGCCGAAACATCGAACGCGGCGGCAGTGCGGATGAACATCTCGCCGGTGCCCGTGGCCGACACAGCGGCTACGTCGTCGGCATAGCAGCCGGCGCCCAGCACCGGCGTGTCGCCGACGCGGCCCACCTGCTTGTTCGTGACGCCACCGGTGGACGTCGCCGCGGCCAGGTTGCCGTTGGCATCGCAAGCCACGGCGCCAACCGTGCCGAACTTCTTGTCCGCATCGAGCGGATCGGCTTGCGCAGCCTTGGCGGCCAGCGTGGCGGCGTCGTGGTCCAGCAGCGCCATGCCGGCCACGCTCTTCGCGCGTTGCCACTGGTCGTAGCGCGCCTGCGTGAAGTAGTAGTCGGGCGCGACCAGTTCCAGCCCTTGCGCTTCGGCAAACGCTTCCGCGCCTTCCCCGGCAAACAGCACGTGCTCGCTATGTTCCAGCACCGCGCGCGCGGCCAGCACCGGATTGCGCAGGCGCTTGACGCACGCCACGGCACCGGCATTCAGCGTGGCGCCGTCCATGACCGAGGCATCGAGTTCGTAGGTACCGGCATGCGTCAGCACCGCACCCTTGCCGGCATTGAACAGCGGGCATTCTTCGAGCAGGCGCACCGCTTCGGTCACGGCGTCGAGCGCGCTGCCGCCTTCGGCCAGCACGCGCTGGCCAGCCAGCAGCACCTGTTCCAGCGCGGCGGTGTACTCGCGTTCGCGGTTGGCGTCCATCGCCGCACGGGTAATCGTGCCGGCGCCGCCGTGGATAGCGATAACAGCTTGAGGCATAGGTCCTTCTACTTCCCTTCTCTTACTTCAGTCAGAGGATTTCGATGCGGCGCGGCCATCGCGCGCACCGGGCGCGCCGTAGAGCCACGGCAGCAGGAATTCGGTCATCTGGGCGGCAGCCTTCACCGAGCGCGCCGAACGGTACGCCACGGCGCCGCATAGCGCTTCGATCAGTGCCAGCACCGTGGCGTCCGAGTTGGCGGACAGACGATTGCCGGCGTTGGCATACAGCGCGATATCGGCCAGCGGCGCCAGCGGCGACGTGGGTCCGTCGGTCAGCGCCAGCAGCCGCCCGCCATGCGCTTTCACGCGCTCGGCCAGCACCATCGAATCGGTCACGTAGCGCGGGAACGCAATCGCCACCACCAGGTCTTGCGGCTGGAGCTTGAACAGCTGGCGCGCCGCGTGCGATGCGCCGCCCACGGTGGACACCGATGTCACCATGCGGCAGTGCATCTCCAGCCCGTGCTGCAACAGCCCGGCCAGGAAACCGCTGGCGCCAAAACCCATCACATAGACGCGCTCGGATTCCAGGATCGCGTCCACCGCGCGCTCGATCGATTCGGGATCGAGATTGCGGCGCGTGGATTCCAGGTTGCGGGCGCCGTCCTCCAGCGAGGCGGCGAACACTTCGGCCACCGTGCTCGGGCGCGCCAGTTCGTCGCGCAGGCGCTCCACCGGCGCCAACGTGGCTTCGAACCCGCGCACCAGCTCCGCGCGGAATTGCGGATATCCCTCAAAGCCCAGCGCCTTGGCAAAGCGGTTGGCCGTGGCCACCGATACGTCCACGGCCGTGGCGAATTCGTCGATCCGCATCGTGGCCGCGCGGAACAGGTTGTCCAGCACGTAGTTCGCCATGCGCTGATGCGCGGGCGTCAGTGTGGGCAAGGCGCGAGCGATGCGTTCGGAAATCGTCTGGCCG